>CALMKE010000092.1 GCA_937867645.1 uncultured Gemmatimonadota bacterium | reverse complement strand
TCCCGCCGAATACGAAGAGAGGAAATTCAGGAACGCAGCTTAACTACGTGTCCACGAAACCGGGTGAACTCCACTGCGACTCCTAGTCTGCTTTGTAGGTGCCAGTCTCCTACCGACGCTAGTTGCCGGCCAAGGCAGCGAGCGCGCGCTAGCCCCATTCGGACGAGAGAATGTGCCAGGAGCTGTCCCCTACAACATCACGATGTTCCCGCGGTCCGGTGTAATGGCGAGCGATTACGGCCCGGCACCGAGGAGTGTCCACGTTGGATCGTACAGCTTTCAGCAGGAGTCCGTAGCGAGTCGTCCTTCACGGATAAAAGGCGCTGCGATCGGGCTGGGAATCGGCTTTGTGGTCGGCGCAGCAGCTTTCACCGCTGGCCGGTGCACCCGGTTCAAGGATCCGTTGTCCGGCACGTGCACTCCTGTGGGCACCTCTGTTGCCATCGGCGGGGTCGTTGGCGGCACAGTGGGGGCCGCAATTGGCGCCCTGATCGCACCATTATGGGGTTCTTCACGACCCGCGGCAGCAGATTCGGCCAATTAGCGGCGTGCACTCGAGGATGGTCGGTTCCCGAAGGCTACCACGATCTGCATCAAGCGTGACGAACGTACACGTATGCTCGCTATACGTTATCGTCTCACACCTTATCGCCTGCACCGAAGTACTCGGCACGGCTAGACGGGATGCCGGAATCGTTGTCGACGCGACTGCTGTCACATTGCACGTCGACCAGCAGGAGAACCTCACCGTGTTTTTCGTAGACGGCGACGGATCACCTCTGCCTCCGTCAAACGCAACCGTTGCTTGGACTAGCCGGAACCCGAGCATCGCCAGCGTGAGCGATGCCGGTGTTGTATTGGCCCGGTCACCAGGATTCACCGTCATTGTCGCCACCGCCGGCGGTGGTAGGGACAGCGCGTTGGTCCGTGCCCTTGGTCAAGACGCACAATCGACCATTGTGTTTGACGGCATTTCGGCGGGGTCCGCTCACAGTTGCGCAGTTATTCGTACGGGGCGCGTGTATTGCTGGGGAACTGACTGGCACGGAGAGTTGGCGGATGGGCGCCCGGACAAACTGAAAAGTACGCTCTCGCCGTTGCCTGCTGGGGGCGCGCTCGTTGTCCGCGCGCTGGATGCGGGCACCGAACATACGTGCGCCGTGGCGTCGGATGGCCGGACATATTGTTGGGGTGACAATCTGTATGGCCAACTTGGAGAGGGGACGACAACTGCACGCGCGAGCCCGACTCCCATCCGGACTGATTCGACGCTGGTGTCGGTCAGTGCGGGCGGCGCCGCCACGTGTGGACTCACTACCTCTGGAGTTGCGCTCTGCTGGGGCCAGATCGGGACGATCCAGAACCCACTTCCATCAGTAATCCAGACTGCGGCTCGCTACGCGGGAATATCTGTTGGCGGTATGCATGCATGCGGACTGATGGCCGATGGTATTCTTCACTGTTGGGGACGTAATGACTATGGCCAGCTTGGGGACGGTACCACCGATACTCGCCAAGTGCCGGCACGCGTCGGCGGGGAAGAACTTTATTTGTCCGTGAGTGCGGGCTATCTGCACACGTGCGCTGTATCTAGGACGGAAGTCGTGTATTGCTGGGGCAACAACTTCAACGGACGCCTCGGTACCGGCTCGGAAGCTCCGAGCGCCTCTCCGAAGTCAGTGGCACTTCCTGCAGGCGCTCGATCGGTAAGTGCCGGAGGCTCACATTCGTGTGCCGTAACAATCGAGTCACGCATTTATTGCTGGGGAAGCAACTCGAGAGGGCAGCTCGGTAACAACTTGGCATTTGGGGCGCCTGGCACCGATCCCTCGGCCTACCGCTCCGTTTCCCCGGTGCTCGCTGTCGCGCCCGGCGTGACGTTTTCTGTGGTCACCGCGGGCGGCGGTGACCATACATGCGCCTTGAGCGCGGCCGGCTTCGCATATTGTTGGGGAGCGAACGGACCGCTTGGCGTGGGCCGTCGCGAACGCGTTACACCAGACGGGGCTGCAGTCCTGACCGTTCCTACCCGAACGGTCGATCCTTTTCTGCCGTAGCATGCGCGACGGCCTGCTCGAAGCGCGGGAGCCGACCGAAAAAGACGCGAGCTTCTGTTCGAATCGTGGAGCGCCGCTTGTTGTCTTAAGCTGAAAACCTGCTTTTAGGTCCTACGTCTCGCCTAGCTCCAATCGCCTGACGGCCACCCGGAGTGGAATCAGCGTCGCCGCGATGCAGAGAGCCGCGACCAAGCCGAAACCGACGATCATCTCCGTCGGATCCGCGCCGCCCCGGTACGTGACCTGCCGCACGTACGAGTACACCGGTCTCGCTTCGAGCACCACCACCGCTCCGATCAGCGCGATGGATGTCATCATGTAGAACAGCCCGCCGAACGACGTCGGGATCTGCGCGGCGTTCTCCGTCTCGTACTGCGGGAACAGGGTGCCGAATCCCATCGCCAGCCCGCTCAAGGCGAACGTGAGCAGAGTGATCGTCGCGATCGAGACGAACATCATGAACTCTGTCACCTGCAGCAGGACGTTGGTGATGAACACGATGGCGAGCGCGACGATCAGGAGCGGCAGCGTTCCCACCCAGAACTTCGACCAGAGCACGTCCTTCACCGGCAGCGGGCTCGACCGCAGCAGCCAGAGCGTGCGGCCCTCGAGGCTCACCGACGGGAAAACGAACCGCGCGGCCACCGCGGACAGCACGAAGCCGGCGATCGCGAGATTCAGGAAAGGAACGATGTTCGCCAGCAGGAAGGTCACCCCTTCGGTGCGCAGCGGCAGGAACTTGATGTTGAAGATGTACACCGCCACGAGCACGGCGAGCAGGATCAGCTGCGACCACTGCGTGGTGTCGCGGAAGAAGATCCGCATCTCCTTGAGCACCATCTCGCGGCGGCGAACCGATAGCGGCGCGAGAATCCAGCGTGTGACGCTCTTCGCGGGATCGGGCTTCTTGAACCGGGACGCGCTTTCCTGCGACTTGCTGAACCCCTGGGCATACAGCCGCTGGTGCAGCGCGGCGCCGAGCACGATCAGCCCGGCGGTCGTGGACCAGAGCAGGAAGAAAGGCAGATAATCCGGCTCGTACGTGAGCCAGCTCATCATCCCCGCCTGCGCCCACTCGCTCGGCAGCATCGGCGAAGCGGGCGTGCGCAGCAGCGCGATGAAGTCCACGAGCGAGCGAAACGATTCCGGCCGCGCGAGCTGCTCCGGCCGGATCAGGCGCACGAGCAGCGCGATCGCCGCGGCTGAGAGCACCGTGACGAGACCGAGAATGTCGCGCGTCCTCCGCGCGGGGAAGATGTTCACGAGGAGCAGCGTGATCGCGCTGCCCAGCACCGCGGGGATGAGCAGCAGCGGGACGAACACGCCGAGCGCGACGAGGGGATACCACCAGCCGCCTTCGTAAATGAGCCCGTACGCGGTGAACACCGGCAACGCCATCAGCACGACCATCCAGCTCGAGTTCACCGCGGTCTCGAGTAGCTTGGCGCCGTACAGCTTCAGCCAGTCCACGGGCGCCGACACGAGCAGGTCCAGGTCCCGCGCGAGGAAGAAGCTGGAGAGCGAGGTCACGATGTTCGACAGCAGGAGCAGCGAGAAGAAGCTCAGCAGCATCAAGCCGAGCAGCTTGCCCGCGAGCAGCGCGCCTATCTCGGGAATTCCCCGGAAGTAACGCAGCACGCGGAACAGCACGCCGAAGACGAACAGCCAGAAGAATCCACCCGCGATCGCGAAGAAAAGCCAGCGCGTGGCGCGGCCGCGGCCCGAAGAAGTGGACCGCGCCCGCGCCGTCCACCATTTCGGCAGCAGCAGATGGAACAGCTCACGCATCGAGCACCTGCATCAGATGCCGCTGAGCCTCTTCGCCGGTGAGCTTGAGGAAGATCGACTCCAGCCGCTCGGTGCCGTCCTCCGATTGCGTGCGCAGCTCGGCCATCGTTCCCTCGGCGCGGATCTTACCGCCCTGGATGATGGCGATCCGGTCGCACAGCGACTCGGCCACTTCGAGCGTGTGCGTGGACATCATGATCGTGTGCCCGCGATTCACGTACTCGCGGAAGAGGTCCTTGAGTGTCCGCGCCGCTTTCGGGTCGAGCCCGACCATCGGCTCGTCCACCACTATCGCTTCCGGCCGGTGCACGAAGGCGCTGGAGATGATGAGCTTCTGCCGCATCCCGTGGCTGTAGCTCTCGACCAGCTCGTCGCGCCAGTCTTCCAGGTCGAACAGCGCCAGCAGCTCGCGCGCGCGGTTGTCCACGTCCGGACCCTGCTGGTCATACAGGCCGGCGACGAACCGGAGAAACTCGCTGCCCGTGAGCTTCTCATATATGAACGGCCGGTCGGGGATGTAGCCCAGCTTCGCCTTGGCCGCGAGCGGATTCGCCACGACGTTCACTCCGCCGATACTGACCGTGCCGGCCGTTGGGCGCAGAATGCCGGCGATCATGCGCAGCGTCGTGGTCTTGCCAGCGCCGTTGGGCCCGAGAAAGCCGAAGATCTCCCCCTGGCTCACCGTAAGGTCGATCGAGTCCACCGCCGTGAACTTGCCGTAGCGTTTCGTGAGCGAGCGAAGCTGAATCATAAAAGGGCAGCTATTGGCTATTGGCTATGGGCTATTGGCTGAGCCGGACGCCGGCGGCGGTTGCGCCAGTTGTCGAATGCTATCTCGAAGGCGGTGCGGCGCAGCCGTAGTCCCCCCGCGTCCTCGGCCTCGACGATGCGGCCGGCGATGTCGATCCAGAACGTCGGAGGCAGCCCCTCGCCAGTGACGCGCCAGGCGCGGACGGTGTCACGCAGGGCGGGCACCCAGGTCCGGTCGCGAGCATCGAACGCGGCGCTGTCTACCACAACGAACAGGGATTCGGCGGCGATACGAAGCGGGGTCTCGCGCGCGATGCGGGTGCGCGGGTCCAGGATGCGCACCGTCATGCTCGACCCCTCGCGCGCTTCCTGCGTCAGCATCAGCGGCAGAGCCGCCCACTGCGGCATGAACACCGGATCGCGCGCCTCGATGTCCTGCGTGCCGAGCATTCGCCCGTCGCGGTCTCCCGTGACGCGAAGCAAGTCGGCCGAAGCGCGGCGAACCATCACCGTAAGGGAATCGCCCGGCGTTTGCAGCAGAATGCGAATTTCCTGGAACGAAAGCGCGCGAGTGAAGGTCGAGCGGGCACGCAGCCGCAGGTCGAGCGTGGAGTCCGCCGCAGGCAGCACGCCCTCGACGTAGTCGGTGGCGATGATACGCGTCGTGAGCGTGTCTATCTCCGACGACGCGGCTCCGACCACGGCGCCGCCGCGCTCGATCGTGTAGTAGATGCTGCGCGGCTGGATGCGCAGCGCCGCGATCGCGAGGACCTCCACCGGGTCGCGGTTGATGCTGCGCGACGCGAGCAGGGCGACGGCGACCGCCCAGACGCCGAGCACCGCGAGTGCGATGCCGCGCCGGCTCACACGATCGCCAGGCTCGTTTCGTCGCCGATCCAGGAGATGTATTTCTCGAGGCCGGCATCCACCGCGAGCACCAGCAGCTCGGGGACTTTGTACGGGTGCAGCTCGCCGAAGGCTTTCTCGAGCGCGCTGATCGTTCCCGAGCGCGTCTTGAGCAGGATCACTACCTCGCGCTCGTCGGCGATCTTGCCCTCCCAGCGGTAGAGCGACCGCGCGCCGGGGAGGAGGGTGCCGCAGGCGATGACACGCTGGTCGAGGAGGGCCCGGACGAGCTTGAGGCCTTCTTCTTCGCTCGCGACGGTGGTCAGCACCACGACTGCATCAGTATGGGCCATCGTTGAAAAAATCCCGCGTGGAGGACGGGCTAATCTACTTGCTGGGTCGCTGCTGCCCCAGGATAAAAAAACGGAGAGCGGTGTGCGTTACCCGTTACTGCGTTCTGCGTTAGGACGTGAAATGCGGTGGGAAATGCGAAGGCCCTCTTTTCCCACCGCCGTCTACGTCCTAACGCGCAAACGGGTAAACGGGTAACGCACACCGCTCTCCGCCATTTGGTACCGGTCAGTTGAATCAGACCGGCAAATCCGCGACCTTACAAGGCTATGGCAGAAGAGTCTTTGGTCGTTCGGGGCGCGCGGGAGCACAATCTGCGCAACATTGATGTCACCATCCCCCGCGACAAGCTGACCGTCATCACCGGCTTGTCGGGATCGGGCAAGTCCTCGCTCGCGTTCGACACCATCTACGCCGAAGGGCAGCGCCGGTACGTCGAATCGCTGTCGGCCTATGCCCGGCAGTTCCTCGGCCTCATGGAGAAGCCGGACGTCGATTCGATCGAAGGGCTGTCGCCGGCCATATCCATCGAGCAGAAGACCGCGGGGCACAACCCGCGCTCGACCGTGGGCACGGTCACCGAGATCTACGATTACCTGCGACTGCTGTACGCGCGCGCCGGCACGCCGCATTGCCCGAACTGCGGCAACGAGGTCGGCCGGCAGAACGCCAGCCAGATCGCGGACACGATCCTTACCTGGCCGGAAGGAACTCGCGTCGAGATCCTCGCGCCGCTCGTGCGGCAGAGAAAGGGCGAGTTCAAGGAGCTGTTCGAGGCGGCGCGGAAGCAGGGCTTCGTGCGCGCGTACGTTGACGGAAAGCCCGCCGAGCTCGCCGACCCGCCGAAGCTCAGCAAGAAGCTCAATCACACGATCGCGGTCATAGTGGACCGACTCGTCGTGCGCGGAGAGGATCGCGGCCGGCTGACCGACTCGCTCGAGACCGCGCTCAAGACCGCGGAGGGAGTTGTCGAGGTCGTGCTCGTGGACGAGACCGCGGCGAAGCGATCGCGGATGTTCTCCGAGCGGTACGGCTGCCCCGATTGCGGCATCTCGCTCCCCGAGCTGGAGCCGCGTCACTTCTCGTTCAACTCGCCGTTCGGCGCGTGCACCGCGTGCGGCGGGCTCGGCACGCGCCGCGAAGTGAGCGAAGAGCTGATTCTCGGCGATCCGAGCATCAGCATCCTGGAGGGAGTGATCCTCCCCTGGGGCGAGCCGGACAGCTATCTGCGGCGGGTAATCCTGCCGCCGCTCGCGAAGACGCTGGGCTTCGATCTCAACATGCCGTGGGGGAAGCTCGCGCCCGACGTGCAGCGCGTCCTGCTGTACGGGTCGGGCGCGTCGCGCAGCGGACGCGCGGTCCCGGAGAAGTGGGAAGGGATCGTCGCCAACATCCAGCGGCGGTACGACGACACCGAGTCGGACTCGGTGCGTCTCGAGCTCGAGGAGTACATGATGGTGCGCCCGTGCACCGTGTGCGGGGGCCGCAGGCTCAAGCCGGAATCGCTCGCGGTCACCGTCGCGGGCAAGAACGTCGGCGAAGTGGTGGAGATGTCCGTTACCGACGCGCTGGCGTTCTTCACGGGCGTTCCAGTGCGCGGGGACGGCAAGCGTGGTCTCGACGCCGACATCGCCGGGCCAATCCTGAAGGAAGTGCGCGACCGGCTGCGCTTCCTCGAAGACGTGGGGCTCGACTATCTGACCCTGGGTCGCGCCGCCGAGAGTCTGTCGGGCGGGGAAGCGCAGCGCATCAGGCTCGCGACGCAGATCGGCTCGCGCCTCGTCGGCGTGCTGTACATCCTGGACGAGCCGTCCATCGGCTTGCACCAGCGCGACAACGGCCGCCTGCTCGCGACGCTCAAGCACCTGCGCGACCTCGGCAACACGGTGATCGTGGTCGAGCACGACGAAGAGACCATGCGCGCGGCCGATCACATCATTGACCTCGGGCCGGGCGCCGGAAAGCACGGCGGTGAGGTGATCGCGCACGGGACGCTGGACGATCTGATGGAGAATCCCGCCTCTCTCACCGGCAGGTATTTGCGCGGCGAAGAGTCAGTCGCTATTCCGGCGCGGCGCCGGCCGATGGATCCGGACAAGGTCATCCGGATCGAGGGCGCGAGGGAGCACAACCTGAGGAATCTCGACGTCGAGATCCCGCTGGGTTTGTTCGTCGCGGTCACCGGCGTGTCGGGCTCCGGCAAGAGCACGCTGATCGAGGACATCCTGCACAGCGCGCTTGCGCGGCATTTCTATCGGGCGCGCGTGATCCCGGGGGCGCACAAGGGCATCAAGGGTCTGCAGCACCTCGACAAGGTGATCGACATTGACCAGAGCCCGATCGGGCGCACGCCGCGGTCGAATCCCGCGACGTACACGGGCCTGTTCACGCCGATTCGCGAGCTGTTCGCCGAGCTGCCGGAGGCGAAGATCCGCGGGTACGGGCCGGGACGGTTCTCGTTCAACGTGAAGGGCGGCCGGTGCGAGGCGTGCCAGGGTGACGGGCTGGTGAAGATCGAGATGCACTTTCTCCCCGACGTGTACGTCCCGTGCGACGTGTGCAAGGGGAAGCGCTACAACAGAGAGACTCTCGAGGTGCGCTTCCGCGGGGCGAGCATCTCCGACGTGCTGGAGCTGACGGTGGAGGACGCGCTGGAGATGTTCCAGAATCAGCCGCGCATCCACCAGAAGCTGCAGACTCTCACGGACGTCGGGCTCGGCTACATCCATCTGGGGCAGAGCGCGACGACGTTGTCCGGTGGCGAGGCGCAGCGGGTGAAGCTCGCGACCGAGCTGTCCAAGCGCGACACGGGCCGCACGTTCTACATACTGGACGAGCCCACGACAGGTTTGCACTTCGAGGACGTGCGTATGCTGCTGCACGTGCTGCACCGGCTTGTCGATCGTGGCAATACGGTGCTGGTGATCGAGCATAACCTCGACGTGATCAAGACCGCGGACTGGATCATCGATCTCGGGCCGGAGGGGGGGTTGCGGGGTGGTGACGTCGTGGCGGCGGGGACGCCGGAGGAAGTGGCCGAAGTGGCAGCGTCGTACACGGGCCAGTATTTGCGGCCGATTATACATGAAACGGTGCGGCCTTGATTAACGAATGGTCCCAATGGGGGAATCTTGAGCTGCCGGGGGTCAGCTCTGCGGTGCTTGTCGCGCGCGGCCGCGAAGTTCTAGCGAGGTTGGCTCGGCGAGGCATTCACATCCCAAGCCCGAATCGGCTTGCGAATGCGATTCAACTAACGGACGCATTAAACGAAGGCCACCGCCTGCTCAGCGAAGGGGATATCCATGGCCAACGAGCTGCATTGAACGCATTTCGCACTCTCTTCGAGGCTTTTGTGATTGTTTGGACTGCTGAAGAACGGCCTCGTAGAGTAAATCCTTTCCCGAACGAGCGTCTTGCGTACCTGTTGCAAGGGCGGGATGGGGTCCAACCGGGCGCGACGGACCCCGCCCGGGATATACAGTTCGAGCTATACGTGGGCGCTTATCTAGTCCTATGCGGCCTCGAAGCTCGAGCAATTGAGCCAGATTACTGCACGGAGTACCGCGGGGAGGTCATCGGAGTCGCGGCGAAACGGGTCAGCAGCGCCAAGCCAGCTGCGTTACGCGCGAGGTTGCGAAAGGCTGCCCAGCAACTGCGGCGGAATAACTTGAGAGGATTCGTCGCACTGAGCGTCGATCCTTGGATACCCGATCTTTCCGGGTCCACAATAGAAGACGTCGGCGAGCAGTTTAACGACCAGCTTGCCCGAGCGCATGCGATAATTCAAGACCAAAGTGAAAAGTCGGCGGTACTAGGAGCTATCATCTTCGGCCATTGGAGTCGCTTCGAATTCTCGAACGGTATGCCGCGCTTGATATGGAGAGAACCCATTCAGACTTATTCTTTCGTGGAAGATGAAGCCGAGCTAACTAGTTTCGTGGAGCTTCACGTCGGCATGCGGAATCGGTATGAAAACGCTGTGAGAGAACTCGGCCACCTTCTGATCTAGCAGAACCTCCAGGGTGGGTGATACGCTTCGAACTTCCGTGCTCCAGTCGCACGGAACGGTCTGCCATAGGTGGCAACTTATGATCCCCGCCAACTATTCATCGACTATTGACGAATCGAATCGAAACTTGCTGGCATCGAGATATTCCCGGACATCATCCATCGCGATCCAACGGCGCCCTAGCGTCTCCGCCACCATTCCTGCCGTGTTGGAGCCAGCGAAGGGATCAACGACGATATCACCATCGTCGGTCAGCATCTTGATGAAAAAGTCGGGCAACGTCATGGGAAAGCGGGCAGGATGAATCCTTAAGCCGGCTTCCTTGCATCGAAGCGTGTACTGGTCGTTTGCAGAGTTGTTGCCGGCCTTAATGAAGTCAGAGGGCAGCTCGTCCTCGAAGACGTTGGGCGGAATGGAGCCCCCAGCGTCAAC
>CALMKE010000091.1 GCA_937867645.1 uncultured Gemmatimonadota bacterium | reverse complement strand
GTGCCGCCGTACTTCGGCCAGCCCGAGGCCGTCCAGGAAAGCTGGTCGTCCGTGGATGCGGCAAGCAGCACGTGCCGTTGCGGCTCGCGGAGCAGGTCGCCACCCGAGCCCGCGGCCGGAGTCCCGGCCTTGGCGGAGCTCGTCAGGAAAGTCGTCGGAAGCGTGACATTCCCCTTCACGTCTTCCCACTTCTGCTCTTTTGCCTCCCCGGTGGAGCCGCCCATGGTCCCCGTCCCGGAGAAGCATGCGTCGAAGATCATCAACACTCTGTCCGTCTTGAGCTGGCTCGCGAGAAATCCGAGCTCGTCGTCCAGCAGCACGCCGCCGCGGCCGTCGGCGCCCCACATGTACAGCGCTTCATCCACCTGGTCCGGCTCGGGATCGAGCGCGCCGGTCAGAGCGAGATTTTCTTCCATCTGCATGCCGTGGCCCGAGTAGTAGAACACCGCCGCGCCGTCGGGCCCGGCCTGGCCGAGGTGGCGGAGATACGCCTCCGACACGTGCTCGCGCGTGGCCTCGCGATCCGTGATGTACTTCACGTTCGCCGGATCGAAGCCGTACCGCTCCACCAGGATGCGGCCGATGAGGCGGGCGTCGGCCACCGGTCCATTCAGGCTGTTGCCGATCCCCTGATAATCGTCGATGCCGACGAGCAGGGCGTATCTCCCCTTCGGATCGCCGCCGCCGGGATAGCGCGCCGCGTAGTCGATGGCCGGCGGCCGCTGCGTCGCTGTGCCCGTACCCGCGTCACGCTCGACCCGGAGGGAATAGGAGCCGGCCCCGCCGGCGCCGTAGCTGTTGGCGAGCACCAGATACGTTCCGTCCGCGGGGAGCTCGGCGCTGATCTGCGCGTTGGTTCCACCGGCGCCGTCGTCGTCCTGCGCCAGCATCTCGACCTGCCCGCCCGCGTCTCTCGCGAGCAGCAGGAAAGCGTCGAACTGCGACGATTCCAGCGTGATCTTGATCTTTTCGCCGGCCCGGCCGTCGTACGTCCACTGGTCGTAGTGGCTGCTGTCCGGGAGCGTCGGGTCCGAGGCGTCGAGACTCCCGCTCACCGGCGTTCCCACGACGAGCGAAGTCGGGCCGGCCTTCGAGGCTACGGCAACTCCGCTTAGAAGGGCTCCCTTCGACACCGCGGCCTTTTCCTTTTCAGTTGAGCAGGCCAGCAGTGAAATGGCTGCCAGGCAATACGCTGAGAACCGCGCGACGGACGTAGACATTTTTCCCTATGTGAGAGTGAATGGCGTTGCCGCCTTCAGGATCCGCCCGTGAGGGTGACTCCTGACGCAAATATGCCGGCCGAACCCGAAGGTGTCATTCCGGGGCGCCGGCGGGCGGAGAAAACCTGCAGCTCAGGCCCGCGCAATCTCGTGAATCGTGATCGTCTGGCGGATCTCCCCCGAACGGAACTCCCGGACGTCTTCGCGCCGGCTTAATAACCCTCGCAGGCCGCACTGTTCGATGAAGTCGGGAAATGCGATGCGGCCGGGATCCGCGATCAGAGCGGAGCCGCCGGGCGCGAGCAGGCGGCCGATCGCGGCCGCGACCATCGCGGGATAGCGCGGCTCGTACATCACGTCGGCGGCCATCACCACGTCGAACGTGCCGACGTCGGCGGGGATCGCGGACCAGTCCACGTGCCGCGTCCGGATCGGGCGGCGCGCGTTGACGCGCGCGTTGAGCTCGGTGAACAGCAGCGCGTCGTCGTAATAGTCCGTTGCCAGCACGTCGAAGCCGCTGATCGCGGCGGCGCACGCGCACAGCCCCGATCCACAGCCCAGCTCGATCAGCGAGCGTCCCGCGCCGTTCTCCTCGAACAGCCGCTCGGCGAGCATCATGGACGACGGCCAGATGTCCGCCCAATAGGGCAGCCGCTCGTCCTTGACGTAATCCTCCTCGGTGATGAGGTCGTCGGCGTTGCGGGGGCGGAGGATCATCAGCTCGCGGCCGGCGATGGTGAACACTTCCTCCACCGTGTCGAACTCGCGCTCCAGCCGCGAGCGCAGCTCGCCGGTCACGCGTGCAGCTCGAGCCGTTCGGTCAGGTGCGCGTCGGGGTCGAGCGGAATGGCGGTGACGATCTCGCCGAGGTCTATCGCGCGGCCGGCGGGCACAACCAGCAGCGCGTTGGCCGCGGCCATGGACGAGAGAATCCCCGAGCCCTGCGGTCCGGTCGAGCGAGCGTGCAGCTCTCCGTTCTCGGCCCTGGTCAGGATGGCTCGAAACAGGTGCGCCATGTTCTCCGAGGCCCTGAACTTGTCGGCGGCGATGGCGGTGATCGGGCGCGGATACGGCCGCGGGGACCCGCTCATCTTCCGGAGCATGGGCCGGATGAACAGCTCGCCCCCGATCAGCGCGGACACGGGATTCCCCGGCAGCCCGAGCCAGGGAGTGCCGTTCACCGAGCCGAACGCGATGTTCGCGCCCGGCCGCGCCTTGATCTTCCAGAAGGTGATCTCTCCGCCCATCGCCTGAATCACGGCGCGGGTGTGGTCGAACTCGCCGACGGAGATTCCACCGCTCGTGATGACGAGATCGGCGTCGGAAGCTTCCTCCAGCGCCTGCCGCAGCGCCGCCGGATCATCGGGAATTAGACCGTTGTCCACCGGCACGCCCCCGGTCTCGCGCACGAGCGCCGCGAGCGAGTAGCTGTTGCTGGAAACGATCCGCCTGCCGCCGCTCGCGCCCTCGAGGTCCTCCACGCGAACCAGCTCGTCGCCCGTGCTGAGAATCGCGACGACGGGCGCCGCGTGCACCGGGACTCTGCTCATTCCGATGGACGCGAGCACGCCGATGTGCGGCGCGAGCAGACGCGTTCCCTTCGCGATGACCAGCTGTCCTTCAGCGATGTCCTCGCCGCGCTGGCGGATGTTGCGGCCGATGTCCCGGGTGTCGTTGATCGCGACTATACCCCCGGCTTCTTCCGTGTCCTCGATTCGAATCACGGTGTCGGCGCCCTCGGGCACCGGCGCGCCGGTCATGATCTTCATTGCTTCGCCGGACGCGACCGCGCGGTCGGCCGCGTCCCCCGCGCGAACCGTCGCCACGACGCGGAGCCGCGCGCCGGCGCTGACGTCGCTCGCGCGAACCGCGTAGCCGTCCATGGAGGAATTGTCCCAGGGCGGAATCGCGGCCGACGAAGCAACGTCGCGCGCGGCGAACCTGCCCAGCGCGTCCTCGAGATGTACCGCCGCGACGTCGAGCGGTGAGATCGCCGCCATCACCGTCTCGATGGCTTCGGCGACGCCCAGCATCAGCGCGACGTCAGGGGCGACTCGGCCATGGCGCGCACCATGTGCTGGATCGCGGCCGTGACGGCGGAGGTCGGGACCAGGTAGTTGTTCGCGATGAAGCTGTACACGAGCGTCGCTCCGCCCGCCGTGGTGACGTACCCGCTGAACGCGCGCACCGCGCCGAGCGTGCCGGTCTTGCCGTGCGCGTTCCGCTCGGCGCTGGTGCCGCGCAGCCAGCTCTGCACCGTTCCGCTCACGCCGACGACCGGGAGCGCCTCGCGAAAGACCCGTCCGTCGGGATGCTGCAGCATCACCGAGAGCACGCGCACCATCGTGGCCGGGGTCACGTAGTCGTGGCGGGAGAGGCCGCTGCCGTCACGGATCGAGAACTCCATACTGTCCGCGCCCCATTCCAGCAGCTGCCTCCGGACCACCCTCGCGCCGCTGTCGGGCCGGCCGACTCCGGTTCGCTCGAGGCCGATCGTGCGCAGCAGGATCTCGGCGATCTGGTTCTGCGACGGCCGCAGCATCGCGCCGAGAATCTCGCTGAGCGGCGGCGACTGCATGACGAACAGCGTCTCGGCGGGCGCGAGCGGCGAGGCGACGCGTCCGCTGTCGCTCGGCACGATCCCGTCGTGCGCCATGTCCCGCTGGCGCAGCGCGACCGAAAGCGCCTTGAGGTATGCCTGCCTCGGATCGCGCGCCGGCTTGATGGACTCTACCGCCAGCCCCGAAGCAGTCAGCATTTCCACGGCTTCGAGACCTTCGTTGTAAACGAGATCGTCTATCCCCGCGCCGTAGTCCTCGCCGAGGTCGTCGTATTCCCAGCCGTAGCCGTAGATCGACCCGGGGAACGCGTCACCGCTCGCGACTATGGGACCGGTGAATCCGCTGACACCATGCGCGCGGAGCGAGTCGGCGACGGCGCGAAGCGGCGTGAGAGGATCGGTGTGGAAGCGCGCGCTCACGGTGGGATCACCCCGGCCGCTCACGAGCAGCTCGCTGCACTGCCCGCGCGAAGCGCCGCACCGTACGGCGAACGTGGTGCGGAAACGGAAGTCGGGCCCGAGCAGATGCAGCGCGACCGCGCTGGTGATCACCTTCATGTTGGACGCCGGCATCACCAGCTTGTGTGGATTCAGCGAGTACAGCGTGTCGCCCGCCGCCGGATCCACGATCAGCGCGCCCCACGCCGCCGTACGGAACTTCGGGTCCTGCAGCACGGAATCCGCCGCGCGCGCGATCGCCTGCCGCGCGTCCATTACCGGCACCACGACTGCCGGCGGCGCCGAATCGATCACGGGAACCGGCTCCACGGGGGGAGCCACGCGCGCCGGCGCGCACGCTCCGGCAAGCAGAGCCGCGCCCACTACGAACCAGAACCCGGAAACCGGCGGCTGCTTCACGTCACTCTCCCGTGTACGTGGCGCTCAGCGTCGCGTCCTCCGCGACGGTCACTCGCTGCACGGAAGCGCGCCCTTCGAGCCGCTCCTGCACGCGCGTGAAGATGAAGCGCGCGAGGTTTTCTCCGCTGGGAATGAGCTTGCCGTCCGCGAACTCGGGGACGTCCGAGTTGATGTTGCGGTGGTCGAACCTGTCGATCACTTCTTCACGCAGAATCGCGTCGAGCGCGCCGAGATCGACGACGAAGCCCGTCTCGGGATCGATCTCCCCGGCGACCGTGACCTCGCACGCGTAGTTGTGGCCGTGATAGCTCGGCCGCGAGCAGGAGCCGAACACCTCGAGGTTCTTCTCCTCGCTCCAGTCGGGACGGCGGTATCGGTGCGCCGCGGCGAAGCTGACGCGGCGGGTGAGGGAAGCGGAGGGCACTGAAAACCGGTGACTGGTGACTAGTGACTCGTGACTGGAAGCTGCGGAACTGCGGGCGAGCGGGGATAGTAGTCGTTTGGGCGTTGCTAGTCACTGGTCACCAGTCACGGTTGGTCCGTTCCCTCCGGCGTCGGCCCCGTCGGCGGAGTCCAGGGCGCGCCGCTCTCGGTGGCTTCGGTCACGTCGGTCGTGCCGAACAGTTGCGCGTCCGGGTCGTGCCCCAGGTGCTCGGCCTCGTCGCTCGACTGCGGCGCGCGGTCGCCGAGCAGGCGGCCTTCCTGCAGCTCTTCGTTGGCGATGTGGTCGTCGATCGCCTCCGGGCTCTCCGCGCGGCGGATCGGATCCACCACGATCTCGTTGTCGTAGTCGGTGAGGCCGATGCCGTCGCTCAGGATGTGGTCGGCGATCCTGCGCTCACCGTCGGTGCCGACGCGTCCCGAGAGACGCACCCGTCCATCGCGGACTTCCACCAGCAGATCGTCCGCGTCGATCGCCGAGTCGTCGGCCAGGCGGTCGCGCACCAGGCGGTGGAGCTCCTGATCGTCGAGATCCCTGATCTCGTCGGTGTTGTCGAAGTCCTGCTGCATTCCTGCTCCCGTGTTAGCGGAAGAACAGGTACGACGCTCCTATGGTCAACGCGACGTTGTTCTTCCAGAAGTTTGTCGACTGCCGGGCGCCGAGCACGGACGTGCCGTCCGAGGTGGTGGCGTAGTAAGCGGGGGGGTACTCCAGCTTGTGGAAATACCCGTCCACTCCCAGCCGCATCGCGAACCGTCCGCCCGGGACGTACCGCAGTCCGGCGCCATAGGTAATCGCAAAGGGGGTGCCGAACCTGTACGGATCGTTCTCGACGTCCTTTCCGCCGCTGACGAACCCGGCCCCGGCATTGACCGTAGGAACCAGCCGCCGCCAGCTCTTTCGTCCGGTGAGATTCACCGATATGCCCGCGTCTATCATGGTCAGGGACGCGGAGTGGATCCCGAGGTCGCGCGTGGCCGCCGGCTCCGACGGATTCAGCGCCCGCCGCTCGGAGCTCACGTACGCCGCGCGGACCATCAGGTGCGCCGGACCGCCGACGCGCAGCTCGTAGCGTAGCCCTGCCATCGGGCCGCCGCGGGGCGCCACCCCAGCCGGGTCTTTACCCGCCGAGTACGTCCCGCCGAACAGCGTCAGCTCGTGCCGGTACTCCAGGTCGCGGAAAGGCGACCGATCCGGCGGATATCCCACCTGGGCATGCGCCGGGCTGGCGGCGACGAGCGCGGCGCACACGGCCACCGCGGCAAAAAACGATTTAGTTGGATTCACGCAGGTCTGCTCCAGTCATTTCTTCAGGCTTTTCGATACCCATCATCGCCAACAACGTCGGGCCCACGTCGCACAGCGCGCCGCCGGCCCGGAGCGGGCGCGGCTCCGCGCCGTACAGGACCATCGGAACGGGGCTGGTAGTGTGCGCGGTATGCGGGCCGCCGGTCGCGGGGTCGATCATCAGCTCCGCGTTGCCGTGGTCCGCCGTCACCAGCAACCGCGTACCGGTGCGGTCGCACGCCTGCACTATCCGGGCAAGGCACGCGTCCACCGTCTCCACCGCGCGAATAGTAGCGGGAATGGAGCCGCTGTGCCCGACCATGTCCGCATTCGCGAAGTTACACAGCAGGAAATCGTGCGATTTTCGGTCTATCGCGCCGCACAGCGCGTCGGCGACTCCGTTCGCGCTCATCTCCGGCTTGAGGTCGTACGTCGCGACCTTGGGGCTGGGTATCAGGATACGCTCTTCGCCGCGCACCGGCGGCTCGCTTCCGCCGTTGAAGAAGTAGGTCACGTGCGGGTACTTCTCGGTTTCCGCCGTCTTCAGGATGGAACGGCCGCTCCCGGCCAGCACCTGCACGACTATCCGCGCCATGGACTGCGGCTCGAACGCCACCGGCAGGTTGAAGCGTGGGTCGTACACCGTCATCGTCACCACCGAGACGTCCGGGCGTGGCTTCACGTCGAACCCGTCGAAATCGGGCTCCACCAGCGCGCGAACTATCTGCCGCATCCGGTCCGACCGGAAGTTGAAGCAGATCACCGCGTCGCCGTCGCGCATCGGCGCGAGCGGAGCGCCCTGATCGGCAACGACAACAGGCAGCATGAATTCGTCGGTGAGCCCCACGGCGTACGATGCGAGCAACGCGTCGCGCGGATCGCTCACCGACGGCCCGGCGCCTTGCACCGCGGCACGATAGAAGAGCTGCGTTCTGTCCCAGCGCCGGTCGCGGTCCATGCCGTAGTAGCGGCCGCCTATGCTCGCGATGAGCGCGCGCCCGCGCGCGCGGCCGAGCAGCTCGTCCAGGTATCCCAGCCCGGAAGTCGGCATCGTGTCGCGTCCGTCGAGCATCGCGTGAATGGCGACGCGCTTCGCTCCGGCGCGTTCCGCCAGGTCCATGAGCGCGAACAGGTGCTGGTCGAGCGCATGCACCCCGCCGGCGCCGATCAATCCCAGCAGGTGCAGCGTTCCGCCGCGCGCCTTCACCTGCTCGCACGCGCTCAGGAGCGCGGGATTCCCATGGAACGAGCCGTCCTCGATCGAAGTGTTGATCCGGACGAGGTCCTGCATGACTACCCGCCCGGCGCCGAGGTTCAGATGGCCGACTTCGCTGTTGCCCATCTGCCCGCGGGGAAGTCCTACCCGTAGCCCCGAGGCCTCCAGCAGCGTCTTCGACGGCAGCGACCACAGGCCGTCCCAGGTCGGAGTGTCGGCGAGCGCGATCGCGTTGCCCTCACGGGTCTCACGGTAGCCCCAGCCATCGAGGACGACGAGCGCGACGGGTCGATGCAAAGTGATATTGGCGGGGTATGATGACGGTGATATGTTCGACCGCCCGTAGACGGTTCAATCTAACTCCAATTCAACTGCCCTCTCCAGCGTTCCCGATCGCGTTCATCGCCCTGCTTCTGTTCGGAGGCGCGGGCCAGGCGCAGGACACGCTCGGAGCGCCGCCGCAGACGGTGATACCCGCGCGACCCGCCGTGCTGCGCGACTCGCCCGCGGGAAAACCGACGGGGAGAGCGGACACGAGCGCGCGGCTGCAGATCCTGGCGCGCGACCGGAACTGGCTGCGCGTGCGCGCGGAAGGCTGGGTGCTCGCGACCGACGTGGTGCCGGCTGACTCGGGCGGCCTGACTCGAATGAGCGCCGCGGATATTCGCGCCGATTCAGCGGGAAGCCGAGGCAAGCTCGTGCGCTGGGAAGTCGAGTTCGTCGCGCTGCACACGGCCGATCCGCTGCGCAAGGGACTCGTGGACGGCGAGCCCTACATGCTCGTGCAGGGACCCGGAGCGGAGCGCTCGCTGCTGTACGTCGCGGTGCCGCCCTCACTGTTGGGCATGGCTCGTGCTGTTCCACCCCTCGCAAACCTCACCATCGTCGCGCGCGTCCGCTTCGGACGAAGCGACCCGGTCGGCGTTCCGGTGCTCGACCTCCAGGCCCTCAGCAGAGCCCAATGACCGATCCAGATTCCGACCGCAGAGCCGGTGCATTTCGCAGCGACCGCCGCCGATCCGGCTGGCGCGATTTCAGGCGCAGCTATCCCGGGTTCATCTTCACGATGATGCTGGGCGTGGCCGCGTTGCTCGCGATAGACGGCTGGCTGATCTACAAGCGGTTCGCCTACATCAACGAAGTGGAGCGCTTGCGCGGCAGCATGAGCGCCGCCGAGCGCGAGCGCACCGATCTCCTCATCGCAGGCGAGCAGGACAAGCTGCGCATGGCCGTGGAGCTGGCGCGGCGGCAGGCGCAGCTCGACAAGCGCATTCATCTCTCGATACCGGTGGACAGCGGCAGGATCTATCTGGAGCGCGAAGGCGCGATCCTCCGCGAGATGCCGGCCGAAGTGGGACCGGAGCGAACCGTCGGCACCGCGCCGGACACGATTCGCATGGCGACCCCGCGCGGCGAGCGCACGATCGTGGAGATTCTCACCGGCGGATCGTGGAACGTGCCGGCGTGGGTGTACGCCGATCGCAAGATTCCCGGATCCGGCGGCCCGGTGCGGGGCGCGCTCGGACCTATCGCGCTGTTGCTCGATGGAGGCACGGTGATTTACTCGATGCCGAGCACGGGCCCGCTCGCGGATTCGTCATACGTGCTGCCCGGCAGCGTGCGCGCGAGCGAAGCCGATCTCAAGGCGATCGTCGAGAACCTTTCTCCCGGCACGAAGGTATTCTTTTACTAACATGGCCATCGCAGACGCATTCAGGTTCGGGGGGCGCAATGCCTGGCTCCTGCTCGGCGCGTTTGCCGTCGCGACGGCGGTAAGCGCCGTTCTCCTTACGCGTACCGCCGAGCTCCGCTACGAGCGCGACGTCAACCGCATGGTCTTCAACGACAACGTCGGCGTGCTCGAGGAAGTGCGGGCGAAGATCGGCGCGACGACCGACAGCCTGAAGAACCTGCTCGCGAGCGCTCCCGTGGCGGCGGCCGACAAGCCGTACCTCGTGGTCAGCATCGCCGAGCGCAAGCTGTGGCTCAAGCAGGGGAGCAGGACGTTGTTCCAGGCGCCCGTCGCGACGGGCAGCGGCAAGGAGTTCGTGTCCGGAACGAATCGCTATCGCTTCCAGACTCCGCGCGGCCGGCTGGTCGTGCAGCTGAAGGAAGTGGATCCCGCCTGGATCCCGCCGGACTGGCACTACCTGGAGCAGGCCCGCAAGCGCGGGCTCGGCGTGGTGAAGCTCGCCCGCGGCGAGAGCGTCCCGACCGGCGACGGCGGCATGATCTACGTGGCCGGCTCCGAGCTTGTGAAGCGCACTCCCGGCGGCAGCGTCGTGTCGCTGGGCGGCGGTCGCGAGGATCGGGAAGTGGTGGCCGGTGGGAACATCGTCATCCCGCCGTTCGGCACCAACGCGCGCCGGTACGAAGGAGTGCTGGGCACTCGCCGCCTGAACCTGGGCGACGGCTACGGCATCCACGGCACGAACAAGCCTGAAACTGTGGGCCAGGCGGTGAGCCACGGCTGCGTGCGGATGCGCAACGAGGACATCGAGCGGCTGTTCGAGATGGTCCCCGTCGGCACCCCTGTTTACATCTACTGACGAACCGCGGACTCGGGACCAACCACAACCGAGGATCGGCGACTGATCGAGGACTGAGGAGAGAAACCTCGCCGCCCCTTCGGTCGTCATTTGTTTACACCCTTGAGGCCTGACCGACTATCTTTACCTGAATGTTCTTGAACACGCCCGATAGGCGCCGGTCGCCACGTCGCGCGCCGAAACGGCGTCGCTCCAATGCCAGGGAAAGCGTGATGACGCTGGTCCTGTTCGTCGCGGCGGCCGTGGGCGTCATTCAGTTCAACGCCGGCAGCGCCATGGGTACGGCGCCCTTTGCCTCGTTCCTGAAGACCAGGACGATGCCGGCCGCCAGCCCCACGATGGATGCGTACGGTACCAGCGGAGAGGTCAAGGTCAGATTCACACTCCCGGGCGAGACGCTCGAATATCCCCTCCAGGTGCAGGGCGACCCGACAGGTCTGGCCTACACGTGGGTCCGCGCGGGGGACAGCGTGGCCGTCGCGCCGCCGAAGCCCCTCCGGGGAGCGATGCTGGACGCCCCGGCGAAGCCCGGGTTCTATCGGGTCGTGCTGCTGCAGGGCACCGGGCGGCGTGTCATCGACGGCCTGGCTGTGGCGGTGCTGACCCCGTTCCAGGAGAAGGTCGGCGGCGTCCTCAACGGCTACCGGATCGGGACTTATCTGGGCGAGCGCGTGGGCGGCAAGCGGCCTCCCCCGGAAGGGTTCATGGAGATCATGCCAGGCGACCTGAATCTCCAGATCACGAAGCATTTGCGCGTGTCGGATTTCGTGACGCACGACAACCAGAAATCGTGGCCGCGGTACGCCGCGGTGAGCCCGCGCCTGCTCGACAAGCTCGAGCTGGTGGTGGCGGAGATCGAGCGGTGGGGCGATGGCCAGATCAGCGTCGCGCTCAACGTGCGCTCCGGCTTCCGCTCGCCCGACCACAACCGCACGATCCGGCGCGCGGCGCGCGACAGCCGGCACCAGTACGGGGATGCGGCGGACGTGGCCGTGGACGTGAACGGCGACGGCCGGTTCAGCTCGTCCGACATCCACATGCTCGGCCTCGCGGTGGAGATAGTCGAGCTCAAGCACCCGTCCCTGGCGGGCGGCCTCGGCATGTACTCGCGCGGCAGGACGCCGTACGTGCACATTGACACCCGTGGCAAGAAGACCCGCTGGCGCGGCTGAGGCCGCCGGATAGGTGAACGACATCATGCGCGAGCGGATCGTCAGGAAGCTCGAATCGCTGCCTGACGATCGCGTGTACGAGATTCTCGACTACATCGATTTTCTCGAGTCCAAGTACGCACGCCGCACGGCCCCGGGCCCCAACCCGATCCAGCGCCTTGCCGAGAACGTGGAGGACACTCTGCGCGCGGGGAAAGTCTCCGCCGGCGCCATCGCCGGGACGATGAACATCCTCAGCAAAGCGGCGGGCGTGATCAACGGCGTCGCGAACGTTGGCAAGTCTGTTGCAACGGACGTGGTCAACGTGGTGACGAAGCCCTCGTCGCAGCCGCCAGCGCAGTCGCCGCCGCCCAGCGGCGAGTAGCGATCCGCGCGGCGCCCACTCCACACCGCCGGAGAACGCCGTGAGCACGCAAGCAGAGAGAGCAGCAGCCCGGAGGACCCGTCAGAAGCGAGCCGCGCGCAAGGCGGCCCGCGGCGACGAGCAGCGGCCGCGCACGGGCGCGAGGCGCGCCGTCACCGACACCATCGCGCAGCTTCCGAATTTTCTCCGGCTGCTGTACGGGCTGATCACGGATCCGCGCGTCAACGGCGTGGACAAGCTGCTCGTGGGCGCCGCGATCGCGTACATCCTGATGCCGCTGGACATGATGCCCGACTTCATCCCGTTCTTCGGCGAAGTGGACGACGTGTTCGTGCTGGTGATGTCGCTCAAGCGCCTGATCGGGAACGCGGGGCGGGCGGTGGTCCTGGATCACTGGAACGGCGACGCGGCGTCGCTTGATTCGATGAATCTGCAGCATGTGCTGATGGCGGCGGCGTTCTTCCTGCCGAGGCGGGTTCGCCGCAGGTTGCGGGCAATCGGGAGGCCGCTTTAGCTCCAAGTAGGCTGACAGGGAATCCAAGTTTGGAGTGTGGCAGTAAGGAGTGGGGAGTTTGGAGTGACTCTCGACTCATGACTCCAAACTGCCACACTCCGAACTTGGATTCCCCGTAGCCCCTCCAGGAGGTTGGCAACGGTGTCGTATCTAGCCCCACGCCGAAAAATGCCCTACTTTTGGCTATGGCACCCCAGACTCGTCACACAAAGCGGCCCGTAGCCCCGGCACCCCCGGCGCGCGGGTCTTCTCGTATCGAAGAGCCAGACGCCGACCAGGTCGAGATCGGGCACGAGCGTGTCCGCAGCCGCGTCGCGCTGACCTTCGACGACGTCCTGCTTACCCCCGGCCACTCCCAGGTCCATCCCCGCGACGTCTCCACGGCGTCCCGCGTGACGCGGGGAATCACGCTCAACATCCCGCTGCTCTCGGCGGCCATGGATACGGTCTGCGAGTCGGAGATGGCGATCGCCATGGCGCGGGCCGGCGGGATGGGCGTGATCCACAAGAACATGTCGGTGGACCGGCAGGCCGCCGAGGTCGATCGCGTCAAGCGCTCCGAGAGCGGGATGATCCTCAATCCGATCACGCTGTCGCCCGGCGGCACGCTCCGCGAAGCCGTCGGGATGATGAACCGGTTCAAGATCTCCGGCGTTCCCATCGTGGACGCCGCCGGCCTGCTCGTCGGCATCATCACCAACCGGGACCTGCAGTTCCAGCGCAACCTCGAGCGGCCGCTTACCGAAGCCATGACGTCGGAAGGACTCGTCACGGCGCCGCTCGGCACCACGCTCGACGAGGCCGAGCGGATCCTCGGCGAGCATCGGATCGAGAAGCTGCCGGTGGTGGACAAGGACGGCCGGCTCAAGGGGCTGATCACCGTCAAGGACATTCACAAGCGCCGCCAGTTCCCCAACGCGAGCAAGGACACGCACGGGCGGCTGCGCGCGGCGGCGGCGATCGGCGCGACCGATTATCGCGACCGGGCGCGCGCGCTGGTGGACGCCGGTGTGGACGTGCTCGTGATAGACACGGCGCACGGTCACAGCGAAGGAGTTCTGCGCGCGACCGCGGACGTCAGGCAGCTGTTTCCGGACGTGCAGCTCGTCGTCGGCAACATCGCCACGCGCGAGGGAGCGGCCGCGCTGGTGGAGCGGGGAGTCGATGCGGTGAAAGTCGGCGTCGGACCGGGATCGATCTGCACGACGCGCGTCGTCACCGGCGTCGGAGTGCCGCAGCTCACCGCGATCTTCGATGCCGTCGAGGGGGCGGGCGACGTGCCCGTCATTGCGGACGGCGGGATCAAGTACTCCGGCGACATCGTGAAGGCGCTGGCGGCGGGCGCGTCCACCGTGATGATGGGCTCGATGCTCGCGGGAACGGAGGAGAGTCCGGGTGAGTCGATCCTGATGGAAGGCCGCCGCTTCAAGATGATTCGCGGCATGGGCAGTCTGTCCGCGATGCAGGACGGCAGCGCCGATCGCTATTTCCAGGAGGGCGAAATGTCCGCGAAGAAGCTCGTCCCCGAGGGGATCGAGGGGCGCGTGCCGTACAAGGGCCCCGTCGCCGACGTGATCTTCCAGATGGTCGGCGGGCTGCGGAGCGGCATGGGCTACGTGGGCGCGCGCACTATCGAAGCTCTGCGCACGGAGTCACGATTCGTGCGAGTGACCGCGGCGGGATTGAGGGAATCGCACCCGCACGACGTCACCATCACGCGCGAAGCGCCCAACTATTCTACCACATGAGCCTCTGGACGCGGAAGCCCGTCGGCCTGCTGCAAGCCGAGGCTGCCGGCGAGGGACTGGAAGAGCATCACACGCTGCGGCGGGCGCTCGGCCCGCTCAATCTCACCGCGCTTGGAATCGGCGCGATCATCGGCGCCGGGATCTTCGTTCTGACGGGCACCGCGGCGGCGCAGTACGCCGGGCCGGCGATCGTGTACTCTTTCGTGCTGGCGGGCATCGGGTGCCTGTTCGCGGGGCTGTGCTACGCCGAGTTCGCCGCGATGATTCCGATCTCGGGCAGCGCGTACACCTATGGCTACGCGACGCTCGGCGAGTTCATGGCCTGGATCATCGGCTGGGATCTCATACTCGAGTACCTGTTCGGCGCCGCGACTGTCGCGGTGGGATGGTCCGGCTACTTCAGCGCGTTCATGAAGGAATTGGGGGTGAGCCTGCCCGCCCAGCTCACCAACTCGCCGCTGGCGTACGCGGACGGAGAGTTCACGCGCACGGGCGCCATGGTGAATTTCCCCGCCGTCTTCCTCGTTGCGATCATGACGGCGCTGCTCGTCATCGGCATCCGCGAGTCGGCGCGGTTCAACAACATCATCGTTATCGTAAAGCTCGCGATCGTGCTGCTGGTGATCGGCTTCGGCTTCATGTACGTGAATCAGGCCAACTGGCATCCGTTCATTCCGCCGAATACGGGAACGTTCGGGCAGTACGGGTGGAGCGGGATCGTGCGCGGCGCGGGCGTGATCTTCTTCGCCTATATCGGCTTCGACGCGGTGTCCACCGCGGCGCAGGAAGCGAGAAACCCGCAGCGGGACATGCCGATCGGCATCCTCGGCTCGCTGGCGGTGTGCACGGTGCTCTACATCCTGATGGCGCTCGTGATGACGGGCCTGGCGAGCTACACCGAGCTGAACGTGCCGCACCCGGTGTTCGTCGCGATCGACAAGGCGGGTCCGAGCCTCGCGTGGCTGGGCGCGTTCGTGAACATCGGCGCGATCGCGGGACTCGCGTCCGTCGTGCTGGTGATGCTGATGGCGCAGCCGCGGATCTTCTACGCGATGGCGCGCGACGGGCTGCTCCCGCCGGTATTCGGCAAGGTGCACCCCAGGTTTCGCACGCCGTACGTCACCACGATACTGACGGGCGCGGTTTGCGCCGTGGTTGCGGGCGTGTTTCCCATAGGAATCCTCGGCGAGCTCGTTTCGATCGGGACGCTGCTGGCGTTCGTGATCGTGAGCGCGGGCATACTGGTGCTGCGCTATCGGGAGCCCAACCTGCCGCGTCCATTCCGCACGCCGTTCGTCCCGGTGGTGCCGATCCTCGCGATCCTGATCTGCGGCTACATGATGGTGAGCCTGCCGCCCGACACGTGGCTGCGACTGCTGGTGTGGATGGCGATCGGACTGGTGATCTACTTCGCGTATGGGAAGTCCCATTCGCGGCTGGGCAGGGCGGAGGGAAGTGGCTGACCTCCTGGCGATTCCCGCCGAGCGGAGAGCGGCGATAGAGCGTCTCGCGACGGAGCTGCGCGCGGGGCGCTCTGTCGCAATGTCCACGCACATCAACTCCGACGGCGACGGCTGCGGCTCGGAGGTCGCGCTCGCGCGGCTGCTGTCGCAGCTCGGCGTCGACGCGCGGATTGCCAACCCGACCCCGTGGCCGGCGATGTTCGATTTTCTCCTGTCGGGAGACGTAAGGAACGACTCGGACGACGCCGAAAAATCCATCCGCGGGGCCGACCTGATATTCGTGCTGGACATCAGCGACCTCCGGAGGCTGGGCCCTCTCGGACCGGTCGTGCGGGAATCGAAGGCGACGAAGGTCGTGATCGACCATCATATCCCGTCCGATGTCGCGATCACCGAGCTCGCGCTGTGCGACACGACGGCGTGCGCCACCGGCGAGCTGATCTACGACATCGCGGCCGTGCTGGACCTGAAGCTCACGGCGCCGGTCGCCGAGGCGCTCTACGTAGCGCTCCTCACCGACACTGGCGGGTTTCGCTTCAGCAACACCAGCGCGCGCTGCCACGCCATCGCCGGCGCGCTGCTCGCCGCCGGCGTGGATCCGGAGGCGATGTATCGGCGCATCTACGCATCCGTCCCCCTTGGCCGCCTGCACCTGCTGCGCGACGCGCTGGCGACTCTGGAGGTGGATCCCGAGTACGGCATCGCCTGGATCTCCGTGGAAGCCGGCGCGCCCGAGACGCACGGCCTCAAGTCCGAGGATCTCGACGGCATCGCCGAGCATCCGCGCTCGGTCGCCGGCACGCGCCTCGCGATCTTCTTCCGCGACCTCGGCCACGGCAAGGTTAAGGTCTCGTTCCGCAGCGCCGGGGAAGTGGACGTGAACGCATTCGCGCGGACGTTCGGCGGCGGCGGACACGCGAAGGCCTCAGGCGCGATGATCGCCGGGACGCTCGAAGAAGTCCGCCACGACGTCGTCGCGGCCGCTCGGGAATTTCTCAAGGCACAAGGCATCGTTGGTTCCTGATTGCGACTGAGAACTGAGGACTTGGGACTTAGGGCCCATGCGGCCTCAGGACCAACTACAACCGAGGATCGGCGATTAAGTGAGGACTGAGGAGAGGACGAAAACCTCTCCTCTGCAGTCCCCAGGTCGGCGTCAACCAGGCCCGAGCGACTCAGGCAAACGATCACGCATGCAAGCCGCTGGTGATGTTGTTTCGGGTATCATCGCCATCGTTCGGTATGGCTCATCGGGCGCCGATTTCAATAGCCGATTCGCAGGATCCACTGAACAGGGTGCGAGTGTTTCAGCTCGCCGGCGAGTTGATTCCGGATTGCTTCGGTGATGCGAAGACGGTGCGCGGAGACCCGATCACCGCCGAGCTTGCGGGGCAGCTGTACGGAGCAGTGTGCTCGATCGAAGCGAACATTTCGGAAGCGTATTCGCGAAGCTCGGGGAAAGAGCGAGCGGTGCGATTCGAATACGCACTGGGCTCCGTGCGTGAGAGCATGAGCTGGTACAAATCCGCCACGCCAGTCCTCGGTGAGATTACGGTACAGGATCGCCGTGATCGCCTGGAGGAGATGCGGCGGATATTACTGGCGATTATCCCGAGGGAGCGCGGCAAGGCGATGAGGTAGCGGGAGCGGAATCAGGACCACCGAGGACCGAAGACCACCGGAAGTTCTTCTCCTCCTCAGTCCTCACTTAATCGTGGATCCTCGGTTGCCGTTGGTCCTGAGGCCGCATGGGTCCTCTGTCCTCAGTCCTCAGTCCTCGAGCGGATGATTAACTTCCGGCATGCCCTTCCGACGCTCCGAGCGTAAGCCC
Organism: uncultured Gemmatimonadota bacterium; assembly: GCA_937867645.1. Taxonomy (GTDB): domain Bacteria; phylum Gemmatimonadota; class Gemmatimonadetes; order Gemmatimonadales; family Gemmatimonadaceae; genus JACDCY01. The sequence goes on along the minus strand of CALMKE010000091.1, from coordinate 2,193 downwards.
CCCGGGATCGAGCAGAAGATCGAGTTCGAGATCCGCTCCCTCGCGCCGATGCTCAAGATCGAGTCTTCGGCCCTCCGCCTGGCGCGCTTCGACGCCGCCGAGCGAGTCGTGTACCTCGAGATCAGCGGCGATTGTCCCGATTGCGGCGTGCGGGCCGAGCCCTTTGCCGAGGGCATCGAGGCCCACCTGCGCCGCCGCATTCCCGGGATCGCGGGCGTGCGCACGACCAATCCGACGCGCTGAGTGCCCGCTCAGTCGCTGCAGGAGCGCATCGCGGGCGCGCTGGTTCGCGTCCGCAACAATCGCGTCGGCAGTGACGTCGTCTCCGCCGAGCAGGTGCGCGACGTCGCGACGACCACGGATGGCCGCGTGCGGCTCACGCTGCTGCTCGATCCTGCCGACGACGCGGCTCTCGTGGGTGAGGTACGCTCGGCGATCGCCGGTATCGAAGGCGTACGTGACGTGCGCGTGGACGTGAGGGATTCATCTTCCGCAGCCGGCTCGCCGCCTGCGCCGAAGCCTCCGGCTGCCGGCCGCTCGCTGCCGGTGATGGGGCAGAAGCCGAAGTCCCAGCGGGCGGCGGTCCCGGCGCCGACGCCCGTCGCGTATCCGAATCTCGGCCACATCGTCGCCGTGTCGAGCGGCAAGGGCGGCGTCGGCAAGTCCACCGTGGCGACCAACATCGCGGTCGCCCTGGCTCAGACGGGCGCGCGCGTCGGCCTGATGGACGGCGACATATACGGACCGAACATCCCCGCCATGCTCGGCGTGAACGAGCAGCCGGAAGTGCGCGGCGAGAAGATCATCCCGCTCGAGGCGCACGGCGTGAAGGTCATGAGCCTGGGCTTTCTGGTGGAGCGCGACCAGCCGGCCATCTGGCGCGGGCCCATCATCATGAAGATCATCACCCAGTTTCTGCGGGACGTGATGTGGGGCGAGCTCGATTACTTCATCGTGGATCTGCCGCCCGGCACCGGCGACGCGCAGCTGTCGCTCGTGCAGGCGACACACGTCGAGGGAGCGCTGATCGTCACCACGCCGCAGGAAGTGTCCACTGGCGACGCGCTGCGCGGAGCGAAGATGTTCCAGCGCGTCGGCGTGCCCGTGCTCGGAATCATCGAGAACATGAGCTACTTCGAGTGTCCGCACTGCAACGCGCAGACGACGATCTTCGGATCCGGCGGGGGAGAGCGCCTCGCGAAGGAGCTCGGCCTTCCGCTGCTCGCGCGCATCCCGCTGTACCCGCAAATCCTGCAGGGCGGGGACTCCGGAACGCCGATCGTGGTCGCCGAGCCCGCCTCCGTGGCCGGCCGCGCGCTACTGGATCTTGGGCGACGGCTCGTCGATCTGATCGGTCGTAGTAATCCGGCCACCGTATAGCACCGGCTCGCGCTGGCGTATCGCGCCGGTGCCCCGCGCCAGCTCGGAGTTGAGTTCGCCGCCGACGATCACCACGAACATCGTCAGATACAACCAGGTCAGCAGCACGATCACTCCGCCGAGCACTCCGTAGGTGCTGCTGTACGTCGCGGCCGTCATCACGTAATAGCGGAAGACCAGCGTAACGACGATCCACGCGGTCGCGGCGAAGATCGCGCCGGTCAGCACGTGCGATCGCTTCTGCTTGATGGCCGGCATGAAGTAGTAGATCAGCCACAGCACGCCGACGACGAACGCGAACGACACCGGGTATCTCAGGACCTGCCACACCGCCGCCGCCTGCGGCTCCACGCCGAATGCGCCGACGAGCCAGCTGAAGAAGCTCTTGCCCGCGAGGATGACGGTCGTCGAGAACGTCAGCGCAAGCGCGATCCCGATCATCAGCGCCACCGCAAGTATCCGCCTTTTCAGGAACGGCCGCGGATCCGTCACGCCGTACGCGCGGTTCAGCGCGCTCGCGATCGTGGCGATCATGTTGGAGCCGGTGTACGCCGCGAGCAGCGCTCCCACCGACATGAGCGCGGGAGCCGTCTCGGCGAATACCGCGTCAGTCAGCACCTCGTTGATCACGGCCAGCGCGCCGGGCGGAATGACTGGCGCGAGGCGCGCGATCGTCGAGCTGATGATCACGGTCTCGTCGCCCACGAAGCTGAGCAGCGGGGCCAGGAAGAGCAGCAGCGGGAAGATCGAGAAGAACAGATTGTACGCGGCTTCGGCCGACATGCCGAGCACGTTGTCCTTCCAGACTTCCGA
>CALMKE010000090.1 GCA_937867645.1 uncultured Gemmatimonadota bacterium | reverse complement strand
CAAGTCGAGCGTCGAGCTGGCGGAGTCCATGCTCGGCGGCGCGCTCACCGGCGTCGGGGCCTGAGCGCGGAGCGCAAATCGCCTTCGGGGATTCCGGTCGCGCCGGTTTACCGGCCGGAAGACTCCGATACCGAGTACAAGCGTGATTTAGGCGACCCGGGCGAGTGGCCGTACACGCGCGGCGTGCAGCCGACGATGTACCGCGGCCGCCTATGGACCATGCGGCAGTACGCCGGCTTCGGCACCGCCGCCGAGACGAACGCCCGCTTCCGGCACTTGCTCGCGGCGGGCCAGACCGGGCTCTCCGTGGCGTTCGATCTCCCGACGCAGATGGGGATCGATTCCGATTCGCCGCGCGCGCTGGGGGAGGTCGGCCGCGCGGGCGTCGCGATAGACACCGTGGAGGACATGCACGAGCTGTTCGCGGAGATCCCGCTGGACGAGGTCTCCACGTCCATGACGATCAACGCGACGGCGTCCACGCTGCTCGCGATGTACATCGTCGTCGCCGAAGAGCGCGGGATCTCGCGCGCCAGGCTGAGCGGCACGGTGCAGAACGACATCCTCAAGGAGTACATCGCGCGCGGGACGTACGTGTATCCGCCGGAGCCGAGCCTGCGGCTGATCGCGGACATGTTCCGGTTCTGCACGGCGGAAGTGCCCGGTTGGAATCCGATTTCCATTTCCGGCTACCATATAAGAGAGGCCGGGGCGACCGCGGTGCAGGAGCTGGCGTTCACTCTGGCGAACGGTGTCGAGTACGTGCAGCACGGCGTGGCCGCGGGACTGGACGTGAACGCGTTCGCCAGACGCCTCTCTTTTTTCTTTGCCGCGCACAACGACCTGTTCGAGGAGGTCGCGAAGTTCCGCGCGGCGCGGCGGCTGTGGGCGAAGATCATGCGCGAGCGGTTCGGCGCGGACGACGAAGGCTGCCGGTTGCGGTTTCATACCCAGACCGGCGGCGTGACGCTCACGGCGCAGCAGCCACTGAACAACGTCGTGCGCGTCGCGGTGCAGGCGCTGTCGGCGACGCTCGGCGGGACGCAGTCGCTGCATACCAACGGCTACGACGAAGCGCTGTCGCTGCCGACGGCGGAAGCCGCCACGCTCGCGCTGCGCACGCAGCAGATCATCGCGCACGAGTCCGGCATCGCCAACACCGGGGACCCGCTGGCGGGCAGCTATTACGTCGAGAGTCTCACCAATGAGCTCGAAGCGCGGGCCGTGGCGCTGATGCAGCGAGTCGAGGATTTGGGCGGCTCGGCGAAGGCGATCGAGCAGGGATTCTTCCAGGACGAGATCGCGCGGAGCGCGTACGAGTTCCAGCAGCGGGTCGAAGGTGGAGAAACGGTGATCGTCGGGGTGAATCAATTCACGGACGACAGCGAGGCGCTCAGCGTTCCGTCGCCCGATTATGCCGGGATGGAGAAAGAACAGGTCGCGCGGCTGAGGAAGGTGCGCGCGTCACGGGAGGCGGCTAGACAATCCGCCGCGCTCAATGCGCTGGGCGCGGCCGCCCGGCAATCAATGCAGGATGGCGGCCCGGGATTGATGCCGCTCGTGATCGAAGCCGTTCGAGCCCGCGCATCGGTGGGGGAAATCTCGGATACGCTCGCCGGCGCATGGGGCCGGTACGTGCCGGGGTAGATCACCAGTCCCGCTAAACACAGCGAGATCGTCCCAAGCGTCAGCTGAGCGTCCACGTAAGTACTGGACGCGCTACATAAAATCATATAATATGATTTTGTGTAATCGGAGGCCGGGATGGCAAAGAAACTCGCCGTCAGCGAGGCTGTTCGCAACTTCGCGGACTACATCAATCGAGTTGCCTATCGAGGTGAGCAATTCACCCTGATACGTGGGAATAAGCCCGTTGCCGAGCTTATGCCCGTCGTAGCCGGCGGGCGCCTGGGAGATCTGCCGTATCTCCTCCACTCGCTCCCACCGCTGAGCGAAGCCGACGCGAAGCTGTTCGCAGAGGATATTGCCGAGGCCCGGTCCGGACTGCCTCACATGGAGCTACCGGATCCGTGGGGATCCTGATCGATGCGTCGGTTCTGATCGGAATCGAGCGAACAGTTTCGCTCGAACAGCGTCTCGCCGGGCGGGAAGACGACGAGTTTTTCGTCTCCGTCGTGACGGCGAGCGAGCTGCTGCGCGGAGTGCATCGGGCCAGATCCGCGGACATTCGCGCAAGGCGATCCGCTTTCGTCGAAGCGGTGTTATCCCGGTTTCCGTTGCTGGCGATAGACCTGCCGACTGCGCGCGCGCACGCTCAACTCTGGGCCGACCTTGCGTCGCGCGGAGCGACGATCGGCCCGCATGACCTCTGGATCGCGGCGGCTTGTCTCGCGCACGGACTCTCGCTCGCTACCCGCAACGCGCGCGAGTTCGATCGTGTTCCCGGACTTGTGACGGAGGTCTGGCTCTCGAATTAATCCGAGTCCGCCGGGAAACGCGCCGCTTGAACGGCCCCGCGGGCTTGGATAACTTCCCTCAGCTCGCCCCTCCCAAGTTCTGCAACGATGCCAACTTACGAATTCCGCTGCGAAGCGGGACATACATTCGACCGCTTCCTCAAAATGAGCGAGGCGCCGCTCGAGCTGGCGTGCGTCGAATGCGGCAAGCCCGCCACCCGGCAGATGTCGGGCGGCGCAGGACTCGTGTTCAAGGGCTCGGGGTTCTACCTCACCGACTATGGCCGCGCGGGACAGAAGCCGCCCGCGGCCGAAGGCGCGGCCGCGGCAGGCGCTGACGCGAAAGGCGGAGACTCGAAGCCGGCGAAAACGGAATCCACCACCGCGGCCGCGACCCCGGCGAAGTCCGACAAGAGCAGCTCCGCCAAGTCCCCGAAATCCAGCGAATGAAACCCGCCGACGCGATTCGCGCCGAGCTCGGCCGGATCGCGCGGGAGCTCGGCGCGCCGGAAGGGACGGACGTGATCCTCGAGCGCCCGCGCGACGTCGCGCACGGCGACTGGGCCACCAACGTCGCCATGATCCTCGCGCGCCCGCTCAGGCAGAAGCCGCGCGACATCGCGGAAAGGATCCGCGCTCAGTTCCGCGCGGAGGATGCCGGCGTGGCGGCCATCGAGGTCGCTGGTCCGGGGTTTCTGAATTTCCGGCTGCGCCCCGAGGTCATCGCGTCCGTCGCGGGCGAGATCATCGCGGCAGGTGACGGCTACGGTCGCAACGATTCCGGCCGGGGCGAGAAGGTGAACGTCGAATTCGTGTCGGCGAATCCGACCGGACCATTGCACGTGGGCCACGGCCGGCAGGCGGCGCTCGGCGACGCCATCGCGACCCTGCTCGAGCACACCGGCTGGGACGTGTCGCGCGAATACTACTACAACGACGCCGGCGCGCAGATCGAGAACCTTGCGGCGAGCGTGCGCGCGCGGCTGCTCGAGTCCAAAGGCCAGGCGGCGCAGATCCCCGAGGGCGGCTACCACGGCGAGTACATCCGCGAGATCGCGGCGTCATACAGCGGCGAGGCCGACGACGTCGAGTCGCTTCGCTCGCACGCCGTGACCGAGCTGCGCCGCGAGCAGGACCTGGATCTCGCGGCCTTCGGCGTCGAGTTCGACACGTACTACCTGGAGTCGTCCCTGTACGACAGCGGGAAGGTGGACAAGACGGTGGAAGCGCTCACGCGCTCGGGCAAGACGTACGAGCACGAAGGCGCGCTCTGGCTGCGCACGACCGACTACGGCGACGACAAGGACCGCGTCATGCGCAAGAGCGACGGAACGTACACCTACTTCGTCCCGGATGTCGCTTACCATGTGACCAAGTGGGAACGCGGGTTCAAGCGCGCGATCGACGTGCAGGGCGCCGATCACCACAGCACCGCGACGCGCGTGCGCGCCGGTCTCCAGGCGCTCGCGATTGGAATTCCCGAGGGATACCCCGAATACGTGTTGCACCAGCTGGTCACGGTGACGCGCGGGGGCGAAGAGGTGAAGATCTCCAAGCGCGCCGGCAGCTACGTCACCGTGCGCGATCTGATCGACGAGGTCGGCCGCGACGCGGTCCGCTTCTTCTTCCTCATGCGGAAGGGCGATTCGCCGCTGATCTTCGACGTGGACCTCGCGCGCTCGCAGTCGGAGGAGAACCCGGTCTACTACATCCAGATGGCGCACGCCCGGATGTGCGGAATCTTCCGCGTCGGCGCCGAGCAGGGAATCTCCACGGACGTCTCGGGCGCGGATCTCTCGCTGCTCGCCGAGCCGGAAGAGCAGCAGCTGATCAAGGCGCTGGAGGACTACCCCGCGGAAGTGGCGGCCTCGGCGGCGGCGCTCGAGCCGCAGCGGCTGGCCAGTTACCTTCTGGAGACCGCGCGACTCGCGCATCTGTGGTATCACAAGCACCACGTGCTCGGCCAGGAGCCGCCGCTGATGCGCGCGCGGCTGGTGCTCGCCCGCGCGGCGCGGGTCGTGATCGCGAACGGGTTGTCCGCGCTGGGAATAACCGCACCGGAGAGAATGTGACCGTACTCGTAGTTGGTTCCGTGGCGCTGGACTCGGTGGAGACGCCGTTCGGCAAGGCTGACGACGTGCTTGGCGGGTCGGGGACCTTCTTCTCCGCGGCCGCGAGCCTCCTCACCCCGGTGCAGCTCGTCGGCGTGGTGGGCGACGATTATCCGGTGGACAAGCTGCAGCCCCTCGCGGACCGCGGCGTGGATCTGAGCGGACTCGAGCGCGCCGAAGGCCCGTCGTTCCGCTGGCGGGGGCGGTACCGGCACGATCTCAATTCCGCGGAGACACTGGAGACGCATCTCGGAGTATTCTCGCGCTTCAGCCCGAAGATCCCCGAAGCTTTCAGGTCCGCGCCGTTCGTCTTTCTCGCGAACATAGACCCGCGGCTCCAGCTCGACGTGCTCAAGCAGGTGCAGCGCCCGAAGCTCGTCGCCTGCGACACGATGAACTTCTGGATCGAGAGCCGCCGTCCCGAGCTGATGGAGCTGCTCGGCCACGTGGATCTCATCACCGTGAACGACGGCGAGGCAAGGCAGCTGTCCGAGAAGGCGAACCTCGTGCAGGCAGCGCGCTGGATCATGTCGCACGGCCCCAGGCACGTGATCATCAAGAAGGGCGAGCACGGCGCGTTCATGTTCACGGAGGACACGATCTTCTTCGCGCCGGCCTATCCGCTGGAGAGTGTGTTCGATCCCACGGGCGCTGGCGATTCGTTCGCGGGCGGGTTCATCGGATACCTCGCGAAGACCGGCGACCTGTCGGAGGGGAACATGCGCAGGGCCGTGATCTACGGCTCGGCGATGGGATCGTTCGCGGTCGAGAAGTTCTCGATCGAGCGGCTGCTGGAGGTGACGCGCGAAGATCTCGGCTCGAGGATTCGCGACTTCCGCAAGCTGGTCGCGTTCGAGGAAGAGCTGGAGTGACGCCACCGCGCCGCGTCCGATGACACGCGCTCTGGATTACCGCGCGGCCGGCGTCGATCTCGAAGTCGCCGACGACGCGAAGCAGCGGCTGCGCGCGCTGGTTGATTCCACGCGCACCGGCGGCGTGCTGGGGAAGTTCGGCGGATTCGGCGGGATGTTCCGCATGCCTCAGGGAATGCGCTCGCCGGTGCTGGTCTCGAGCGCTGACGGCGTGGGGACGAAGATCAAGGTCGCGATCGAGGCTGGCCAGCACGAGACGATCGGGCACGATCTCGTCAACCACTGCGTGAACGACATTCTCGTGCAGGGCGCGATGCCGCTGTTCTTTCTCGACTACGTCGCTTTCGGCAAGCTCGACGCGGCGGTAGCCGAAGCGGTGGTGGCCGGCGTCGCGGCGGGGTGCCGCGAGAACGGCTGCGCGCTCGTCGGGGGAGAGACCGCCGAGATGCCGGGGTTGTACACGCCGCCCGACTATGATCTGGCGGGATTCATCGTCGGCGCGGTGGAAGAAGACGCTGTTCCCGGCGCCGCGCGCGTGCGGTCCGGCGACGCGATTGTCGCGCTGGCCAGCTCCGGATTTCACACCAACGGGTATTCACTGGTGCGAAGTGTGCTGTTCGACCGGCTGGGGCTCGGCCCCGCGGACCGCTATCCCGGCGCGAACGAGACCGTTGCGGAGGTGTTGCTTCGGGTGCACCGGTCGTATCTCCGGGCGCTGGAGCCGGTTCTGTCGCGTGTGCACGCGATGGCTCACATCACGGGCGGCGGCATCCCGGGGAACCTGGATCGGGCGCTGCCTCCGGAGATGGACGCCGTGGTGGACCAGGGCAGCTGGGAGGTGCCGGATGTTTTCGAAGCCGTCGCTCGCGCGGGGGAAACGGACCGCCGGGAGATGTTTCGAACTTTTAACATGGGCGTCGGTATGATGGTCGTTACCGATCCGTCCGACGCCGACGCGGTGATCGCTGCGGCGGCAGGCGAGAAAGTGGACGCGTGGGTCGCGGGTGAGATTCGCGCGGGGTCCGGTCAGGTGGTTCTGTCCTGACGACAAACAATCAAGCAAGAGGATGTATATGAAAAAGTTCGTGTCAGTGGTAATTGCTTCCGCCGTGCTGGCCGCGCCGGTCGCTGCGCAGCAGGCGAATCCGGACAGTCAGTGCCCGCCGGGAACGGTCAATTCTTTCGGCGTGCCCGATCAGCAGCGCGCCACGCAGGACGCGTGTCAGAAAGCGATCGACCTGTTCGAGTACATGGCGCCGCAGCTCGGAACGGCACTTGCCGGTGGAGCTCCGACGCTGGGCCAGGGCGGCTCGCTCGGCGGCCTCGGCCATTTCAGTCTGGGCGTTCGCGTGAACGGCGTGATGGGCAAGCTTCCGCAGATCCAGGACGTGCCGCTGTCCGTGCAGGGCGCGCAGCGGAGCACGTTCCCGACCGCGAATCAGATCATTCCTCTGCCGACGGCCGACCTCGCCGTGGGATTGTTCGGCGGACTGCCGCTCGGAATCACCAGCGTGGGGGGACTGGACGTGCTGGTGAGCGCGTCGTACCTGCCCGAGTTCGAGGCTGACAACATCAAGGTCGAGCTTGACGGCAGCTCCATCAAGTTCGGCTTCGGCGCGCGGCTCGGCATTCTGGAAGAATCACTGCTCGTCCCGGGCGTATCGGTCAGCTATCTGCGGCGCGATCTTCCCAGGATTCACATGACCGCGCGCTCCGGCAGCGACAGCCTCCAGGTGCGCGACCTCGACGTGCAGACGACGTCGTGGCGCATCATGGCGAGCAAGAGCTTCTTCATGTTCGGAGCCGCGGCGGGCTTCGGTAAGGACAGGTACGAGTCCAGCACTTCGATCTCCGCGCGGGTGGCGGGGCGCACCGTTCCGCCGACCCCGGCGGTCTCGGCGGGCCCGATCGACATCTCCCAGAAGCTTTCCCGCACCAACCTGTTTCTCGATCTCTCGATGAATCTGCCGTTCTTCAAGATCGTCGGCGAAATCGGACAGGTGTCCGGCGGCGACATCGAGACGTACAATCAGTTCGAGGGGAGCAAGGCAGACGATTCCCGCACCTACGGCTCGATTGGAATCAGATTCGGCTTCTGAGCAGGCAACCGGGCGACCCGGCGGTGAGGAGCGCGACAGCGCCTTCATGCGCCGGGCGCTCGACCTGGCCCGAAAAGGCTGGGGCAACACGGCGCCGAACCCGATGGTCGGCGCCGTTGTCGTCAGCGGTGACGACGTCGTCGGAGAGGGCTGGCACGCCGCGTACGGCGAGGCGCACGCCGAGACCGTAGCGCTCGACGCCGCCGGCGAGAAGGCGAAGGGAGCGACGCTGTACGTCTCCCTCGAGCCGTGCGCGCACCGGGGCCAGACGCCACCGTGCACCGACGCGATCATCGAGGCGGGGGTGGCGCGGGTAGTCGCCGCAGTCCGCGATCCCACTCCGCCGGCCCGCGGCGGCGCGGAGCTGCTTCGCGCACAGGGCATCGACGTGCGGTTCGGCGTCGAGGCGGACGAAGCGATCGAGCTGAACGCGCCGTTCTTCCACGCGGTGCGTTCCAACCGGCCGTGGGTTGTGCTCAAGCTCGCCGTGAGCATAGATGGCGCGATCGGTACGCGGACCCGGGAGCAGCACTGGCTCACGGGCGAGGAGTCCCGTCGCGAGGTGCACCGCATGCGCGCCGGGTTCGACGCCATCGCCGTGGGCGCGGGCACGGTGCTGTCCGACGATCCCGAGCTGACCGTTCGCTTCGCCGACCCACCGCGCCGTGCGCCGCTGCGCGTGATCTTCGACCGCGAGCTGCGCACGCCCGCGACGGCGAAGGTGGTGCGCACCGCCCGTCAGGTCCCGACGCTGATCATGGCGAGCGTCGTCGGCGCTCAGCTCGAGCCGCTCAAGTCGCAGGGCGTGGAGATCATTCCCTCCAAGTCGCACGCCGACGCGCTGGAGAAGCTGCGCGCGCGGAACGTCCGCTCGCTGCTCGTGGAAGGCGGCGCCGGCCTCGCCGGACAGCTGCTCGAGCAGGGACTGGTGGACCGCCTGGTGATCTTTCAGGCGCCGCTGCTGCTGGGCGACGGCGCGCTGGCGGGGTTCGGCGGGCTGACCGCGGCGCGGGCGCGCGTGCTCGGCAACATGCGGGTCGTATCGCGCCGTACCTTCGGCGACGACGTCATGACCGTGTACGACACGGTGCGCCGCTGATGTTCACCGGGATCGTCGACGCGGTGGGCACGATCGTCTCCGCCCGCACGACCGACGCCGGTCGCGAGCTCGCGATCGAATCGCCCTACCGCGATCTCACCGCCGGGGAGAGCGTCGCGGTGAACGGCGCGTGCCTCACCGTGCGCGAGCCCGGTCCGCCTTTCACGGTCGCGGCGGTGACCTCCACGCTTCCGCGCACCACGATCGGCGAGTGGACGCCGGGGACGAAGGTGAATCTCGAGCGCGCGCTGCGCGCCGACGGGCGGCTGGGCGGCCACATGGTGCAGGGCCACGTGGACGCCGTCGCCGAGGTGGTCGGTCGGGAGCAGTCCGGCGACGCGCTGCTCATCAACATCGCGCTGCCGGCCGGCCTGGCCGAGCTCGTCGTGGCGCTCGGCTCCATCACCGTGGACGGGGTCAGCCTGACCGTGAACGACCTGCCCGCGGCCGGCACGGTGCAGATCTCGCTCGTCGAATTCACGCGCCGCCACACCACTCTGGGCGAGCTCCGTCCGGGGTCCCGCGTGCACGTGGAGGCGGACGTTATCGCCAAGTACGTGCAGCGAATGGTGGCGCCGTACCGCTCCGGGGCCGAAATCCGGTAGATTTCGCCCCATGAGCTTCGGTACGGTTGAGCAGGCCATCCAGGACATCGCCAACGGCAAGCTGATCGTCGTCGCCGACGACGAGGATCGCGAGAACGAAGGCGATCTGATCTGCGCGGCGCAGCTGGTCACGGCCGAGACCGTGAACTTCATGATCAAGCGCGCGGGCGGGCTGATCTGTCTCGCGATCACGGGCGACCGTGCGGACCAGCTGGCGCTCCCGCAGGTGAGCCGCGAGAACACGGACGAGCACCGCACCGCGTTCACCGTGAGCATCGACGCGTCGCCCCGTTTCGGCGTGACCACCGGCATCAGCGCGCACGACCGCGCCAAGACGATCCAGGTCGCGGTGGATCCCGCGACGATGCCGACCGAGCTCCGCCGGCCGGGGCACGTCTTCCCGTTGCGCGCGCGCGACGGCGGCGTGTTGCAGCGCGTCGGGCACACCGAGGCCGCCGTGGATCTCGCGCGGCTCGCGGGGCTGTATCCCGCCGGCGTCATCTGCGAGATACTCAGCGAGGACGGCTCCTCGATGCGCCGCGACGAGCTGCTCGAGTTCTCGCGGGAGCACGGCCTCACCTTCATCACGGTCGCGCAGCTGGTCGCCTACCGCCTGCAGAAGGAGCGCCTCGTGCACCGCGTCGCGGAGGCCCGCCTTCCGACCGAGATGGGACTGTGGAAGATCGTCGGCTACCGCAACGACGTGGACCAGCACGAGCACGTCGCGCTGGTGCACGGCGACGTGCAGGACGGAGAGGGCGTCCTCGTGCGGATGCACTCGCGCTGCCTCACCGGCGACGTGTTTCATTCGCTTCGCTGCGACTGCGGCTGGCAGCTGCACACCGCGATGCAGATGATCGAGGACGCCGGCCGCGGCGTGGTCGTCTATCTCGATCAGGAGGGACGCGGGATCGGCCTGCTCAACAAGCTGCAGGCGTACGAGCTGCAGGATTCCGGCGCGGACACCGTCGAGGCGAACGAGCGGCTGGGCTTCAAGCCCGATCTTCGCAACTACGGCATCGGCGCGCAGATCCTGCTCGACCTCGGTCTCAAGTCCATCCGGCCGCTGACGAACAATCCGCGCAAGCTCGTGGGTCTCGAGGGCTACGGCCTGCATGTGGACGAGCGGGTCGCGATCGTCCCGGCGACGACGGCGGAGAATTCCGGCTACCTGGAAACGAAGCGCTCCAAGCTCGGACACCTTCTAGCTTCCTGAATGGCGGAATTCGCGGGTACGCCGCGCGGCGAGAACCGCCGCGTCGCGGTCGTAGCCAGCAGGTTCAACACCGAGGTCACGCGCAAGCTGGCCGACGGCGCCATGAGCGCGCTCGTCGAGCGCGGCGTGGCGGCGGATGACATCGATCTCGTCTGGGTTCCCGGCGCGTGGGAGCTCCCGACGGCGGTGCGCGCCGCCATGGCCGCCGACACGTACGACGCGCTCGTCGTCGTGGGGGCGCTGATCCGCGGCGAGACTCCCAACTTCGACCATCTCAGCGCCGCGGTCGCGCAGTCGCTGGCGCAGCTCACCGCGGACTCGGACATCCCGGTAGGCTATGCGCTGCTCACCTGCGACACCGACGAGCAGGCCGAGGCGCGCGCGGGTCCGGGCGACGCGAACAAGGGGCGCGAGGCCGCCCTCGCGGCGCTGGAGATGGCCGACGTGCTCGACCGCCTGCACCCGCTCGATGCGGATTGAGACGCGCGCCCGCGCGCGCGCGCTGCAGGCGCTGTACGCGTGGGATTTGCGCGGCAACGAATCGCTGGATCTGGTCGCGTCCCGCGTGTGGGACGACCTCGCGGTCGGCCCCGAAGAGCGGAAGATCGCCGGCTTGATAGTGCGGAAGGTGATCAGCGACGGCGCGCAGCTCGACGAATCGCTCTCCGCCGTCACCGATAACTGGCGGCTCGAGCGGCTCGGCGCGATCGAGCGCTCCGTGCTCCGGCTCGCCGCGGCCGAGCTGGAGATCGGCGAAACTCCGACCCGAGTGGTGATCCAGGAAGCGGTCCGATTGGCCGAGCGCTACGGCAGCCCGGAGAGCGCGAAGTTCGTGAACGGCATTCTCGACGCGTACGCGCGCAGGGCCGGCTCGCTCTCGTGAGGATACTCGTGGTCAACTGGCAGGATCGCGAGAACCCGCAGGCGGGCGGCGCCGAGGTCCATCTGCACGAGGTGTTCGGGCGGATCGCCGCGCGCGGACACGAGGTGGATCTGCTGTGCAGCGGATTCGCGGGAGCGCCGTCGGAGACGATGCTCGACGGAATCCGGGTCTTTCGCGCCGGCACCAGATACACGTTTCCGATGCACGCGCGCGCGTGTTACGACGAAGGCCTCGCGCGCAACGACTACGACGTGGTCATCGAGGATCTCAACAAGGTCCCGCTGTACACGCCGCGCTGGCGCGTGAAGCGCCTGGTGGTGCTCGTACACCATCTCTTCGGCGCGACCGCGTTCCGCGAAGTGCCGATTCCCGTCGCCGCCGCCGTGTGGCTGTCGGAGCGCCCGCTGGCGTCGCTGTACGGCGGCCATCCGTTCCAGGCGGTGAGCCAAAGCACGGCCGACGACCTGGTGGAGCGCGGCATTCCGCGCTCGAGAATCCGGGTGATCTACAACGGCGTGGACGCCGGGCGGTACGCTCCGGACTGGTCGCTGCGATCGGCCGATCCGCTGTTCGCGTACCTCGGCCGGCTGAAGCGGTACAAGCGCGTGGACATCGTGATTCGCGCCTTCGCGCAGCTGAACGCCGCCGACGCGCGGCTGGAGATAGCGGGCCAGGGCGACTATCGCCCGGCGCTGGAATCGCTCGGCCGCTCGCTAGAGCTCGGCGACCGGCTCAGATTTCTCGGCTACATAGACGAGGACGCCAAGCTGAATCTGCTGCGACGTTCGTGGGCGAGCGTGCTGGCGTCTCCGAAGGAGGGGTGGGGGATCAGCAACCTCGAGTCGGCCGCGTGCGGCACTCCGGTCATCGCCGGCAACGCGCCGGGGATCCGCGAGTCCGTCATAGACGGCGAGACCGGTTTCCTCGTTCCACCGGACGACGTCGGCGCATTTGCCGCGGCGATGCGCGGGCTGGTCGCGCAGCCCGAGCTCGTGCGCACGCTCGGCGAGGGTGGGCGGAGATTTGCGGAGCAGTTTACCTGGGAGCGCTCGGCGGATGAGACACTGCGGCATCTCGAAGAGGTGATAGCGGCATGAGCCCCGGCATAACGATAGGCCAGCTGTTCGACCGGCTGCAGAACTCCCTGGAGCTGGAGGATCTGCTCGACGGAGTCGGGCACGACCGGCAGCTCGAGAGCGGAGAGATATCGAGCCCGGGGCTCGTGCTGGCCGGTTACGTGGAACGATTCGTTCCGAACCGGCTGCAGGCGCTCGGCGAAACGGAGATCTCCTACCTCGGCTCGCTGCTGGCGGAGGAGCGCGCGCGGCTGCTGAATCAGTTCTTCGCGTTCAAGGTCCCCGCGGTGTTCGTGACCAAGGATCAGCCGCTGCCGAGCGGGCTGCGGGAAGCGGCGCGCGGCGCCGGAGTCGCGCTGTTCCGCACGAAGCTCAAGACCAACGAGTTCTACCGCCGGATGAAGCCGTTCCTGGAAGCGGAGTTCGCTCCGTCGGCCACGTTGCACGGCTCACTGGCCGACGTGTTCGGCGTCGGGCTGCTCGTCACGGGCAAAAGCGGGATCGGCAAGTCGGAGTGCGTGCTCGATCTGGTCGAGCGGGGCCACCGGCTCGTGGCGGACGACATCGTCATGGTCACGCGGCGCGGGAACGACGTGGTGATCGGGCGCGCGCACGAGCTCCAGCGCGGGCACATGGAGATCCGCGGGATCGGGCTGATCAACATTCCTTCGATCTTCGGCGTGAAGGCGGTGCGGCAGCAGAAGCGCATAGAGGTCGTGGTGCAGCTCGAGGAGTGGAACCAGACGCTGCTCGTCGATCGCACCGGACTCGACACCGAGACCGGGGAGATACTGGGCGTGGAGCTGCCGAAGATCCGCGTCCCGCTCAATCCCGGGAAGAACCTGACGGTGATCGCCGAGGTAATCGCGCTGAACCACCTGTTGAAGTACAGCGGCGTGGACGCCGCGTCGGCGTTCAACGAGCGGCTCATCGCGCACATGGCGCGCGCGGCCGACGTGGAGAAGTACCTGCGGGAAGACGATGAGTAGCAAGGCTCCGCGGGGCGTCATCGTGGGGCACGGAGAGTTCGCGTCCGGACTGCTGTCCGCTGTGAAGCAGATCTGCGGGCGGATGGACGTTTTCGCCGCCGTGTCGAATCGGGATTATCACGCGGAGGAGCTCGAGCGGATTCTGCGCGAGTACGTCGCCAACGGCGCGGAGATCATCTTCACCGATCTGCCCGGCGGGAGCGCGGCGACCGCCGCGCGGCGGGTGATGCGCGACAATCCAAAGCTCGTCCTCGTCACCGGAGCGAATCTCGCCGCGCTGCTCGAGTTCGCCCTGGGCGAGCCGTGCGGACCCGCCACGGCCGCGCGCACCGCCGTGGAGAAGGGCCGCTCGTCCATGGACTCGAGCGGCGGGGAATAGGTGCCGATCGTGCTGCACCGCATCGACGACCGCCTCATTCACGGTCAGGTCGTGGTCGGCTGGGGCCGCCCGCTTGGCGTCGGCTTCATCGCGCTGGTGGACGACACGGTCGCCGCATCCGACTGGGAGCAGGAGCTGTATCGCATGGGCGTCCCGCCGGAAATGACGGTGTACTTCGCCGATGCCGAGACGGCCGCGCGCCGGCACGCCGAGTGGGAGAGCGACCCGCGCCCCGGAATAGTCCTCACGGCTGACATCGAAACGATGGCCCGGCTCGCGGAGCGCGCGCCGGTGGCCGCGGTCAACCTGGGCGGCATTCATCACCGCGCGGGCAGGACTCAGCGGCTGCAATACGTCTTTCTCACTCCCGAGGAGGAGCGCGGGTTGCGGGCGCTCGCGGAAAAAGGCGTGACGGTCTCCGCCCAGGACGTGCCCGGAGGAAAGCCTGTTCCCCTCGCGGATCTGCTGTGAGCGTCCTGGAGCTTCTCCCGATCGCGCTGCTGGGCGCGGTATGCGGGCTCGATTTCGTGAGCTTCCCGCAGGCGATGATCTCGCGGCCCATCGTCGGCGCGACCGCCGGCGGGGCGATCATGGGCTCCGCGCCGCAGGGGCTGCTGGTCGGAGTGGTGCTGGAGCTGCTCGCGCTGGACACCCGTCCTTTCGGCGCGTCGCGCTATCCGGAGTGGGGAACCGCGGGGGTCACGGGCGGCGCGGTGTTCGCCGCGGTCGGCGCGACCCGTCCCGGCTCGCTCGCCGTGGCGGTGTTCGTGTCGCTGGTCACGGCGATGCTCAGCGGGTCGAGCATGATAGCGCTGCGTAAGCTGATCGGCGCGAGAGCGTCCGCGGTGCGCGAGCTAATAGACGCGGGCTCCGAGCGGGCGGTGGTGGGACTGCAGGTCTTCGGCCTGACCGCCGATCTGGCGCGCGGCTTCCTCCTCACGCTGCTCGCCGTCGCGCTGGCTGTGCCGCTCGCGCGCGGAACGGTCGCGATCTGGGGACTGCCCGCGACTTTCTCCAACGCCGCGGTGATCGGCCTGGCCGGCGCCGTCGCCGGCGGCTCGCTGTGGAAGTTCTTCACGACCGGCACCAGAACCGGCTGGCTCTTCCTGGCGGGACTCGTGATCGGCCTTGGCGTAGTGGCCGTGCAATGACGCGCATACACGTGCCGTTTCTCACGCGGCTGGTGATGTGGCTGCGGCTGTTCGCGGTGCAGGGATCGTGGAACTACGAGATCCTGCTCGGCAACGGCATCGGGTTCTGCGCGGAGCCGGCGCTGCGCCTGCTGCCCGGCGGGCGCGGCGGCGATCAGTACCGCCGCGCGCTGGCGCGTCAGTCGCGGTATTTCAACGCGCATCCGTATCTCGCGTCGGTCGCTGTCGGCGCGCTCACGCGCGCGGAGCTCGAAGGCGTGAATCCCGCCAAGATCGAGCGATTCAGAACGGCGCTGGCGGGTCCGCTCGGCAGCGTCGGCGACCGGCTGGTCTGGTCGGGATGGCTGCCGCTGTGCTCGCTCGTCGCGTTGCTGGCGTACGGTCTCGGCGGGACCGCGGGCGCGGTTGTCGCGCTGTTTCTCCTCACGTACAACGCGGGTCACGTGGCGCTCCGCGCCTGGGGGCTCAAGGTCGGGTTCTCGCGCGGGACCGAGGTCGCGAAGTCGCTGGGGTCGCCGATACTCCGGCGTGCGCCCGAGTGGATCGATCGCGCGGGCGCGCTGCTCGCCGGGATAGCGGTGCCGACCGCCGTCGAGCGCGCCGTCGGGATCGGCGGGGAAGCGAGCGCGGCGTCGATCGGCGCGGTGCTGGTCGGCGGCGTCGTCCTCGCGCGCATTCCGAACACCTCGGTCGGCTGGCGGCTCGCGCTCGGCATCCTGTCGCTCATCGTCCTCTACGCGGTGCTGGTCTGATGATCGAGCGCGAGGTGCAGATCGTCAACAAGCTCGGGCTGCACGCCCGGCCCGCCGCCGAGATCGTGAAGACGGCGGCCAAGTTCCAGTCGCACATCACCCTCACCCGGGACGATCTCGAGGTGAACGGGAAGAGCATCATGGGCGTGATGATGCTCGCGGCGGAATTCGGCTCGACGATCACGCTTCGCGCCGACGGTCCCGACGAAGCGCAGGCCGTCGAAGCGCTCGCGGCGCTGGTCGCGAGCAAGTTCAGGGAGCGCTGATGCAGACGATCACGGGGATACCGGCCTCGCGCGGGATCGTGATCGGACCGGTGCACGTGCTGCGTTGGGAGGTGCCCGAGGTTCGGCACCGGATCATCCCGGACGATGCGATCCCGGCGGAGATCCAGCGGCTGCACTCGGCGATCGCGCGGGCCAAGGACCGGCTGCACGAAGTTCGTGGCCGCGCCGAGAAGCACGCCGGCGACGAGGAAGCGGCGATCTTCGACGTGCAGGCTTCGATGCTGGACGACGCCGATCTGCTGGGCGAGGTCGAGTCGCTGATCCGCCAGAACATCGGCGTGGAGAAGGCGTTCGACCTCGTCATGCTCGAGTGGCGGCAGCACTTCGCCAAGCACGCGCACGCGATGCTGCGCGAGCGCGTCGGGGATCTGATGGACCTGCACATCCGCGTCCTGTCCATCCTGCTGGACCTGCCCGACCACGACCCGGTGGACCTTCCTCCGGGTGCGAACGCGATCCTGATCACGCACGATCTGACGCCGAGCCTCACGGTGCAGCTCGACCGGGAAGCGATCGCGGCGATCGCGACCGATGCGGGGACGCGAACCTCGCACGTGGCGATCCTGGCCCGCTCGCTGGGATTGCCGGCGGTGGTGGGCCTGCGCGACGCGGTCGAGCGGCTGCACGGTCACGAGCTGGCGATCCTCGACGGATCCTCCGGGCTGTTGATCGTGGACCCGACGGAGCAGCATCTCGCCGCGTATCGGGACCGCGCTCTCCGCGAGCAGGCGTACGAGATGGAGCTGACCCAGCTCATAGCCGTCGAGCCGCTGACGCTGGACGGCGTGCGGATCACGCTGCGCGCGAACGTGGACCTGCCCGAGGAAGCCGAGCAGGCGTCGAACAGCGGCGCCGAGGGCGTGGGTCTCATGCGCACGGAGTTCCTCGTGGTGGGCCGCGCGGCGATGCCGGACGAGGACGAGCAGTACCGCGAGTACTCGCGCGTGGTGCAGGCATTCGACGGCCACCCGGTGGTGATCCGCACCTTCGATCTCGGCGGCGACAAGCTGCCGATCGGCGGGTATCCGGCCGAGCCCAACCCGTTCCTCGGCTGGCGGGCGATCCGGATGTGCCTGGATGAGCCGGAATTGTTCAAGACGCAGCTCAGGGCGCTGCTGCGCGCCGCGCTGCACGGCGACGTCCGCATCATGTTGCCGCTCATCGTGTCGGTCGCGGAAGTGCGGCAGGCGCGCGTGCTGCTGGCCGAGGCGGCCGCCGAGCTGGAAGCGCGGGGTGTGCCGTTCCGGCACGACATCCCGCTGGGCGTGATGGTGGAGACGCCGGCGGCCGTGATCGCGGCCGACACGCTCGTGAATGACGTCGCGTTCTTCAGCGTAGGCACGAACGACCTGGTGCAGTACACGCTCGCGGTGGATCGCGGCAACGCCAACCTCGCGTCGCGGTACACGCCGCTGCACCCGGCGGTGCTGCGGCTCATCAAGCGCACGGTCGAGATCGGGCACGAGGCAGGTCTCGAGGTCGCGGTCTGCGGGGAGATGGCGTCGCAGCCGGTAATGGCCTTCGCCCTGATCGGGCTGGGCGTGCGTGAGCTCAGCGTGGCGCCGCGGTCGGTGCCGCTGGTGAAGCAGATCGTGCGGGGTGTCAGCGCCGAGATCGCCCGGGAGGCGGCGGCGGCGGCCGTGGCCGCGGACACGGCGCAGGCGGCGTACGACGCCCTGTCGGAGCGTCTCTTCTCTGCGTTCGGTGACGCACCGTTCCTCCGGCACGGCTTGCCGGTGTCGGTGGATGGTCATACCTTTGAAAGCTCGGCCGGGCCGTAGCCCGGTCCGGCCACGCACCTTCGAACCAAGCACCTTGAATCCGCCGGCGACTCCGTTGCCGGCTTTCCCTTTTCTCCGGCCCACACTCTCTTGCTCGACCGTCATCTCTTCACATCCGAGTCGGTTACCGAAGGACACCCGGACAAAGTCGCGGACCAGATTTCCGACGCGGTCCTCGACGCCATCATCGCGGAAGACCCGCTCGCGCGCGTGGCGTGCGAAACGCTCGTGACCACCGGCATGGCGTGCATCGCCGGCGAGATCACGACCAAGACGTACGCCGATCTTCCCGGGATCGTGCGGGACACGATCAGGAAGATCGGATACGACGACGCCGCGTTCGGCTTCGACTACAAGACCTGCGCGGTGATCAGCACGATCGGCAAGCAGTCGCCGGACATCAGCCAGGGAGTGGACACCGGCGGCGCCGGCGACCAGGGAATGATGTTCGGTTACGCCACCGACGAGACGCCGGAGCTGATGCCGCTCCCGATCCAGCTGGCGCACCGTCTCACCGAGGCGCTCGCGGCGTACCGGCGGACGTCCTCCGGAAAGTGGCTGCGCCCCGACGGAAAGTCGCAGGTCAGCGTGGTGTACGAGGGCGGCATCCCCGTGTCGGTGGACACCGTCGTCATCTCCACGCAGCACGCGGAAGACGTGTCCAATAAGAAGATCCGCGCCGCGATCATCCGCGACGTGATCGAGCCGACGGTGCCGAAGGATCTCCGCGGCCGGAAGATCAAGTATCACATCAACCCGACCGGGCGCTTCGTGGTCGGCGGGCCGCAGGGCGACGCCGGCCTCACCGGCCGCAAGATCATCGTGGACACCTACGGCGGGATGGGCCGCCACGGCGGCGGCGCGTTCAGCGGGAAGGATCCGTCGAAGGTGGATCGCTCCGCGTGCTACGCCGCGCGCTGGGTGGCGAAGAACATCGTCGCGGCCAAGCTCGCGCGGCGGTGCGAAGTCCAAGTGGCGTACGCCATCGGCGTGGCGCAGCCGGTGTCGGTGATGGTGGACACGTTCGGCACCAACACGGTGCCGGAATCGTCGATCATGCGCGCGGTCGAGAAGGTGTTCGACCTGACCCCGCGCGGCATCATCCAGGCGCTCGACCTGCGGAAGCCGATCTACAGCCCCACCGCGGCCTACGGCCACTTCGGCCGCACGCCGAGGAAGGGTCCGCAGGGCTCGACGCTGTTCAGCTGGGAGCGGACGGACAGGGTGGAGGCGCTGAAGAAAGCTGTAAAGGCGTGACTCGTGATTGGTGATTGGTGATTTGTAACGGCGTCAGGCAGTTACTAGTCACCAAGCACCAATCACCAATCACGGTGTAGTATTCAGCATGGAACTCGTTGAAGTCGACGTCATGCGGCTCGGCCTCGACCGTTCGTCCAACTCCTACGTCGTGATCCTCCAGGAGAAGGACGGCTCGCGGCTCCTGCCGATCTGGATCGGCCAGCCGGAGGCGGAATCCATCGTCATCGAGATGAACCGGATCAAGCGCGAGCGCCCGCTGACTCACGACCTGTGCAAGAACCTGATCGTGGGGATGGGCGGATCGCTCCGCCGCGTGCACATCACCAAAGTGCAGAACCGCACCTTCTTCGCCGAGCTGCACATCGCGATGCCAGGCGGCATGGTCCAGGTGGACGCGCGTCCCTC
>CALMKE010000089.1 GCA_937867645.1 uncultured Gemmatimonadota bacterium | reverse complement strand
CCGGCGGCCGGCGGCGCCTCCGGCGACCCGCAGGGGATCGAGAACGACAACTGCGACGGCGCCGGCTGTACGGCGGGAAAAAACTCCCTGCCTAGGAACAATCCGCTGGTGGCGAACTTCACGCTGGTTGGAACGGGCACGGGCGTGGTGGACGCCACGAGCGGCGGAATCGGCATGATGCTGCGGCGCGGAACGGCCGGCTCGTACGTGAACGGAATCGTCGCCCGCTGGCCGCGGGCGGCCATCAGTCTCCGCGACCAGGAAACGATGGACCAGGTCAACGCCGGAACCCTGGTCGTCAGGAACCTTTATCTCGCGCAGAATGGCGCCACGTTCCAGCCGCAGTCCGGCTCGACCGTGCAGGGATCCATGGATCTCGGCTCGAACAACATCGAGGTGGCGGCCAGCGGCACCACCGCCGCGAGCATCTTTACCGCGCTGCCCGCCAGCCCGAGCGCGGCTGCGCAGCTCGACTGGAGCCTCGCAACGGGCGCCGCTCCGCGCACCGGAGGCACGGGCGCATTCAGCGGCGCGCTCGCAACGAAGGCCGGCGCATTCGTGAGCGGTACGGCGTACCGCGGCGCGGCGGACCCGGCGGGTGCCAAGTGGTGGGCTGGTTGGACGAACTACGCCCGCAACTGACGGGGCGACCCGTGCATGAAGAGAGGCCGGCGCGCGTGCGCCGGCCTCTCCTTGCCGCCCTTCTGCTGGCGCTCGGAACGACGGCGTGCAGCCAGCCCGACGCCAAACCACAACAGGCGGCGGGCGCAGACACCGCGCCGGGTGAACAAGCCACGCCCGCGTCGATCGACTCCGCGCTCGCGAGCTTCCGGGAAGGCCTGCCCGTCGTAACACGGCTGGAACACGGCCAGCTTTCGCGCGACGCGCTCGTCGAAAACTTCGTCCGGGCGGTCGAGCGCAACGACACGGCCGCCGTCAGCCGGATGCACGTTTCCCGGGCGGAGTACGCGTACCTGTATTTCCCGACCAGCATTTACATGCGGGAGCCGTATGCCCAGCCTCCGGCCATCGCCTGGCTCCTGACCTCTCAGAATAGCGAGAAGGGGATTTCCCGCGTGTTGCGCCGGCTTGGCGGGCGGCAGATTGGCTTCGCTGGATATCGGTGCGCGGAGGAAAGTCGGGAAGACGGCAACACCTTCTGGCGCTCCTGCGCCCTCACGTACCGCGACCCGCGAGACCGGACACCCGTTACGCGCCGGCTGTTCGGCGCAATCATCGAGCGGGACGGACGCTACAAGTTCCTGAGTTACGCGAACGACTTCTGACTCGAGCAACGGTCGGGGGCGCTGGACAACCACGCGCCGGATGACTAAGGTCCGTCCCCATGCGACGGGGCGCACGCGGACTTCATCTTGTCCTGACGATCGTCTTCCTTGCGGCTTCGGCCGGCGTGACTGCGGGAGTCGCACAGCAAACGCCGACGCCCAAGCCGACGGCCGCGCCGGACACCATTCCCGCCCCGGCCTCGGCTCCTACACCTCCGGCACCGGCACCCAGCGCACCCGCATTGAGGTTCTCGGGGGTGATGTTCGCCAACTATCAGTATCGCCTCGATCGCGGAACCTCGCGCGGCGCCAACAAGTTCGACCCCGAGCGGATATACCTGAACTTTCTGATGCCCGCCGGAGACCGCGCCAGCGTACGCGTAACGACCGATCTCTATCAGCAGACGAAAAGCGGGAATGACGAGTACTACCGCGGCTGGGTGCTGCGCGCCAAGTACGCATACTTCCAGTATGACTACCTGAAGCGCGGAGGGCTCACAGCCGTCGCGCGGCTCGGGCTGCTCCACAACGCCTTCATAGATCATGACGAGTCGTTCTGGCCACGGTGGGTGGGAACGGTGGCCGTCGATCGCCACGGATATTTCTCCTCGTCCGACGCCGGACTCGCGACGCTGGTGACTTTTCCCGGCAAGCGCGGCGAGCTCTACGCCACTCTCGTGAACGGGCCAGGATACACATCCCGCGAGACCGACCGGTTCAAGGACTACGCGGCCCGACTGACGCTGACGCCGCTCGCAGCATCGAACGTCCCGTTCTGGCGCGGGCTGGTTTTGACGGGCTGGGCCTATAAAGGCGCGCGAGGCAGCCGGTTCGCGGCCGGAGGGACGGGACAGCTCGCGCCGATCGGGTCGTCGCTCGATCGCGACCGATGGGGCGTGTTCGCGGCCGTCAAGGACCCGCGCCTCACGGTCGCCGCGCAGTACGCGAGCCGGAAGGACCAGGGGGAAGCCGGGGAGAATACGGCGCTCTCCCCCCGCGTTGTCACCGACAGCAGCGGCTCGCTCGTCTCGGCCTATGCCATGGCCCGCGTGTTTCGCGGCCGAGGTAAAAACCCCAGCGCGCTCCATGTGCTGGGTCGGCTGGACCGGGTGACCACCCACCGAGCCAGGGGCGACAGGCACCATCTAGCCGTTGCCGGCCTGATATGGGATCTCACACGCGCCGCGTCGCTCTCGCTCGATTATCAGGAGCTATTGCCTGAAAGGGGTTCGGCGGTTAGCCCCAACAAAACTTTGTTCTTGCACCTCGTAGCCAGGTACTAACCCCGGATTTCCGCGAGCGCTGCCGACGCCCGCGGCGATTGTTGTGACAATCTCGTTACGCTCGGCGGGTCCGTGTCATTACCGAAGCCGTATCTTTCGGCAGGCTCTCTGCACCACACCCCCTCCATGCCGATAATCACTCACAGGAGATCGCGAATGTCGCGTCGCCATACCGCCGCGCTGGCTTGTGCCGCATTGCTTCTTGCGGCGAGCGCCTGTTCTTCCTCCGATACCGACGACAGGGGCACCGCGTCGGCGTCCCGCTCAGGCTCGGTGGACCTGACCGGCGCCGGTGCGACGTTCCCGTACCCGCTGTACTCCAAGTGGTTCTCGGATTACGCGACCGCGACCGGCGTGCGCATCAATTACCAGTCCATCGGCTCAGGCGGAGGCATCAGGCAGCTCTCCGAAGGAACGGTGGACTTCGGCGCCACCGACGGCCCGATGACCGACGAGGAGCTGGGCAAGGCCAAGGGCGGTCCTATCATGCACTTCCCGACCGTGCTCGGCGCGGTGGCTATCGCGTACAACCTTCCGGGTTACCAGGGCGAGCTGCGCCTGTCGGGACCCGTCATCGCCGAGATCTTCCTCGGTACGATCAAAAAGTGGAACGATCCAAAGATCGCCGCGTTGAACCCCGGCGCGACGCTGCCCGCCAGCGATATTCTCGTGGTACACCGGTCCGACGGTAGCGGCACCACGTACGTCTTCACCGACTATCTCGCGGCGATAAGCCCAGCGTGGGCGCGTGGTCCCGGTCGCGGGAAGGACATTGCGTGGCCGACCGGCCTCGGGGGCCGCGGAAACGAAGGAGTCGCGGGACAGGTCAAGCAGATACCGGGAGCGATCGGCTACGTTGAGCTCGCGTACGCGAATCAGAACAACCTTCCGGTCGCCGCGGTTCAGAACGCTGCGGGAGCTTTCGTCAAGCCGAGCATCGCCGCCGTCACTGCGGCCGCCGCAGGAGTGGCTGCTCAGCTCGCCCCTAACACCGACTACCGTATCTCGATTGTAAACAGTCCGGGCGCCCAGTCCTACCCGATCTCCTCCTTCACGTGGCTGCTGGTCTACAAGCAGCAGCCGGATTCCGTGAAGGCCCGCAAGCTCAAGGACTTCATGCGCTGGGCGCTGACCGAAGGTGAGAAGCAGGCTGCCTCACTTGACTACGCCCCGCTACCCGAGGCGATGGCGACGCGGCTGCTTCAGCGCCTCGATTCTATCGAGATCGCGCCAGTCGGTGGCTGACGCCGCCGCGCCGGTCAGCGCGAGCGGAGGGTTCGGCAGCAGGCGGCGCGCGGCGATAATGTCGGGCGTCGCCCCGGGCGACCGCCTCTATCGGCTGGCCATCACCGGGTTCGCGCTCGCCATCCCGGCGCTGCTGGTACTCATCGCTGTCGCGATCGGGATCGCGGCGTGGCCGGCACTCTCCATCGCCGGCTTTTCCTTCATCACCAGCAGCGAATGGAACGTGCAGGCCGGGCGGTTCGGAGCTGCGCCGGCGATATACGGCACGCTTGTCTCGTCGTTCATCGCACTTCTGCTCGCGACGCCGCTCGCCGTTGGCGTCGCGATCTTTCTCTCGGAGATCGCGCCCAAATGGCTGCGGCAGCCGGTTGCTTTTCTCGTGGATCTCCTCGCGGC
>CALMKE010000088.1 GCA_937867645.1 uncultured Gemmatimonadota bacterium | reverse complement strand
CGCGCGTCAGGCGGTTGCCCAGGCCCGCGCGAACCGCGCCGCCCAGCTCAAGCCGCACGTGCTCGCGCCGGTGACCCCCGTGGGCGATGTCGAGTGGAAGAGTCCCGCGCGGATCGACCCGTTCACCATTCCGATCGAAGAAAAGGCGCAGCTCCTGCTGACGGCGAATGCCGCCGCGATGCGGGTTCCGAGCGCGCGGTTCGTGAACTCCGCCATGTTCTTCATGAAGGAGGAGAAGACCCTCGCGACGAGCGAAGGCAGCTTCATCGTGCAGACCATCATCCGCTCGCAGCCGAGCATGACGGTGACCGCGGTCGATCAGGCGCGCGGGGATTTCCAGACGAGGCAGTCCACCGACATTCAGCCGGCCGGCAAGGGATGGGAGCACGTGCTGGACGGCAAGCTCGTGGAGAATGCGCCGCGCTGGGCCGAGGAAGCGGTGCAGAAGCTGAGCGCCAAGCCGGTCGAAGTCGGCCGGTACGACCTGATCCTGCACCCCACGCACCTCTGGCTCACGATCCACGAGTCCATCGGCCATCCCACCGAGCTCGACCGCGCGATGGGGTACGAGGCCAACTACGCCGGCACGAGCTTCATCGCGCCGCCGGAGAACTTCCTCGGCAAGTTCCGCTACGGCCCGGACTTCATGAACGTGCAGGGCGACCGCTCGCAGGAGGGCTCGCTCGCGCAGGTTGGCTGGGACGACGAGGGCGTCAAGCCAGAAGATTTCATGATCATCAAGAACGGCATCTTCAACGACTATCAGACCACGCGCGAGCAGGCGATGTGGCTCGACTGGTGGTACAAGCAGAACAACGTGCCGACGCGGTCGCACGGCTGCTCGTACTCGCAGTCCTGGGCGGACGTGCAGTTCCAGCGCATGCCGAACGTCTCGCTGCTGCCTGGCGAGCAGGACATCTCGTTCGAGGACATCATCGCGGCGACCGATCGTGGCATCGCCATCGTCGGCGACGGCTCGTTCTCGATCGACCAGCAGCGGTACAACGCGCAATTCGGCGGACAGGTGTTCTACGAGGTTCGCGGCGGCAAGATCGTCGGCATGCTTAAGGACGTCGCCTACCAGATGCGCACTCCGGAATTCTGGAACGCGATGGACATGATCGGCGGCAGGAATTCCTATCTGCTCGGCGGCGCGTTCGGCGACGGCAAGGGCCAGCCGAGCCAGTCGAACGCCGTGAGTCACGGCTGTCCGCCGACCCGCCACAAACAAATCAACGTCATCAATACCGGGAGGACCGCGTGAGCAAGCCAAGATCGCTGTACGCCCCCGCGGGCTTTCTCTCCCGCGAGGAAGCCGAAGCCATCGCGCGTCGCGCGCTGGCGTCGGCCAAAGCCGATGAGACCCGCGTGATCGTCAGCAGCAACTCGCGGTCGAACACGCGGTTCGCCGAGAATCAGGTCTCGACGTCCGGCGACAACTACGACAACCAGATCACCGTGCGGAGCGTCTTCGGCAAGCGTGTGGCGAACGCCAGCACGAACAAGCTGGATGACGCTGCGCTCGCGGCGGTCGTCGCCCGCTCGGAGGCGCTGGCGCGGCTGGCGCCGGAGGACCCGGAGCTGATGCCCGAGCTCGGGCCGCAGACCTACCAGACGCGTCCGGACCCCGCGCAGATCGAGACGCCTTCGCCGGAGCAGCGCGCGGCGGCCGTGCGCGCGGTCACGGAGCCCGCGCGCGCCGCGGGACTCATCTCGACCGGCTACATGACGTCGAGCGTCGGCTCGTTCGCGATCGCCAACAACAAGGGGCTGTTCGCGTACAACCGCGGTGCATCCTCCGCGATGTCAACGACGGTCCGGACGCCCGATGGAACCGGCTCAGGCTGGGCCGGGGCGGCGGAAGACGAATGGAAGGATGTGGACGCGGCGGCCTTGGGAGCGCGGGCCATAGACAAGGCGGTGAAGTCCCGCAATCCCGTGGCGGTCGAGCCTGGCCGCTACACGGTCATTCTCGAGCCGACGGCGGTCGCGAATCTCGTTCAGCTGATCGTCGGGGGCTTTCAAAGCCCGATGAATGCCCGCTCGGCGGACGAGGGCAGGTCTTTCTTTTCGAAGCCCGGCGGCGGGAACAAGATCGGAATGAAAGTGGTGGATGAGCGCGTGAGCCTGGTGTCTGATCCGGCTGATCCCGCGGGGCGGGGAGGCCTGTTCACGGGCGAGGGTCTCCCGACGGAACGAGTCGTGTGGATCGAGAACGGAGTCGTGAGAAACCTGGCCTACGACAGGTTCTGGGCGCAGAAGCAGGGGGTCAGGCCCACGGCGAGCGGGAACGTTCTCCGCATGAGCGGCGGCGACGCAACGGTCGA
Organism: uncultured Gemmatimonadota bacterium; assembly: GCA_937867645.1. Taxonomy (GTDB): domain Bacteria; phylum Gemmatimonadota; class Gemmatimonadetes; order Gemmatimonadales; family Gemmatimonadaceae; genus JACDCY01. The sequence goes on along the minus strand of CALMKE010000088.1, from coordinate 3,964 downwards.
GCAGATGATTGCGAGCACCGAGCGCGGGATTCTCGTGACGCGCCTCTGGTACATTCGCCCCGTGGACCCGCGCACCATTCTCTACACGGGCTTGACGCGTGACGGCACATTCCTCGTGGAAAACGGCCGGATCACGAAGTCCATCAAGAACTTCCGCTGGAACGAGTCGCCGATCTTCCTGCTCAACAACATCGAGATGATGGGCCGGCCCATGCGCGTCAACTCGAGCGAGGGCGGTGAGGGCGGTGCGGTGGTGATCGTTCCGCCGATCAAGGCACGCGACTTCAACTTCACGAGTCTCAGCGACGCGGTGTAAGCGGTAATCGGTCTTACGGCGGTGACAGGCGAGGGCCAGCCGGCCCGGTATCTCATTTCGGCGCTACGCGAGCAAACTGCGCTCGCTAAGACGCGCCTGCATGAGACACCGGGCCGGCTGGCCCTCGCTTGTCGGGACATTAATCGGATCAGGACATGACAACGCGCAGAGACTTCGTTAAGACCTTGTCCGCGGTAACTGTAGGCGGAAGGCTGCTCGACCGGCCGCTGCCGCATCTGCTTTCGTCCCGGGCGAAGCCGGGCGTAGGGGATCCGCTCTTCCGCGAGCTGGCAATGGTCGCGCTGGACGCGGCGCGCGCCGCCGGCGCGCAGTACGCCGACGTGCGCATATCGAGCCGGCAGGATCAGGGGATCTCGACGCGTGAGCGAAGAGTGCAGGGGTTGCAGTCCAGCGAGACGTTCGGCTTCGGGGTGCGCGCGCTCGTGGACGGCGCGTGGGGCTTCGCGGCGAGCAGCCGGCTGACGCGGGATGAGGTTGCGAGGATCGCCCGCGCAGCGGTGGCGCAGGCGCGGTCGAACAGGGTCGCGCAGCTCAAGCCGCATCAGCTCGCGCCCGTCGGGCCGGTCGGCGACGTCGAGTGGAAGAGCCCGTTCCGCATAGACCCGTTCACCGTCTCCATAGACGACAAGGTCGGTCTCCTGATCAGCGCCAACGAGGCGGCGCTCGCCGCCGGGGCGCGGTTCGCAAATTCGGGAATGCAGTTCGTGAAGGAGGAGAAGACGCTCGCGACGACGGACGGGAGCTTCATCGTGCAGACGTTCATCCGGTCCCAGCCGACCATGAGCGTGACGGCCGTGAAGAACGGTGACTTTCAGTCGCGCAACTCGACGGAGATCTCGCCGATGGGCCGCGGGTACGAGCACGTGCTGGACGGCAAGCTCGTCGAGAACGCGCCGCTGTGGGCGAGCGACGCGGTGGAAAAGCTGAGCGCCAGGCCCGTCGAAGTGGGGCGCTACGATCTGGTGCTGCATCCAACGCATCTCGCGCTCACGATCCACGAGTCCATCGGCCATCCCACCGAGCTGGACCGCGCGATGGGCTACGAGGCCAACTACGCCGGCACGAGCTTCATCGCGCCGCCGGCCGACTTCCTCGGCAAGTTCCGCTACGGTCCGGACTTCATGAACGTTCAGGGCGACCGCTCGCAGGAGGGCTCGCTCGCCCAGACGGGCTGGGACGACGAGGGTGTGAAGCCGGACGACTTCATGATCGTGAAGAACGGCATCTTCAACGATTACCAGACCACGCGCGAGCAGGCGATGTGGCTCGACTGGTGGTACAAACAGAACAACCAACCGACGCGCTCGCACGGCTGCTCTTTCGCGGAGTCATGGTCCGACGTGCAGTTCCAGCGGATGCCCAACGTGTCGCTGCTGCCGGGCGAGCAGGACATCGTGTGGGACGACATCGTCGCGGCGACCGACCGTGGGATCGGGATCAAAGGACGCGGATCCTACTCGATCGACCAGCAGCGGTACAACGCGCAGTTCGGCGGGCAGGTGTTCTACGAGATTCGCGGCGGCAAGATCGTCGGCATGCTCAAGGACGTCGCCTACCAGATGCGCACTCCGGAATTCTGGAACGCGATGGACATGATCGGCGGGAAGCGCGACTACATGCTCGGCGGGACGTTCAACGACGGCAAGGGCCAGCCGAGCCAGTCGAACGCGGTGAGCCACGGGTGCCCGACCACGAGGCACAGGCAGATCAACGTGATCAACACCGGTCGGACGGCTTAGGTCCTGGCATATCCCAGCGGAATCCGGGCTCTCGGCTGAAGGCTCTCGGCTCTCGCCTATCGGACAACAGAAAATTTGGACAGTCATTGTGTTTCGCCTGCGAACTGCCTGGACTGTCCAAATCGCCGTTGTCTGATTGCTGAACACCGACAGCTTTCAGCCGAGAGCCCGGATTCCGCTTGGAAAGCCCCAGTACTCTCAAGACCTGGGTAAGTAGATCTTGAAGGTAGTGCCCGCCCCCAGCTTGCTGTACACCCAGATGTAGCCGCGCGCCTGCTTCACGATGCCGTACACGGTTGCCAGACCGAGGCCGGTGCCTTTCCCCTTTGGCTTCGTCGTGTAGAACGGCTCGAAGATGTGGGACTTGGTCTGTTCCGTCATCCCATGGCCCGTGTCGCCGACGCTCAGCACCGCGTAGGCTCCCGTCGGTACGTCCACGCCCATGTGACGGCTGGCGTATTCGGCGTCGGACACCTCCATCTCGTCCGTCGCGATCGTGAGGACGCCGCCCTGCGGCATGGCGTCACCGGCGTTCACGGCCAGGTTCACGAGGATCTGCTCGAGCTGTCCGGCGTCGGCCAGCACGAACAGCGGCTCCGGCGACGGAATGAGGACCAGCTCCACGCCGTCACCCAGAAGGCGCCGCAACATCTTCTCAGTGTCGTGCACGACCTCCGTGATGTCGATCCGGTGCGGCTGGACCGGCTGCTTCCGGCTGAATGCCAGGAGCTGCCGCGTGAGTGCGGTGGCCCGCTCGGCCGCGCGCTGGATCTCCTGCACGTCCTCGCGCCGCGGGTCGCTGTCGGCGATGTCCGAGAGGAGGATCTGCGTGTACGAGAGGATGACAGTCAGGAGATTGTTGAAGTCGTGCGCGACTCCGCCGGTGACGCGGCCGATCGCCTCCAGTTTCTGCGAGTGGATCAGCTGATGCTGGCTTTCCTGGAGCGCCTGAGTGAGGTCCTTGATCTCGGCCTCGGTCATCCGCACGCGGTTGACCATCGAGAGATCCCGCGCGACGACGATGCGCACGGTTCGCCCCTTCAGCGTTCCACTGCGACCGTGAACCTCGACCGGGACGGCGGAGCCGTCTTTGCGCTGCAGCTTTATCTCGATCGGGTCGTCGTTCGGCTTGGCAAATCGTCTGGCAACCCTGTCCTTGTCTTCGGGGGCGACGACCATCAGGCCGCTGCCGCCGAGCACTTCGTGCTCCTCATAGCCCAACAGGTTGAGGCCCGTCCTGTTTACGTACAGGATGGTGCCGGCTTCGTGGATGAGGACCGTATCGAGCACGGCGTCCGCCACGAGCCTGAACCGCTCCTCGCTCTCCTCCAGATGCGTCCGGGCGGCGCGCTGCTCGGTGATGTCCATCGTGAGCCCGCGGAGGACCAGCACGTTGCCGGATTCATCGGTCTCCGCCGCGATATTGTCCGCCACGCAGATAGGCCGGCCGTCCGCGTGCATTATCCGGTATTCGATCCGGGAGCGTCCCCCCTCGCGCACGACCTTGTCGAAATGCGCTGTGACCCGGTCCCGGTCGTGCGGGTGAATCCGGCTCTCCCAGAAGTCCAGGGCTCCGCGCCAGCGTTCGGCGGGAAAGCCGAACATGGACTCGACGCGGCTGTTGACGAAGTCGAGCTTCCCGATGCGCGCGTCCCATTCCCACACGACAGCGTCCACGCTGTCGAGTATCTGGTCGAAGCGGCGCCGGTCCAGGTCGAGCGGAGGTACGTGCGTCACCGGCGCCTCGAAAGCGGGTCCCGATATGGCGGGTCGTACGCGCGCGCGCGATACTCCGCCGGATGAGAGAACAATCGCTCGTGCGGAGTCACGAGATCGTCGTGCCCCGCACCGCAAGGTACGTCACGCTCGGACCGGAGGCTTCCGCGGC
>CALMKE010000087.1 GCA_937867645.1 uncultured Gemmatimonadota bacterium | reverse complement strand
CGCGAGCTGCGGCGGGTGTTCGCGATCGAGTTCGCGATCACGGCGGGGTCGGGCGGGAAGGGGAGCGTGTGGATCGACGATCTCATGCTGACCCCGCTGGAGCCTGACGCGCCGTACACGCTCGTTCCAGCGGTGACCGCCTCCGGCTCCATGCCCGGCTTCGATATCGCTCGCGCGGTCGACGGCGACCCCGAGACGGCTTGGCGGCACGATGGAACTGCCCCCGCGAGCATCGAGATCGATTTCCACAAGCGCCGGGAGTTTGGCGGGATCATCATCGACTGGTCCGACGGGCGCCGCGCGAGATCGTACGACGTACTCGGATCGGCCGACGCCGTCGCCTGGGAGAAGCTGTACTCGGTTGCCAGAGCCTCGCCGGTCCCTGCCTCCGCGCTCGCACCGCGCGATTACATCCACCTGCCCGAGACCGACGCGCGCTATCTCCGCATCGTGCTCCACGAGCCGGAGAGCACGAACGGCTACGGCATCCGGGAGCTGACCGTCAAACCGCTCGATTGGGCTTCGACGAAGAACGATCTGATGCGAATCATCGCAGCGGACGCGCCGCGGGGGAGCTATCCCAGATATCTCGAGGGCGAGCAGTCGTACTGGACCGTGCTGGGCGTAGACGGCGCCGACGAAGAAGCGCTCATCAACGAACAAGGGACGATTGAAGCGGGCCGCGGGCGCTTTTCGGTCGAGCCATTTCTCTACACCGACGGCAGACTCTATACCTGGAATGACGCAAGGATCACCGTCCTCCCCGACTCCGAAGCGCTGCCGTTTCCCCAGGTAAAATGGGTGGTGACGACGCGGCGCGGCGATCTGGAGCTGTTGATATCGGCAGCCGCCACCGGGCCGCCGGATTCTTCGGCGCTGCACGTTCGCTACCGCGTAACCGATCTTACCGACTACGGCCAGACCGTGCTGCTGTATCTCGCTCTGCGGCCACTGCAGGTAAATCCGCCGTGGCAGTTTCTGAATCAGCCCGGCGGGGTTGCCAGGGTCGATTCGGTGCGGATTAGCGGGCGCGAGGTGACTGTCAACGGAAGGCCCGCGGTGCATTCGGTGACGCTTCCAAATGATTTCGGTGCGGTGTCGTTCGATGAAGGGCGCATCATCACGTGGCTGCGCGCCGGAGAGCTTCCGGCGGCGAAAGAAGCCGCGGACCCGTTTGGTCTGGCCTCGGCCGCCATGCGATACGACATCGTTTACGACGTCGGTCTCGAGCCGGGTACCGTGGCGGACTCCGTCGAGATAGCGATACCCCTCGCCGGCACGCACGGCGAGCCGAAGGAGATACCGTTCGCCGACCGGGCCCGGGCAGCCAAAGAGGTGTGGCGCGAGAAACTCGGCCGGGTCCGGATCGAGCTTCCACCGAGCGCGTTGCGGCACGTTCAAACGCTTCGCGCCAACCTCGCCTACATCCTCATCAACCGCGACGGACCCGCGATCCAGCCCGGCTCGCGCTCCTACTCCCGTTCCTGGATCCGCGACGGCGCACTGACGTCCACGGCGCTGCTTCGCATGGGACACGCGCCGGTCGTGAAGCAGTTCGTCGAGTGGTACGCCACGTACCAGTACGACAACGGCAAGATCCCCTGCTGCGTGGACCAGCAGGGCGCGACTCCGGTGCCCGAGAACGACAGCCACGGGCAGTTCATATACCTGGTCGCGGAGTACTACCGGCACACCGGCGACACGACGCTGCTCCGCGCGATGTGGCCGCACGTCTCCAAGGCGGTGGCGTACATGGACTCGCTGCGGCAGTCCCGCATGACCGGGCGCTACCGTACCGGCGACGACCGCGCGTTCTACGGCCTGATGCCCGAGTCCATCAGCCACGAAGGGTACAGCGCCAAGCCGATGCACAGCTATTGGGACGACTTCTTCGCGCTGCGCGGCTTCAAGGACGCGGCCTTCATCGCGCGTGAGCTGCGCCGGCCCGAGAGCGCGGAATACGCGCGGCTGCGCGACACGTTCCGCGACGACTTCTACGCCTCCATCCGTTTCGTCACCGCCAGGCACGGCATTGACTTCATTCCGGGCTCGGCGGAGCTGGCGGACTTTGACGCCACTTCCACCACGGTAGCAGTCTCGCCGGGCGGTGAAGCACACCGGCTTCCCGCCGATCTGCTCCAGCGAACGTTCGACAGGTATTTCGCCGAGGCGCGGGACCGCGCGCAGGGCCGGACGCCGTGGGATGCGTACACGCCGTACGAGCTGCGCACCGTCGGCACGTTCGTGCAGCTGGGCCAGAAGGAGCGGGCTCACGAGCTGCTCTCGTTTTTCTTCCAGCACCAGCGGCCGTTGGGCTGGTACATGTGGGCGGAAGTCGTATTCAACGATCGGAACAAGCCGAGCTTCATCGGCGACATGCCTCACACGTGGGTGGGGAGCGATTACATCCGCAGCTTCCTCGACATGTTCGCGTTCGAGCGGGAAAGCGACAGCTCGCTGGTGGTCGGCGCGGGAGTGAGGGAAGACTGGGCGCGCGAGCGCCCGGGCGTAGGTGTCGCGAATCTCTCCACGCACTACGGCCCGCTGAGCTACGACATGCGCGCCGACAGCGGGGTCGTCAGAGTCAACATCGGCGCCGGCACGCGGATTCCGCCCGGCGGGATCGTCGTGCGAGCTCCGCTCGACCAGCCGTTTGCTTCGGCGATTATCAACGGTGCGGTCGAAAATCGACCGGGCTCCGAGGTGACCGTGCGCGCCCTTCCGGCCACGATCGTGTTCCGGTACCGCGATTGAGCGGCGTTTGCCCGCTACTTCGAGAGGACCTCACCGTTACTGGCGATGACGGAGGCGTAGTACCGGCCGCTCGTCTTGATCGTACGCGCCTGCGTCTCGTAATCGACGTGCACGATGCCGAACCGCTTGGAGTAGCCGCCCGACCACTCGTAGTTGTCGAGCAGCGACCAGGCGAAGTAGCCACGCAGGTCCACTCCGCCGCGAATGGCGTCGTGCGCTGCGCGCAGATGCCGCTTGTAGTACTCCACGCGCTGCGGATCCTCGACCTTGCCGTCGATCGCCTTGGGCGGATCGTCGAACGCCGCGCCGTTCTCGCAGATGTACAGCGGGATGTCGCCGTAGCTCTCCTTGACGCCGCGGAGGAGCTGCGTGAGCGCGCGCGGGTACACCTCCCACTCCGTCTGCGTTGTCCACGCGTGCTCCTGCGGCACCGGCTCGATCCGCAGGGGCAGTCGCTCGGCCGAGAAGCGCTCCACCTTCCGCGTGTAGTAGTTGATCCCCAGGAAGTCGATCGGCTGGCGGATGAGCCGCATGTCGGCGTCCGGCCAATCGGACCACGCCTCGCCGAAGATCTCCTTCATTTCCGAAGGGTACCGCCCGCGAAAGACCGGTTCGAGGTATTGCCGGTTCATGTACGCGTCCGAGCGCTTCGTCGCGGCGATGTCCTCGGGAGAATCCGACGCGGGCGTCTTGGGCTCGAGATTCACGACGATGCCGATCTGCCCGTCCGCCGCCGCGCTCGACGCTCGGAAACGCTGCACGGCCGTGCCGTGCGCGCGCAGCAGGTTGTGCGTCGCGACGGGGGCCTCGAACAGGTTCGCGTGGCCCGGCGCGAGCCCGCCGTGCAGGTAGCCGCCGTCGGTCACGACCCACGGCTCGTTCAGCGTCGCCCACATCTTCACCCGGTCGCCGAGCGCGTCGAACATCGTCTGCGCGTAGTTCCCGAACCACTCGGCGATGTCGGGATTGAGCCATCCCCCGCGATCGTCCAGCGCTTCGGGGAGATCCCAGTGGTACAGCGTGACGTTCGGCTTGACTCCGTTGCGCAACAGCTCATCCACGAGCCGCGAGTAGAAGTCGAGTCCTTTCCGGTTGACCATCCCGGTGCCCTGCGGGAACACACGGCCCCATGCGATGCTGAACCGGTACGCGTTGAGCCCGATCTCTTTCATGAGGGCGACGTCTTCCTTGTAGCGCCGGTAGTGATCGCACGCGACGTCGCCCGTCTGATCGAGCCAGGTGTTGCCGGGCGTGTGGGAGAACCGGTGCCAGATGCTGCGACCGGCGCCGTCGGCTGCGGGAGATCCTTCTATCTGATACGCGGAAGTTGCCGCTCCCCAGAGAAAGCCGTCGGGGAACCGGTAGGAATCACTCATTCAGGAATTGCCGGAGGCGCGGTGAACGCGAGGGCGGAAACATGGCGAGCGTAACGCTCGAAGGTGTTCGCAAAATCTACCACGAGGGCGGCGAGCACGTCGCTGTCGCCGGCGTGAATCTCGAGGTCGCCGACGGCGAATTCGTGGTGCTGGTCGGGCCGTCGGGGTGCGGCAAGAGCACCACGCTCCGCATGATCGCGGGGCTCGAGTCCATCAGCGGCGGCACGATCCGGATCGACGGGCGAGTGGTGAACGACGTCCCGCCCAAGCTGCGAGACATCGCGATGGTGTTCCAGAGTTACGCGCTCTACCCGCACATGACCGTGCGCGAGAACCTCGGCTTCGCGCTGAAGTTGCGGAACATGCCGCGCGCGGAGATCGATCAGCGCGTGTCGGCCGCGGCGGCGACGCTTGGGCTCGAGCAGTATCTGGACAGGAGGCCGCGGCAGCTCTCCGGCGGACAGCGCCAGCGAGTCGCGCTGGGGCGCGCGATCGTGCGCCAGCCGAAGGTCTTCCTGTTCGACGAGCCGCTGTCGAATCTGGACGCGCAGATGCGCGTGTCCATGCGGCGCGAGATCGCGCGGCTGCATCAGGAGCTCGGGGTCACGATGATCTACGTGACGCACGACCAGGTCGAGGCGATGACGCTGGGAGACCGGATCGTGGTGATGGAGAAGGGTCACGTGAAGCAGATAGACACGCCGTTGAACCTGTACCGGCGGCCGAAGAACCGGTTCGTCGCGGGTTTCATCGGCAATCCCGCGATGAACTTCGTCGGCGGAACGATCGCGGGCGGCGGCGACCCGCGCTTTGCGGCCGAGGGAGGAGAGTGGGAGATGAGGCTGCCGGCGGACGTGGCCGCCCGCGTTCAGGCGTCCCGCGGCGCGGCAGTGATTCTGGGCATCCGGCCGGAAGACGTGTCCATCGCCACGCAGCCGGGGCGAGGTCTCGCGACCGTAACGGGGCGGCTGGAGCTTGCGGAGTCGCTGGGGAATGAGACGTTCGTGTACGTCCGGGCGGGCGCGCACGACCTGATCGCGCGGGCGGTCCCGCAGCCGCTGCCGCCCCTGGGATCGCCGATCGCGCTCGGGCTCGACACCGACAAGATCCATTTCTTCGAGGCCGCCAGCGGCGAGCGGATAACTTCAGGAGAACGCGACCCGGCATAGAGCAGTCGCCGGGCAATTCCCGGAGTCGCCCACGCGCATGAGCCGGACAGCGGACACCATCATTCGAAGCGAAGTGCGCACTGCGCTCTCCGGGCAGGACGGCGTAGTGCTCGCCGTGTCCGGCGGCGTGGATTCCATGGTAATGCTCGATGCCGCCGTGCGCGCCGGGCCTCCTCTCGTCGTCGCCACCTTCGACCACCGCACGAGCCCGGCGTCCGCGGCAGCCGTCGCGCTGGTCGAGCGCCGCTGCCACGACCTGGGGGTCAGCTGCGTCGTCGGGCGGGCGCGCCGGCGAGTCGCGGGCGAAGCGAACTGGCGCGCTCAGCGCTGGGGGTTCTTGCGGCGCGTCGCGCGCGACAGCGATGCAAAGGTGGCGACGGCGCACACGCGCGACGATCAGGTGGAGACGGTGTTCATGCGGCTGCTGCGCGATGCCGGCCCGCGCGGACTCGCGGGCCTGTACGCGCGCTCCGACGTTCTGCGGCCGCTGCTCGGCACGAGCCGGACAGACGTGGAAGCGTACGCCCGCGACCTCTCGATCGCCTACGTGCACGACCCGTCCAATCTCTCGCGGCGGCACCTCCGCAATCGCGTGCGGCACGACATCCTGCCCGCGATCGTGGCGGCGCGTCCGGCGTTTCCCGACGAGCTGCTCGACCTGGCCGCGCGCGCCGCGGCGTGGCGCGAATCAGTGGCGGCCATCGTGGACGCGCTGGGAGTGGAGTTGCACGCCGACGGCTCGCTTTTCGTTGCATGCCGCGCTCTGGAATCGTATGATGAGCGGGAGCTGGCGATCCTGTGGCCGGAGATCGCGGCGCGCATGGACGTGACGATGGACCGACGCGGAACCCACCGGGTAGCCGCGTTTACTATTCATGGGGCGACCGGCGGCTCCATCCAACTTTCCGGGGGAATAGAAGTCGTGAGAACTCGTACGCATTTCGTCTTGCGACGGAAGGCCCCATGAAGGACGCCGTCGCCGATCCGAGACTGCTGGGCCGTCCCGTGCGCCGCGTGGCGTTCGACGAGCGCGAGATCGCGGAGCGGGTCGAAGCGCTGGGCGCGGAGATCACCGCCGCGTATCCCGATGGCGACCTGCTGGTGCTGGGGCTGCTGAAAGGAAGCTTTATTTTCCTCAGCGACCTGGTGCGAAAGATCACGCGTCCGCTGCAGGTGGATTTTCTGGTGGCGTCGAGCTACGGCGACGCGATGGTTTCGAGCGGGAACGTGCGGCTGCTGTACGATCCGGAGACGGAGCTGGCGGGGAAGCACATCCTGCTGGTCGAGGACATCGTGGATTCCGGGCGGACGCTGAGCCGGATGGTGGAGATCATGAAGGAGCGCGACCCGAAGTCACTGGAGATCTGCGCGCTGCTGCACAAGCGCATCGCCGAAGGGCTGGTGCACGACGTCCGCTTCGTGGGCTTCGACGCGCCGAAGGAGTTTCTGGTGGGATACGGCCTGGATCACGCGGAGGATTTCAGGCACCTGCCCTACATCGCGAGTCTGGAATAAGAGCTATTGGCTATCGGCTATTGGCTCTTAGCTAAAGGCACCAAATCGACTTTTTTCAGTTTTTACTAACAGCCAACAGCCAACAGCTAATAGCTTTCTTTATAGATGCCCGCTCAGACGCCCGTACCCAAGCCGCCGAGAAAGCCCCTGAACTGGGGAAGTGTCTCGAAGACGATCTCGTTCTGGATCCTCGTGATCCTGATCCCGGTCGCCTTCATCCAGTTTTCGGGCAGGGGCGCCGAGCAGGCGCCCGAGATTTCGTATACCCAGTACGACCGCGAGCTGTCTGCCGGCAACGTCGCCAAGGTCAACATCGAGGCGGGCAGCGCGATCACCGGCGAGTTCAAGAAGAAGGTGCTCGTGAACCGGCGCGAAGTCTCCAAGTTCAACGTCCGCCTCCCGGTGGAGCAGTCCGAGGACGAGGTGGCGCGCCTGCGGTCGCAGAACGTCGAGATCCAGGCCCAGGCAGCTCGCGCGTCGTTCGGCACGACCGTGCTCGCGTATCTGCCGATCCTGCTGATCGTCGCGTTCTGGATATTCCTCTTCCGGCAGATGCAGGCGGGCGGCGCCAAGGCGTTCTCTTTCGGCAAGTCGAAGGCGAAATTGCTGACGGGCGACACGCCCAAGGTCACGTTCGCGGACGTGGCCGGCGCGGACGAGGCGAAAGTCGAGCTCGAGGAGATCATCGAGTTCCTGAAGGACCCGCAGAAGTTCACCAAGCTCGGCGGACGGCTGCCCAAGGGCGCGCTGCTCGTCGGGCCTCCCGGAACCGGCAAGACGCTGCTCGCCCGCGCGGTCGCCGGTGAGGCGGGCCGCCCGTTCTTCTCGATGTCGGGCTCCGATTTCGTGGAGATGTTCGTGGGCGTCGGCGCGAGCCGCGTTCGCGACCTGTTCGAGCAGGGCAAGGCACACGCGCCGTGCATCATCTTCATCGACGAGATCGACGCGGTAGGCAGGCACCGCGGCGCCGGGCTCGGCGGTGGGCACGACGAGCGGGAGCAGACGCTCAACCAGCTGCTCGTCGAGATGGACGGCTTCGAGTCGAACGACGGCGTCATCCTGATCGCGGCGACCAACCGCCCGGACGTACTCGATCCCGCGCTGCTGCGCCCGGGCCGGTTCGACCGGCAGATCATCGTGGACGCGCCCGATCTGCGCGGCCGCGAGGGGATTCTCAAGGTGCACGTGCGCAACAAGCCGGTCGCGGAAGACGTGGACATCACGATGCTCGCGCGCGGCACTCCGGGGATGGCGGGAGCGGACCTCGCGAATCTCGTGAACGAAGCGGCGCTGCTCGCGGCGCGGCGGAATCACGACAAGGTGTACATGGTGGACTTCGAGGACGCGAAGGACAAGGTCATGCTCGGCGCCGAGCGCAAGTCCATGGTGATGAAGGACGAGGAGAAGCGACTGACGGCGTATCACGAAGCCGGTCACGCGATCTGCGCGATCAAAGTCGAGGGGAACGATCCGCTGCACAAAGTCACGATCGTTCCGCGCGGCCGCGCGCTGGGTCTCGCGTTCACGCTGCCCGAGGACGACCGCGTGTCCGTCACGCGCAAGCAGATCGAGGCGCGGCTGGCGATGGCGTACGGCGGGCGCACCGCGGAGGAGCTGGTGTTCGGCCGCGAGCGCGTCACGACGGGCGCGGCGAGCGACATCCAGCAGGCCACCGCGATCGCGCGCAGGTACGTGTCGCAGTGGGGGCTGTCGGACAAGATCGGTCCGATTCTCGTCGGCGACAACGAGCAGGAAGTTTTCCTCGGCCGCGAGCTGCAGCATCGGCGCGAGGTTTCCGAGCGCACGTCGCAGCTGGTGGACTCCGAGGTCGAGCGCGTGATCCGGGAAGCGTACACGCGCGCGCTGGACACGCTCAGCGCGAACCTCGACCTGCTGCACTCGGTCGCGGGGTCGCTGCTCGAGCGCGAGACGCTGACCGGCGACGAAGTGCTGGCGCTGGCGCGCGGCGAGCAGCTTCCTCCGCGCGCGCCCGAGCCGCCGGTGCAGCCGCCGACCGTGGTCGCGGCCCCCGCGACTCCGGTCAAGGCCCCCAAGAAGCCGCTGCTCGCGGGACCGGAGCCGGCTCCGGCGTGATCTCGTCGGCCGCGGCCGGCGCCAGCACGCGTTCTCGCTGGACAGTCGGCGGGAGAACAATCGAAATCGAAAAGCCGGTCCTCCTGGGGATCGTCAACGTCACCCCCGACAGCTTCAGCGACGGGGGTGTCGCTTATTCGCCCGATCGCGGAATCGCGCGCGGTCTGGAGCTGCTCGAGCAGGGCGCAGATGTGCTCGACGTCGGCGGCGAGTCCACGCGGCCCGGCGCGGCGCCGGTGGACATGGATGTGGAGCGCAGCCGAGTGATCCCGGTGATCGAAGGGGTGCTGGCGGCGAGGCCCGATGCTCTGATATCGGTGGACACCGTGAAGGCCGGCGTCGCGTGGCGCGCGCTGGAAGCCGGCGCGGCGATCGTGAACGACGTTTCGGGATTCCGGCTCGACGGCAAGATGCCGGCAGTGTGCGCGGACGCGGGGTGCGGGGTGATCCTCATGCATTCGCGCGGGAGCGTCAGCGAGATGGCTTCGTACGCGGTGGCGGAGTACGGCCTGGACGTGGTCGGGGACGTGGTGCGGGAGCTGGGCGAGAGTGTGGAGCGCGCCACGACGGCGGGAGTGGAGCGATCGAGCATCGTGGTGGATCCGGGATTCGGCTTCTCCAAGACGTCGGAACATTCGCTCGCCGTGCTGCGGGAGCTGGGTCGCGTCAGCGATCTGGGGTTTCCGCTGATGGTCGGATTGTCACGGAAGCGGATGATTGGAGAACTCACAGGCGTCTCGGACGCTGCGCAACGGGACGCGGGGAGCGTCGGCGTGGCGGTCGTCGCATTGATTCGGGGGGCACGACTGTTTCGAGTGCACGACGTCGCGATGCATCGGCAGGCGCTGGACGCGGCCTGGGGAGCTATCCGTGCTCGGTAGGAAAGGCGCCGCACGCAGCGCGCAGCGCCTTTGATCTCGCAACTGCCGATTCGCACGCGCACCGTCGGCTGGTCCGCATTCACAGTCCTGCTCGTCATCTACTCCGCGACGCTCGCCCCATCCGTCACCTGGTGGGACTCCGGCGAGCTAATCGCTGCGGTGCACTCGCTCGGCATTCCGCATCCGCCGGGAACGGCGCTGTACGTGATCGTGGGCAAGGTGTGGGCGATGTTGACCTGGCCGCTCGACTACGCGATCAGGGTCAACCTGCTCTCCGCCGTCGCCACTGCGGCGGCGGTTGGGATTCTCGGCTCGATGCTCGCGCGCTGGACGCGGGACAACGTGGCGGCGTTCGCCGCCGCGATATGCGCGGGCGCGGCATCGAGCGTGTGGCGCAACGCAACCGAGGCGGAAGTGTACGCGCTCGCGCTGCTGGGTGCCGCGCTCATCCTCTGGACTGCCGATCGAGCCGGCTCCGGCGACGCGCGCTCGCCATGGCCGTGGATCCTCCTGTGCGCGTACGTCGTGGGCCTGTCGTACTCGCTGCACCTCGCCGCCCTGGTCGCGGCGCCGGCGGCGGTCCTGCTGCTCGCGCCCGCGCGCCCGCGGCTTACCGGCTGGCGTATCGCGCAGCTCGCGCTGGTGGGGGTCCTGGGCGTATCGGCCGTGCTGTTTCTGCTCGTCCGCGCCCGGCACGATCCATCGATCAATCAGGCGAACCCCGCGACGTGGGCGGCGATGATGGACGTGCTGGGACGCGAGCAATACGCGGATCCCGGGTTCTGGCCGCGGCAGGCGCCGCTCTACCTGCAGCTGGGCAACTGGTTCGAGTACGCCGACTGGCAGTTTGCGCTGGGACTCAACCCGGCCCCCCCGCCGACGCTCGCGCGCACGTCGGTCACGATCGTCTTCGTTGCGCTTGCCTTGTATGGGAGCCTTGCGCATCGGGCACTGGAGCGACGGAGCTGGCGCGCGCTCGCCGTGCTGTTCGCGACGGCGTCGCTCGGGGTGATTCTGTACCTCAACCTGAAGGCGGGCCCGTCGTTCGGCGCGGGCGTCCTGCCAGACGGCGCGCCACGCGAGGCGCGCGAGCGGGATTATTTTTTCGCGACTTCGTTCCTGGTGTGGGGACTGTGGGCGGGGTTCGGCGCGGTGCGCCTGGCTCGAGTTGCGGCGCGGCGGCTCGCAGTGGGAGGCCCGGCTGCGGCCGCATTTGGCGCAGCTGGTATAGCCCTGGCCGCAGCGCCGGTGGCGCTCAACTGGAGCGCCGTGGATCGCCGAACCGACGGCCGCGCCAGGGAGCCGGTCGAGAGCGCACGCGCTATTCTCGGACCGGTTCCGCGTGGCGGGGTATTACTCGTCGCCGGGGACAACGACACGTATCCGCTGTGGTACGCGCAGCGGGTCGAGGGTTTCCGGACGGACGTCATCGTGGTGACGATGCCTTTGCTCGCCGCGGAATGGTATCGCGCGGAGCTCATGCGGAGGCACGGCCTGCTGGACCGGGCGGCCGTGTCCCCATGGCGGGGACTGCCGGCCACGCTCGACGGGGTATGCCGGCGCGCGCGAGCCGCGGGCCGGCCGCTCACGCGGTCGCCCAACGCGGCGCGCCTTAAATTGCCGCCAACATGCGAGACATGACCGGAACGAAGCGCATCATCCAACTGCTGGCGTTGATCGGACTGGCCGCGCCCGCCGCCGCGCAGGAGCGCGCGGCCGCGCCTGTCGGAACGTTGCGCGGCTTCGTCGTCGACAGCATTCGCGGCGGGCCGCTGCAGGGCGCGACGGTGGCGGTGCAGGGAATCCAGGGACTCGCTTTCACCGACTCGCTCGGCGAGTACCAGATCGGCAACATACCTCCGGGCGAATACCGAGTCGCGCTGTTCGACGCGCTCCTGGACACGCTCGGCATCACGGTGCTGTCTCATCCCGCGCGGTTCGCGGGCGGTGACACGGTGGAGCTGAACCTGGCGATACCGTCGCCGCGGACGATAATCGCGGCTAAATGCGGACCGGCGCAGGGCATGGAGAGCGCCGCGTTCGGCCAGGTGCGCGACGCGGTCACCGGCGATCCCATCGCGGGAGCGCGCGTGATTCTCGGCTGGGTGGAGCTCGCCGTGAGCAGGGAGACGGGCTTTCGGCACGATCCCAAGCAGAGAGTGGCCGTTTCCGACGCGGAGGGCCAGTACCGGATCTGCGGGCTGCCGGCCGGACTCACTGCCGACGCGTACGCGGAGATCGGCGGCAAGCGCACCGGGTATGTGCAGCTCGCGTTCGGCGGCTCGGCTATGGCAACGGCGACCTTCCTTATCCCGCCGACACCACCTCTGGCGTCAGGGGCTTCCCCCACGGATTCCGCGCGGGCGCGCGCGGGCGCTTCGAGCGTGCGCGGCGTCGTGACCGACGAGACCGGGAAGCCGGTCGCGGGGGCGCACGTCTCCATCGCCGAGGGGAGCTCCGCGGCGGTCACGGATCCGGGCGGCCGGTTCGCGCTCGACGGGCAGCCCGCGGGCACGCAGGCGCTGCTGGTGCGCCGCCTGGGATACCTGCCGGCGCAGGTGACCGTCAACCTCACGCCGAGCGTGAGCAGGGTCGTGAGCGTATCGCTCGGCCGGCACGTTCCCGTCCTGGAGGACGTGCGAGTGCAGGCGCGCGGTGACGCGGCGCTGGCCGAGGTCGGTTTCACGCGGAGAAAGCGGCAGGGCGCGGGTCAATACCTGGAGCGCGCGGACATCGAGCGCCGGAACGCGCTGCGGCTGGAGCACCTATTCAGCGGAATTCGCGGATTGCGCGTGGTTGGCGACGAAGTCCGCGGGCAGCCGGAGGGGGCGGGGTATCGCTGCGTGCGATTCTTCATCGACGGCCAGCAGTGGCGCGGCGGCCCGCCGGGTGATTTTGTGCTGCCGAGCGAAGTGGCCGCGATCGAGGTGTACTCGCGCACGATGGCGCCGGGTGAGTTCCAGAGCTTCGGGGACTGCGAGACTGTCGTTATCTGGACGAAGTGGAGATTGCGCAGGTAGAAAACGGAGCCAACGGTCCCATTCCGTAAAGAACCCCTTGGGACGGGTCTCCACGGAAGCCGGCGCCGCCTGAGCCCGTTGCGTCGCCCTTCCCGGGCACGACGGTGACAGGATCGTGTTTCTCCCGGCGTCCTCTGCCGGTGTTTCGGAAAGCTGTGCTTGCAATTCGGCGGTACGAACTCGAACGTTGCCTATACGATTAGACTATTCGTCTAAGGCTTCGTTCGGGAGCAAGCTTGAGAAGACGCTGCGTCATGCGAATCGATGGAGATTGGCGAGTCCGCGTGCTCTGGGCGTTTCTGCTGTTGGGCATCGGGGCGAGCGCGATCGGTGCGCAGACGGTTCGCGGAACAGTCGTGGAAGAGAACGGTGCGCCAGCCAACGGCGCGATCGTGGTTATGCTCGATTCGACGGGGAAGCCCGTTGCCGGCGGGCTCGCCGGATCTCGCGGCGAGTTCAATGTCGCAGCGCCTGGTCCCGGCCGATACACGATCAGAATCGACCGTGTCGGACACGCCGGTTACCTGTCGGAACGCATCGAGCTCCTTGCGGGATCGGTGGTGGAGCGAACGCTGGTCGCCCGCGCGGCGCCGGTTCGGCTCACGGGAATCGTCATATCGAAGGCGCGCCGCTGCGTGCGGCGGCCCGAGGAAGGGACCGTAATCGCCAGAGTATGGGATGAGGCGCGTAAAGCGCTTGCGGCTACCGATCTCGCTGGCGACGGGGGATTGCTGCGCGTGCGCGTGGTTCAGTATGTACGGGACCTTGACGTCAGAAAGCGCGTGCGCGGGGAGCAAAGGTCGGAGCGGGAGGGCGTCACGAAGAACCCGTTCGTGAGCATCCCACCCGAATCTCTGGCGACCGGCGGTTTCGTCCAAACGACAGCAGATGGCACTTGGTACTACGCGCCCGACGCTGAAGTGCTGGTCTCCGAGGAGTTTCTCGACAGTTATTGCTTCGGTCTTCGGCGGGGGACGGGACAGTCCGCCTCTATGATCGGCGTGACGTTCGAGCCCGCCAAAGCCAACCCGCTCCCTGGCATCAAAGGAGTGCTCTGGGTGGACGAGCAAACGGCGGAGTTGCGTCATGCCGAGTACGCCTACACGAAGCTGCCGGGCGGCGTGGAATCCCGGGACGTCGGCGGGCGCATCGAGTTCAAGAAGCTGCCGAATGGGATCTGGCTGGTGCAACGCTGGCGCATACGTATGCCCGTGGTCCAGATACCGAGGGCCTTATTCCGCCGCCAGGGTGACCTCGGTCTGGAAACCTCATTCGGTAATCCCACGGTGGTCGGGTTCCGCGATGAAGGCGGCGAAGTCATGGAGGTACTCGGATCATCGGGACAGACGTTCGCGGCGCGAGAAGGACGCATTCACGGCACCGTATACGACAGTACTCGATCCAGGTTGCTGGCGGGGGCCGAGGTTTCATTAATGGGAACGGCCTTTACCGCGGTGACGCCGGAAGACGGGACGTTCGAACTGGCGGGTGTCCCCGAGGGGGATTACACGCTGACGTTTTTTCACCCGCGGCTGGATACGCTCGGCGTAATACTGCCCGGCAGTGATGTATCGGTACATGCCGGCCGGGCTTCGCTGGCGCTGGCCGGAATTCCTTCGGTCGAGACTCTGGTTTCGGCTCTATGTGAAGGGGCGCATGGGAGCGGAATTGGCGCCGTAACCGGGGTAGTGCGCGACGAGCGCGGAAATCCACTCCCGGGTGTCGCGATCAGGGCAAGCTGGACTGGCGGCTGGACCGGAGACGCGAGAACGGTTTTACAGACCACCGCAAGAGAGGGCTCTACCCGGTCGGAGCCGGACGGGCGTTATCGCCTGTGCGGGATTCCTTTGGACGAGATTGTCGATCTTGCCGTAGCCGCTCCGGACGGTCATTCAACGCGGCTCAGGATCCCTGCCCGGTCGGAAGTGCTCCACGTTGCGGATGTGCGGATACGGGGAGCGAAGGCGACCTCTGCCATGGTACGACCACCGATACCGGATGCGCGAGCCAGCGCGACGGCCGAAGGCGTCTCTCTACGGCGCGAACCGGGCACGGGACTGGTTCGCGGCACCGTCACCGACACGGCCGGTGATCCGATCGAGACAGCGCAAGTTCGTCTCGTTGGCAGCGGAATTGGTGTCCGCACGATGCCGGACGGCACGTTCAATTTCGCTCTTCCGCCAGGCTCACACGTCGTGGACGTGCGCCGACTCGGATACGCTCCGGCCAGGTTCATCGCGGATGTCCGGGACAATCAGAACATAATCGTCTCCGTCCGGCTCGAGGCGATGGTGCAACAGCTGGAATCCTTCGTTGTCGTGGAAGAACGCGGGACGTCAGCGGTCGCGGCTCCCGGATTTGCCGAGCGCAAGAAGCGACTAAACGCTGTTTTTGTGGATCGTCAGCGCATCGATCGGGAGCGTCCGATTCAGCTGACTGACCTGCTTCGGGGAGCACCCGGTATCCGGCTTCAGGCAATGAAGTCACTCACGGGCGTCACGTACATCCCGCAAATGCGCCGGGCATCCAGCGTCGATGCGCTTTGCCCGATGAGCTATTACGTCGATGGCATGGAGTTCGAGCCTTCCGAACAAGGCATCAACGCAGACATTCGTCCCGCCGACATCGAGGCCATCGAGGTGTACCAGCCCGGCCAGGTGCCGGCGCGGTTCAGCAGCGGCCGGTCAGCGCGATGCGGCGTGCTGGTGATCTGGACCAGACAGGATTGAGGGAGCGCAGCTACACGATTCCGATCAGCTCGCTAGCAGTTTGGCGCCGGGCAGGCGGGCGGCGCCGCGGTCGAAGGTGATAAGCGTCGCCCCGGCGCGTTCGTAGTCACCGTGGATCAGCCGGTCTATCAGCCCCGGTGCGGATATTTCATCCGGTTGAAGCGCGAACACCTGACGAGCGACGCCCGTGGAGAACACGCGCGGGTCGTTGAGCAGGGCGCGCAGCGCGGCCACGGCTCTCCCGTGCGGGACGCCGTAGTGGTGGCGGAGCGCGAAGTAGGACTCGCCCACGACGAGGTCGGACAGCGCCGCCGGCGGCTCTCTCGCCGCGGCACGTTCGTCGAGCAGCCGGCGAGCCGCGTCGGCCTGCTTCGCGGGCTCACCGGTCAGCAGCCGGACCACGATCGACGTGTCGAGCCCGGGAATCACGCGCGGCGCGGGCGCTTCTTCGCGATGGTTCGCCGGATCGCCGGGAGGTCGTGATTTCCATCGGCGTTAGCGGCGTATTTGCGAAGCGAGGCGAACCACGCCCGATCGGGCTTGGGCTTGTCCGGGTCACTTGGGGGCGGAAGATCGAGGACGTATCGCACCCCTTCCTGCACGAGTTCACGGATAGTGCCGCCGCGCCGGGCCGCCTCGATCTTCAGGCGCCGGTATAGCGTCTCTTCGAAGTCGATCGTGGCCTTCATGGTAAGCAAGCTAGCTGGTTAGCTTGCACAATTCCAGTAGTTTTCTAGTTGAAAAAGGCCCCGCCGAATCGGCGGGGCCTTCGAGTCACCAGTCACTAGTCACCGTTTTTAATATCTGTAGTGCTCCGGCTTGTACGGCCCGTTCATCGGCACGCCGAGGTACGCCGCCTGCGCGGGCGTCATCTGCGTCAGCTTCACGCCGAGCTTCTCCAGATGTAGCTGCCACGGAGTTGACGCTACACCTCACGCGCCGGGTTCCGCGCGGCATGGTGGTACGGCTGTCCTGCCCAGATAGAGGTGCTCGAGGTCTACCGGCCGAGCCAGGTGCCTGTGCAGTTCAGCAGCGGCCGGTCAGCACGATCTGGCGTGTTGGTAATTCGGACCAGACAAGATTCAGGGACGTCGCGCGGTGAGTCGCCATTTCTTACGGGCGTGTTTCTAGCCTTGAGGTGTACTCACGCGCGATGGTGCCAGGTGAGTTCCAAGCCTTCGGCGACTCCGAGACGGCGGTGATCTGGACCAACTGGAGGCTGCGGCGGTAGCGTTCAACGGCAGCTACTCGATTCCGATCAACTCGCTAGCAATTTGGCGCCGGGAAGGCGAACGGCGCCGCGGTCGAAGGCGACAAGCATCGCCCCGGCGCGTTCGTAGTCACGGTGGTACCGCCAAAACGTGATCGTGTTCGCGCGCTCGAGAACCGTCACTGCATCTCCGCCATCTTGCAGAGTCTTGCAAAAAGCTCAGCACGTTACCGGATTTGGACCACTGCTATCATCAATTATCGGCGAAGCGCGCCATGTAACGCACCGGCTTAGTGAAATTGGACTCCGCCGCCATCGGTGGGAGCTTCGCTAGACCTCGGACTACTACTGGTAGTAGTTGCGCTCGCATTTGCCGGTCCCTATTCTGGCCACGCGTGATTCTTTGCTGGCAAGAGCTACGGTAACTGATTCGGCCAAGAAAGATAAATCAACCCACGGTAGCTCATTCTATACCGTTGCCTGATTCGCGGTGTTTCCTCATCTGGAGGGAAGTTGTATGAGATCGAAAATGATAGGATCAGCGGCGATTCTGGTCTTTGCGGGCACGCCAGTCACCGGGCTATCGCAGATCACTTCTGCTCCGACAGATTCGCGGAGCCCCGCTCAATGGCATACCACTGTCGCGGTTTTGGTTGGCGCATTCAATGACGACATCGGCGGTGACCATTATTTCCCCTTCGCAGCAGCACGACTCAGCCGGGATTTCGGCCGGTATGCTCTTTGGGAGCTTGGGTTGAGTTATGCCGCTTCGAAGGAAACGATTGTCGTCAGTAGAAACGGGACACTCTCACCCAGAGACGTTGCTTCCCCGGTGATTACCGGAGATGTCGGAGTCCAGCTCAAATACCCTATTGGCCCGGTCGAACCATACGCTGGTGTTGCTATAGGCATCTTTGCCCGCAACTATGAGAACCGGGCTCTTGATAGAGAAACCGGAGCTAGTCGCGCTGCCAACTTCGGGCTCAGATTCCGGATGGGCGAGCGTTTCAGCATGAGGACCGAAATAATTCGGTTACGAAGCGATGACTACGGTGATTTCGCCGCCTTCAATTATGAACACGCCATGGGGGTTTCTTTCCTTTTTTGAGTCAGGAAAGTCAGCCGCAGTTATCCCCACCTTACCCCCTACTTCTGAATTCGGAGGATCTGTTGACCATGCCCGGCCTCGCAACAAAAATCAGAGCCAAGCAGCGCTGCATGAGTGAAGATCAATGTCAAGCATGTGTACGAGGTACGGGGCAACTTCGTGCTTCGCGCTTAGCGGGAGCTTCGACCCTGTCGCTGCTCGCCATCCTCTTGATGGCAGCCTGCAATGACGTCGTCTCACCCAAGTCCTCCTCTATAGCCAAGGTGACCTATGGGCGCCTCGGCGGATTCCCCACCGCGCCGATCGAACCGGGGGACCGCGTCTCGGCCGCTGAACGCAACGCCGCCGAACGTATCGCGGCTGCGCTGGCACGGGCCCTCGGCGAGCCCGGGTTACGACAAGAATTAAAGGTTGCCATGGCGTCCTCCGGTGTCGACGAGTTCAAGCTCGAGTTTGCGTCTTACATGGCGGGGCGGGGCGGTTTGCTGATCGATGGGATGGCACGCCGAGGAGGCCTAGCACCGATCAGTTTCGAGGGGGCATTGTCGGCGGTGAGGCGGCTCGAGTTGTATGTGCCCGTAGCAGCACATCGCGCGATGTGGACCGGAATTGACACGATCCTCGTGGCGTTGCAACTGGATGAACAAGAGCGCCCCGTTGCATTCTCGCCCGGTGGGCAACGAATCGTACTGAACGGCGATCACCCGCCCGTGCATCCGGTTCTAGGGCTCGTTTCCGCGGAAGGCGATTTCTCGACTCAGCTGCCCATGAATTTACAAGGGAAGGCTCTGGCAAATTGCTTTGTTGCAGAAGCGGAAACACTCGCTCAGGCAGGGCAGCGGTGTGCTCTCAACCTAACTCGCATGAAATCGCGTTCGACATCTGCGAATGCTGCGGCGACAAAGCCCCTGTTTTCCGGGGCGGCGGATACAACGTTGGCATCAGATCCGACGATATTGGGGCTTTACGCGAATTTCATTCGCGTACTCAATACAGGTGAACATTGGATTCGCGGAAAACCAGAAATTGAGCTGCACGCCACAGCCAAGCGAAGTACATCTGATGGTAGTGCACGCCAGTTCCAATGTGCCGGAGAGCACGCGAATAACGCGGGTCAGTATCAACCAGGCAACTACTCGCAGTCGTATGTGTTTGACCAGAACGGACATTTTTGGGAGGGCGAGGTTCTGGTATTGAATCCCACGCAAATTGATACGGCCCAGAAAGCAACAAGCGGTGGGTTCAATGTCTCAATTTGGGAAGACGACAACGAATCCTGTCGCGTTCGTCAGCCTGATTTTGCTGACATGTTTCGAGACGCAGTGCTTGCAACGGCCGGGATCGTTCGTGGCGCAGTCGCGATATGGGTGCGCGGGGAACCTGATTATGAAGCTGCCGCGGGAGCTTTTGGCTCGGCTGCCGAGCATCTCTTTAGTCTTTTGCGTGGCGGGGACGACTATGTCGGCGTTCTTGTCGACATCGATTCGACTACGTACGCTGGTCAATATCCGAACAACACGCATATCATTTATGATGGAACGACGTTCGCGGGCAGGGCCACGATGAACCTGAAACGGACGACATCGCCGGCGCCAACGCCGGGGCCAGTATCCTCAGTAAGCGTATTACCGAGCTCTGATACCGTCGCGGTAGGGTACGGGCGTCAGTTTACTGCGTACGCATACGATGCCAACGGGGTTATGGTCTCGGGAAGACCAATCACTTGGCAGACGGCGAACGCTAACGTGGCGGCCGTATCATCTGACGGTTTCGCGAGCGGTATCGCAGTCGGCGGAACGAATGTCTCTGCGACAGTCGATGGGGTCTCTGGAGCAGCGCCAATTACGGTCATACAGACCGCGCCGTCGGCTATTGAGAGCGTCTCCATCAGCACGAACCCGTCAGTTGTTCAGCCGAACGCAACATGCTACTGGGTCGCATCTGTTGCCGGCGGCAGCGGTACGCTGACGTATAGATGGCAAGTAGACAACGTTGTTGTAGGTGAGGACCTTCCCGAGTTATGGTGGACCAATTCAGGGAGTGGCTTCAAGATCGAACTCCAGGTCACAGACGAACGTGGTGAAATGGCGTACACCTCGAAGAACGTAGGAGTTTCCTCTTCCGCAGCCGCCTGCATGTTGTAGGAGAGATTCACATATAGATAGATTCAACGCAGCGGGATCATGCCGACTGTTGCTGCAATGATCGCGGTTGCACTTGCCCGGGCCAGAAGCAGCTTGTTGCGCTTCTGGCCTTCGCGTGAGGATCGGTATGCGCGGTTTGGCGGCAATGCCGCTCGACCATAGGTAAGATCGCTCGAAAGCTTCCGGTGCACAGGTAATCTGGGGAACCCTCGCCTGCCGGCCACTTCCGCCTCCAATGCGGCAATCAATTATGTGCTATAGCAATCTCGGAGAAGCCAAGGTGGGCTCCGGACTAATATCTATAGTGCTCCGGCTTGTACGGGCCGTTCATCGGCACTCCCAGATACGCCGCCTGCGCCGGCGTCATCTGCGTCAGCTTCACGCCGAGCTTCTCCAGATGTAGCCGCGCCACCTTCTCGTCCAGCGCCTTCGGCAGCGTGTACACCTTCTTCTCGTACTTCTCCGCGTTGGCGTGCAGCTCCATCTGCGC
>CALMKE010000086.1 GCA_937867645.1 uncultured Gemmatimonadota bacterium | reverse complement strand
AACGGCGGCGCGACCTTGTTCTTCACGACCTTCACGCGGCAGTGCGAGCCCGTGACCTCTTCCTTCTCCTTGACCGCGGCGATCCGGCGAATGTCGAGCCGCACCGACGCGTAGAACTTGAGCGCCTTGCCGCCCGTCGTCGTCTCCGGATTGCCGAACATGACGCCGATCTTCTCGCGCAGCTGGTTGATGAAGATCACCGACGTCCGCGAGCGCGCGATCGCGCCGGTGAGCTTCCGCAGCGCCTGGCTCATGAGCCGCGCCTGCAGACCGACGTGCGAGTCGCCCATGTCCCCCTCGATCTCGGCCTTGGGCACGAGCGCGGCGACCGAGTCGATCACCACGACGTCCACCGCCCCGGACCGCACCAGGATCTCGCAGATCTCCAGCGCCTGCTCGCCCGTGTCGGGCTGCGACACCAGCATGTTCTCGACGTCCACCCCCAGCTTGGCGGCATAGTCCGTGTCGAGCGCGTGCTCGGCATCGATATACGCTGCCACACCGCCGGCCTTCTGCGCGTTGGCCACGACGTGCAGACAGAGCGTCGTCTTGCCGCTCGATTCCGGCCCGTAGATCTCGGTGATCCGGCCGCGCGGGATCCCGCCTACGCCGATCGCGGCGTCGAGGTTGATCGCGCCGGTCGGAATGGCGTCCACCCGCACCCGCGAGTCCGACCCCATCTTCATGATGGAGCCCTTGCCGTGGGCCTTCTCGATCTGAGCGATGGCAAGACCTAGGGCCTTTTTCTTCTCTTCTTGCATCGCGGGGGAGGCAGCCATGGGTGGGTCCGGTTGAGAGGTTTTCGGTTGTCTGAGAAGTCCTGCGTCCTGCGTCCTGCGTCCTAACGGCAAAAAGCCAATGAATGGCCGGTTTTCCGGCCCCCGAACAAAATACGAAAGCTACCGGAAATTAGCAAATGGAATCTCCGGCGTCGAAGGCATTGACCACGTGCTTCACTTTGACGCCGTCGCCGGTCCTCAGGACGCCAATGACGTCGAAGCGATAGTCTTCGCCGGGCAGGCCGTGGCGGGAGATCCAGACCTGGGCGGACCTGCGGAGCTCCCGCTGCTTGCGCCAGTCCACGGCCTCGACCGGGTCGCCGAATTGGGCACCGGCACGGGCCTTCACCTCGACGAACACGACGGTCCGCTGCTGCTGGGCGACGATGTCGATGTCGCGGTGCCCGTTGCGGTACCGCCGGGCGCGGATCCACCAGCCCTTGCTCGCGAGCCAGCGCGCCGCGACCCGCTCGCCCAGCTCTCCCAGTGCCCGCCTCGCTGCCGACATGCCGCGAATTCTGCGGCATGCCGGAGCTCAGCGCGTCATCGATCGATTCGGGGCGTTATCGAAATCGAGCTGTTGGCTATTGGCTGTTGGCTGTTGGCTGTGCTAGCGGAGAGTCAAACGATAAGACCCCGTCCGGTTCGCGTACCGCGACCGGACGCAGATTATGTAATTCCCCGACTCCGGCAGCGTGTACACGAGCCGGGAGTCCAGTCCGTCGCCGCCATCGTCGTCCTCGGCCACCCACCTCGTGCCCTGATATAGATCGATGAAGGTGTCGAAGTCGTCCGACTCCAGGTCAACCTGGATGACCTGTCCCCCGGTGCCAGAAAACGTGTAGTCGTCGTGGTACCAGCCGCTGTCCGTCTGTGCATCTGCCGGCGTCAGCGACCCGGTGATCGTCGAGCCTCGGGAAATCGTTGCGCCGGAGCTCGTGGTCGTTCCACCGCCGCCGCTGGAGGAGACGGTCAGCACGTACTGCCCGGTGTACTGCCCGTGCGAATTCGCGCGGATCCCGTATTCCCCCGTCTCGGACAGTGTCACGTCCAGCACCGTCTCCTGCTGGCCGCCTATCCTCCGACTGTTGGACCCGCCGAGGTAGTCGAACTCATCGCCGTTCATCCGGCCGTACTGCATGTAACTGTCGAACGAAGGTGAGCGCATGATGATCGTGAGACGCTCGCCCGCGCGGCCGTAGTACCGCCACAGCTCGTAGTACGTGTTGTCGGTCCAGAGCGGATCAGACGAGTCGAGCTCGCCCGTAAAACTTTGCCCCGCGGACAACACCCGGCGACCGCCGGACGACGACGAGCCCGAGCTGCCGCCACCCAGACGATCGACGCGGAGCGTGTAAGAGCCGGTGCGTCCCCGCCCGACGACGTTTACCCGGATCACATACCGCCCGCTCGCGGGCAGCGTGTAGTCGATCCGCGCGTCGTTGCCGCCGCCGTCGTCGTCGTTGAATTCTTCGAGCTGGAACACGCCGTTGACCACGCGACCGATGAGGAGCCACGAGTCGAAATCGCTCGACCGTTGCGTCACCGAGATCTGTTCTCCCGCGCGTCCCTCGTAGAACCAGTCGTCGTAGTAGGTGCCGTCGTCGCGCAGATAGTCGGATGCGTCGAGACGGCCGGAGACCGTCTGGCCCGCCGAAATCGCGCCCTGACCCTGCAACGGGAGAGCAACGGCGACCGAGCACAAAAGCACGGCTGCCACGACGAGGTTGAGTCTCCTGACCCGTTCGGTACCCACAAAGAACTCCGTTTTTTTGGACGAGGGAAACACTACACGTCGAGGAGCGGCGCCGAAAGACTGGGGATAACCTGACAAGGCGAGCATTGGCTGTCTCCGTTGGCATGGTGGGAATCGTACCCTCCGACCATACATGCCGACGCGCGCTCAGAACGTCATTGTGACACCGCGTCACCGGCTGAAAGGCCGGCTCGCTAGCGCAGCGATTCTATCCGGAGGACGTAGTCGCCCGTCGGGCGGCGGGGCGACAGAGAGTTGGCGCGGATCGCATAGTTGCCGGTGAACGGGAGCGTAATCTCAAGCCTCGAGTGCGTCCCGCCGGCGCCGTCGTCGGCTGACTCGATCGCGCTGAAGACGCCGTTGGTCACAGTCCCGATGGACAGGAAGGCGTCGAAATCATCGGAACGGAGAGTGATACGAATGGTCTCGCCCGAGCGCCCGGCGTACGTCCACAGCTCGTAGGGGGTGCCGTCGTGCATCTTCGGATCCGAGCCGTCGAGCTCGCTCGCAACCGCGGAGCCCGCTGCGAGCATCCGATTTCCCGGCCCGCGCGTGGCCGGACGTGCTCCGTTCGACGTGAGTGACAGCGTGTACGACCCGCTTCGACCCGGCAGGCGCCGCTCGGCCCGCGCCACATACTCGCCGTCCGCGGGGAGCCGATACACGATCTTCGAGTTGAGCCCGCCGCCACCGTTGTCGTCCTGCGCCACGCGGGTGACCGACGATCCGATTGAATAGAGCGTCAGGAACGGGTCGAACTCGCTCGAGCGCAGATTCAGAGTGATCGTCTCACCCGCATGCCCCACGTACCGCCAGTCACCTTCGGTGGTCCCGAGCGGTCCGCGCGGCGCCGAGCTTAATACGCCCGTTACCGTCTGGCCCGGCACCAGCATGCGCGCGGCGGGCGTCGCCGGCTTGGACAAAGCGGATGGCTTGGCGGCCGC
The DNA here is from genome assembly GCA_937867645.1 of uncultured Gemmatimonadota bacterium. Lineage (GTDB taxonomy): Bacteria > Gemmatimonadota > Gemmatimonadetes > Gemmatimonadales > Gemmatimonadaceae > JACDCY01. Next base: position 9,706 of record CALMKE010000086.1, on the reverse strand, counting down.
TGCGGCAGGCGGACGCGCCGCCCGTGACACTCTCGCTCCGCCAGGCAGGGATTCGACCGACAGCCGGTACGCCCCGGTCTCCCCGCGTTCCGCGCTCGTGACCGTGATCACGTAATCGCCGTCCTCCGGGAGCGTGAATTCGACCTGGGCGTCGTTCCCGCCACCGCTGTCATCGTCGCGCGCGAGAATCGGACTGCGCCCGCCGGGGAAAGGCTGAACCAGGAGATAAGGATCGAACTGAATAGATCGCAGCGTGATTCCGATCCGCTCGCCCCGCGACCCGGAGAAAATCCAGACCTCGAAGTGCGCGCCATTGTACATGCGGCTGTCGCTCGGGGTCAGGGATCCGCTGACCGTTTCCCCACTCTCGATTCGCGTCTGAGCGGACGCCACGCTCGCGCCCAGCATCGTAAGAGCCAGCACACCGGTCATCAGGCGGTTCATGCCCGCGTCTTGTTGCGAACTTCACGCCAGAGTTCCGGGTTTGAGCCGCGCGGGGCCTGTCGGTCGGCGGTGGCCCGTCTGCCGGCGCTACGCTCGCTCAGGGGACGGCGGCGGTCGCGAGCTTCGGTTGGTGCGAGCTAAGACGCGCCTGCAGACGGGCCACCGCCAGACCGACAGGCCCGCACAACCATCCGGGCTGCGGTTAGTCCGCGGACACTCGCGAACGGACGAGCCTTTCGCATGGTGCGGCTCGAACCCGAGCCGCGGTCAGTGCCCGCGCGCGGCGTGGCGCGCCCCGCACCAAAGCTGCGGCTACGCCCGCGGACCGAGCATGCGGTCGAGCTCGTCGAGGCCGACGAGCACGTCGCGCGGTTTGGAGCCCTCGGGCGGGCCCAACACGCCGGCCGCGTGGAGCTGGTCGATGATGCGGGCGGCGCGGCCATAGCCGACCTTGAGCCGGCGCTGGAGCAGCGAGGTCGAGCCCTGCTGGTGCTGAATCACGGTCTCGGCCGCCTCGCGGAACAGCTTGTCGCGATCGCCGTCCTCGTCCTCGTCGCCCTCCGCGCCGCCCTGCTCCGCGATCTCACGCTGGCGCACGAACTCGAGAATGTCCTCTTCGGTCGCGACCGAGCCCGACATGAGCGCTTCCTTGCGCGCGCGGGTGCGCTCCTCGAACCAGCCGGTGAGGCGCTCCGTGTCTTCGTTCGAGATGAACGCGCCCTGAATTCTCGACGGCTCCGCCTTGCCCGGTGGAATGAAGAGCATGTCACCGTTGCCCAGCAGCGACTCGGCGCCGATCCCGTCGAGAATCGTGCGGCTGTCCACCTGCGACGCGACGCGGAACGCGATCCGGCTCGGGAAGTTCGCCTTGATGAGACCCGTGATCACGTTCACGCTGGGCCGCTGCGTCGCGAGGATCAGGTGGATGCCTATCGCGCGCGCCTTCTGCGCGAGCATTGCGAGCGGCCGCTCGACTTCTCCCTGCACCGTCATCATCAGGTCGGCCAGCTCGTCTATGACGAGCACGATGTACGGCAGCAGGCCGGCCGTGTACTCCAGGTTCTCGAACGCGACGTCCGGCCGCTTGGGCTTCACCAGCTTCGCGCCTTCCTGGAACTTGCGGTTGAAGTCCTGGATGTTCCGCGCGCCGTTGGCCGCGAGCAGCTGGTAGCGGTCCTCCATCTCGAGCACAGCCCACTTCAGCACCGCGGCCGCGTCGCGATTCTCCGTCACCACCTTGTGCCGGAGATGCGGCAGCACGTTGTACACGCTGAGCTCGACCATCTTCGGATCCACCATCAGGAACCGCAGCGTCTGCGGCGTGTGGCGGTAAACCAGGCTGGTTATGAGCGTGTTGACGCAGACCGACTTGCCCGAGCCCGTCGCGCCCGCGATGAGCAGGTGCGGCATCTTCGCGAGGTCGGCAATCACCGGATTTCCTTCGAGGTCCTTGCCGAGGATCATCGGCAGCGCGGCCCGCGCGCTCTGGAAATCCCGGTGGTCGAGCAGCTCGCGGAACCCCACCATCTCGGCGGTCGGATTCGGCACTTCCACGCCGACCGCGCCGCGGCCGGGAATCGGAGCGACGATGCGAATGCTCGCGGCGCGCATGGCGAGCGCGAGGTCGTTGGCGAGGTTCGCGATCTGGCGGACCTTCACTCCCGCGGCGGGCGCGACTTCGAACTGGGTCACCACGGGACCGGTGGTGCGCCCAATGAGCTCGCCCTCGACCTTGAACGTGCGGAGCGCTTCCATGAGCTGGACGCCCATCGCGTCCAGCTCGCGCTTGCCCAGGTCGGCATTGCGCGCGGGAAGTGGCGCTATGAGCTCCGGGGGCGGGAGCTCGTCTTCGCCACCGATCGCGCTGAACGCAGGCGGAGCCGCGGCCGAGGGGGCCGCGCCGTTTCCACCCGCGGCGCGCACCGGCGGCGCGGCCTTCGGCTTGCGCTCCCGCGGAGCTCGCGGCGCCGCAGACTCTTCGGGCACGGTTTCCGGTGCAGCGTCCAGCAGTCCCATGTCCAGCGCCGGCATCTCTTCCGGCGACGGCTCCAGCGCGCGGGCGATCAGTGGGTCCGGCTGTTTGATCTCCCGGCGGGAACGGCGCGGCGGGAAGCCTTCCTCGGGGTTGAGCGACTGCGACCCTTCGATGGCACGGGCCCGGCGGCCGACGATCACTCGGACGGGGTTCCAGCGCAGTGTTCCCGCCATGAGCGCGCTCAGCGCCAGCAGCCAGATGATCCATGCGCCGGCCGTGCCGGCGAACCGCAGCAGATAGAACGCGGCGAACGAGCCCCACATTCCAGTAAGCGAGCTCTGCTCGGCGGCGCCGCCGAGCGAAAAGCCGAAGGCGACCGGCAGCAGCACGACCATCCCGAACAGGAACAGGACCCATGAGCGGTCCGCGCTGCGATCGAGCCGCCCGAACAGCGTCATCGCGTGCGCGGCCGGCGCGATGGGCAGCAGCACGGCGGCCGGCCAGCCGAACAGCGACGTGATGGGGGCGGCGAGCGCGGCACCCAGCGAACCGAAGCTGCCTCGCAGATCCGCCTGGCTGTCGGGGCTCGCGGTCAACAGCGAGTAGCCGTGCACGGCGAGCGCCCCGCCGATGAAGATCGCGAACAGCAGCAGGGCTATGGCGGCGACTTCGCGGCGCACTTCGTCCGCGCGGGAGAAGACCTCCTCCCCGCCGTCGCTAGAGTCGGCTCGTTCCGAGCGGGACGATCTGTCGGTCGTGGTAAACGGGGACCACAGAAAACGAATCCAGCGTGGCACAGAAGCCGACGTCGTCGCCGAATCCCGCTCCGATGAGCGCTTGCCCGTGGTTCGAGTCCTGGAGGAGTTTCGCGATGTTCTCGCCATACTTCCTGTCGATGAGAGCGCACGCGGTAGCGCCGTCGTTGGTCGCGACCCCGTTGAGATCCTTCTGAATAGCGCGAACATAGCGTCCAGCGCAACCCGCATCTTCCAGCGTGAAGCGGCGCTCGTGGCCGGAGCAGAGGATTACCACCTCCGTCTCGCTCCGCACCGCGGCGCGCAGCATGGCGGCCACCGCCGAGAAGTTGACGTACGAGGCGACGACGATGTCACGCGCTCCCTGCGCCGCGAGCACCGCCCCGCTGCCGTTGGTCGTCGTGAGCAGAATCGTCTTGCCCTGCACCCTTTCCGGAGTGAACTCCCCCGGGGAGTTGCCGAGATCGAAGCCGGGAATCGGGAGCATCTTCTGCTCGCCGGCGAGCAGCACCGCTTCGCGGCCCAGCTGCTTGGACTGCGCCACCGCGTCGTCCGACGTGAGAAACGGCACCACGGCTCTGGCCCCGTTCGCGAGCGCGGCCGCTATCGTGGTCGAGGCGCGGAGGACGTCCACCACCGCCACGACCCGCCCGGTGACGTCCGCCGGCGTCAGCTGCTGGTAGCCGAAGAAGACGTCGATCCTCACACGGCCACGTCCTTCATGAGATTCGGCTCCCGCTCGAGGAACTTCGTGTCCACGTTGCCCGACTGGAAGAGCGGGTTCTCCATCACGCGCGCGAGGAACGGAATCGTCGTCGTGACACCCTCGATGATGAAGCTCTCCAGCGCCATGTGCATCCGCCGGATGGCCTCCTGCCGGTCCCTGCCCTGGCAGATCACCTTGGCCAGCAGAGAGTCGTAGTACGGCGGCACCGTGTAGCCCGCATACACGTGCGTGTCGAGCCGCACGCCGGGACCGCCCGGCGGGTGAAACGTGTCGATCCGCCCGGGCGAAGGCTGAAAGTTCTTTGCCGGGTCCTCGGCGTTCACCCGGCACTCGATCACGTGACCACGCAACGTCGGCATGCTCTTGAACGACAGCTTTTCGCCCGCCGCCACGCGGATCTGCTCCTTTACGAGGTCTATCCCCGTCAGCATCTCCGTGACGGGATGCTCCACCTGGATGCGGGTGTTCATCTCCATGAAGTAGAACGATTTGTCTTCGTTCAGAAGCATCTCGATGGTTCCAACGCCCACATAGTCGATCGCCTTCGCGCCCCGCACGGCCGCGTCCCCCATCTTCGCGCGCAGCTCGGCGTTGAGCGCAGGGCTCGGCGCCTCCTCGATCAGCTTCTGGTGCCGGCGCTGCACCGAACAGTCGCGCTCGCCGAGGTGCACGACGTTGCCGTGCCGGTCCCCGACCACCTGGAACTCGATGTGCCGCGGCCGCTCCAGATACTTCTCGACGTACACGTCCGAATTGCTGAACGCGGACAGGGCCTCCGAGCGCGCGAGCTGGAACGAGCGGGAGAAATCGTCGGCGTCCTTCGCGACGCGCATTCCCTTCCCGCCGCCTCCGGCCGCGGCCTTGATGATCACGGGAAAGCCGATCTCCTTCGCGTACTTCAGCGCTTCGTCCACGTCTTCCACGGGGCCGGGAGTGCCGGGAATGATCGGCACGCCGACGTCCTGCATCGCCTTGCGCGCCGCGGCCTTGTCCCCCATGACGCGGATCTGCGCGGGCGTGGGGCCAATGAACTCGATGTTCGACGCGGCGCACGTCTCGGCGAATTCGGCGTTCTCGGCGAGGAAGCCGTAGCCGGGGTGGATCGCGTCCGCGCCGGTGATCTCGGCCGCCGCGATGAGCCGCGGAATCTTGAGATACGAGTCGCGGCTCGGCGCCGGCCCTATGCACACGTCGTCGTCCGCGAACCGCACGTGCAGCGACTCCCTGTCCGCCTCGCTGTACACGGCCACGGTCTGTATCCCGAGCTCCCTGCACGCGCGTATCACCCGCAGTGCGATCTCGCCCCTGTTCGCGATCAGCACCTTTTTAAACATCGCTCGTCCCGTGCAGGCGAGGCGCCTTCGATTCGGGCGTGGATCCAGCCCGGGCGCTACGCGAGCAAACTGCGCTCGCTAGCACGCGCCCTTGGCTGGACCCACGTCCGAATCTTCGACGCCTCGCACTAGCGCTGCTGTTTGTGCGTGTACTGAAGGCGGGGCGAGATCGCAGCGGGTTCGCGCGGGCAGTGGTGGTCGGGAAACTGCGGCGCGCGCGCTGTGCGAGCGCGATCAGCGGCGGCCGCACGTGGTTCGCCCGGTCGGTCGTGCCCGGGATGGGTGTCCCATGCAGGCGCGTGATAGCGAGCGCAGTTTGCGAGCGTAGCGCCAGCATGGGATACCCAAACCGTGCGCGACCGACCACCGGCACAAACTCAAGTTCCGATTCCTGACGTGAACTTGTCCCACGACGTGTCGCTGGTTCCCGCGATACCCTGAACCTTCAACGCGAACTCGGACGGGCTCGTCGCGTAGAAGATCGCGTTCTCGTACGAGATCATGCCCTGCGAGTACCAGTTCATGAGCGACTGGTCGAAGCTCTGCATGCCGTACTGGATCGTGCCCTCGCGGATCAGCTCGGGAATGTCGAGCGACTTGGTCATGTCGCGAATGTTGTCGCGCACGGCCGCGGTGTTGATGAGCACCTCGGCGGCGGGCACGCGCCCGGACTTGTCCGCGCGGGGCACCAGCCGGAGCGAGATGACAGCCTGGAGCGCGCTCGAGAGAATGAAGCGAACCTCGTCCTGCTGGTGCGGCGGATAGAATGACAGCACGCGGTTGATCGTCTGCGTCGTGTCGGTCGTGTGCAGCGTGGAGAACACCAGGTGGCCCGTGTCGGCCGCCTTGAGCGCGGTGTCCAGCGTCTCGATGTCGCGGATCTCGCCGACCATGATCACGTCCGGATCCTGCCGCAGCACGCGCCGCAGCGCCTGCGCGAAGCTCGCCGTGTCGGTCCCGACCTCGCGCTGGTTGATGTGGCAGTTGATGTCGCGGTGCAGGAACTCGATCGGGTCCTCGATCGTGATGATGTTCGCGCGCCGGTGGGTGTTGATGTGGTGGATCATCGCCGCCAGCGCCGTGGACTTTCCGGATCCGGTGATTCCCGTGACGAGGACGAGCCCGCGCGGGCGCATGGCGATGTCCGCGCACACCTTCGGCAGGTGCAGCTCCTCGATCGTCTGCGCCTGGAACGCGATGATGCGGAACGCGAACGCGATCGTGCCGCGCTGATGATACGCGTTCACGCGGAACCGGCCGATTCCGGGAACGCCGAGCGCAAAGTCAGCCTCGTGATTCTCGGTGAACTCCTGCATGTGCTTCGCGCTCATCGTCTGCTCGGCGAGCGAGCGAAGCTGCTCGGGACGGGTGTGGGGCAGCTCGAGCGGCACCAGCTCGCCGTTGACGCGAAGCGTCGGCGGCCGGCCCACTTTGAGGTGCAGATCGGACGCGCCCTTGTGCACCATCTGCTGCAGGATGGACTTGTAGTCGAACGGAGCGGCGGCGGTCTCCGGCGGCGTTATCTGGCCCGGGTTACCCATTGGGCGCGATCCGGAAGAGGACCTGACCGTACTCCACCGGGTGCGCGTCCTGCGCCACGATCTGGCGGACGACCCCGTCGAACTCCGACTCGATCTCGTTCATGATCTTCATCGCTTCGATGATGCAGATGATCTGACCCTTGCGTACGGAATCGCCGACGGCGAGGTAGGGCTTGGCGCCGGGCTCCGGCGCGGCGTAGAACGTTCCGACCATCGGCGACTTCGCCTCGAGCAGCGACTCCTTGGGGGCCTCTGGCTTGGCTGCAGCCGGGGCGGCGGCGGGGGCCGCGGCCGCCGGGGGCGGAGCAGGAGCCGCGACGGCGGGGGCGGCCATCACCACCGCCTGCTGCTGCGCCTTCGAGATCCTGATCTTCATTCCCTTGTCGGAAGAGATCTCGATCGAGTCCACCGAGGACCCGTCAAGCATGTCCACCAACTTCTTCACGTATCGTAAATCGAACATGGTGACTGTTTAGGGACCGGCCGCCAAGCGCGTCAGGCGACCTCGATTAGCTCTCTCGTGAAGTCCGTGAGAATCTCCGGACCGCCGGTACCGAGGTGAACGTCATCCTCGATGCGGATCCCGCCCCATCCAGGGCGGTACACCCCCGGCTCGATCGTCACAACCGCGCCGAGGGCCAACGTACCCTCGGCCGTCCGGGCAAGGCGGGGCGCCTCGTGCACTTCCAGGCCGAGGCCGTGCCCTAAACCATGACCGAACGCTTCCCCAAAACCTTCGCGCTCAATGTAGCCCCGCGCCAGCGCGTCGGCATCCTGTCCGGTCATTCCGGCCCGAACGGAGCCCGCCGCCAGGGCGTTGGCCTGCTGCACGACTCCATAAACGTCCCTCTGCTCCGTGGTCGACCTCCCCACCACGAACGTCCTGGTAATGTCGGAGCAGTAGCCGCCGTACTCGGCGCCGAAATCGAGCAGCAGGAAATCGCCCCGCTCGATCACGCGCGAGGATGAGCGCGCGTGCGGGAGCGCCGCCCGCGGCCCCGACGCAACGATGGACGGAAAAGGAAAGCCCTCGCTGCCCGCGTCGCGCAGGGCCTTTTCCAGGATGCCGGCGACCTGGAGTTCCGTCATGCCCGCCGCCAGCTGCGGGATCGTCCGCTCCAGCGCTTCCACGGCGATCGCCGCTGCCCGCCGGATGAGCTCGACTTCGCGCGCGTCCTTCGACTCACGCAGTCGCTCGACAGCGTTTACGCGCGGCCGCCATTGACGCGTGCCGGCGACGCTGTTCTCGAGCAGCCGCTGAAAGTCGCGGTGCACGACGTGCGCGGACTCGAACCCGACCGCCGTCGCGTTGCCCACGCTTGCAAGCACGCCCCAGAGACCGTTCCACAGACTCACCGGCTCGATCCGCACCTTGGCGAGGTCCCCGACCTCTTCGCCAACCTGCGTGGCGTACCGGAAATCAGTGATCAGGAACAGGTCGCGCTGCGTCACGAGCAGCATCGCGCTGGTCCCGGAGAATCCCGTCAGATATCGGATGTTGGGAAGACTCGTCACGAGCAGCGCATCCAGATCGCCGGCGACGTCGTCCCGCAGCGCGGCAATCCGCCGCTCGCGCGCGTCAGCCACGGTCGCGGAGCGTATTCACCAGCCCGCGCAGCGCCAGCTCGTAACCATAGGCGCCGAAGCCGCACACTATCGCCAGCGCGTCCTCCGCCAGCATGGACCGGCGGCGCAGCCCCTCCCGCGCGTAAATGTTGGTGAGGTGCATCTCCACGTACGGAAGATTCACGCCCACGAGCGCGTCACGGATCGCGAGACTGGTGTGGGTGTATGCGCCGGCATTGATGATGATTCCGTCGGCGGATTCGGTGAGCGCGTGAATCGCGCTTATGAGATCCCCCTCGCCGTTGTGCTGCGAGCATTCGAGCTCGACGTCCAGCTCCCTGGCCACCGCGGTGAGCGTGTTCTCGATCTCGCCTAGCGTAGTGTGCCCGTAGAGGTGCGGCTCCCTCCGGCCAAGGAGGTTCAGGTTGGGGCCGTTGATGAGCGCGATCTTCATGGTCCCTTCAGTCCCCGCAGCCACGCCTCGAAGTCGTCGATATCCGCGGTTGACGGATTGAACGTCGGCTGCGGACCAGACGTGCGCGCAACGCGCTGGTCGGGACGCGGCGCATCCGGGAAGGCGAAGGGATCATCGCCGGCCGCACCGGCCGCTTCACCGGGATCCGGCATGGGCGCGAAGTCCGACCGCAGCCGCGAGAGCGGCCGCGGGGTCACCGAGCTCGGCGGACGCGGCCGGGCTCTGTCCATCCGGGCGAACAGCTCCCGCACCGATGTCGGTGCCTCTTCCTCGGCGGGCAGGAACGGCGGAATCTCGAATGGCGATGCCTCCTGCTGGTTCTGCTGTTCGGCAAACGCGGACGAATCCACTTCGGCGACCGCGGCATCGAACGGTGCGTCCGGCGCGGGCTCCCACACGCCTTGGCCCGTCGCCTCCGCGGTTTCGGCTTCCGCTATCGGAGGAGCTGACTCCGCGGCTTGCGCGATCTCGGCCCGCTCGGCGCGCGCCGCGGCCACCGCCGCGTCCCGACGGGCCGCGATTACCGACTCGATATCCGCGACCTTGTCGCGCAGGCGCTCGTCGTCGGGGCGCTGCTCCGCGAGCTGCGTGAGCAGCTCCAGCGCCTCGTGCGGATAACCCTGCTCCAGGTAGAGATCGGCCATGGTTTCGGTCACGAAGGGCGCGGCGGTTTCCAGGACGCGCTCTTCCGCCTGTAACGCGTCGTCGCTCGCGGCTGCCTCAGGGTCGGCGGCGGCAGAGGCGGCCGCGGCGGTGGGCTCCGCGGCGGGCTCGATCGACTCGTCCGTCTCAACGGAGGCCTCGATCGGTTCGTGCGCCTCGACGTCGACCCGCTCGAGGGGTATGGCCGGCGGCGAAGCCGGTTCGCCGGTGCTCTCTTCGGCCGACT
>CALMKE010000085.1 GCA_937867645.1 uncultured Gemmatimonadota bacterium | reverse complement strand
GCGAACATCGCCGCCTGATCAGAATGAAACGGCGAATCCTGTCGCGGGCTCTGCCCGTAGGCGAGAACCGAGTAAGCTCTCGGCACGTCGGTAAATTCGACGGCCAGCACCCACCCGTCGCCGCCAACCACCGAGCGGCGCCCGTCAGGATCTGCGCGGAAATTCAGCACGCGGAAACAGCCGAGCGTGCCGCTGCATCCACCAACCGGAACGTCAACCGGCCCCCGCCGCACGCGGTGCACCTCACCCCAGGGGACGTCGTACCGGCCGTACCGCCGAATCGTCTCGGCGACCGCCGCGGAGAAAGCGCTGGCCGCGCGCGCCGGATCCTTGAGGCCGCGCGGCGTCGTCAGCGGCGCCGCGGGTGTCCACGCGTGCGCATATACTGAATCAGGGCTCACGCCCTCGGTGAACAGGCGCCACCACGTCTCGAACAGTACGCCGCCGCGACTGTCGGGCGCGGTGGTGTTGTCCCAGGTCGCGAGGACGTCCGCCGCCTGCGACACCAGTGAATCCGGCCGCGAGACGCGCACGGCGCCGAGCAACTCTCCCTTCACCCTGTCGGCGAGCAACATCCGGTAGGAGTGCTTCAGCCGCACCACGTCCTCGAGCGTGAGTCGCCGGTCGTTGTCTATCAGCGCGACGCTAAGCTGGCTGCGAAGCCGGAGCGAGGGCTCGGGGAAATTCGCGGGGTAGCGACTCCGATCCAGAACCTGTCGCAGGTTGGTGTGATACGGAGCGTCGTTCTCGTTTCGAACGTAGCCACCCGGCGGATTGAGCAGCTGCGGCAGGGAGTCGAACGACACGTAGCTGGTCCATACGTCCGCCAGGCCGCGAGCCGGCACCGCCGTGGTGTCGCCGCCGCTCCTGTGTGGCAGCGCCGGGATAGCGGCGTTCCACACGTAAAAAATGTTGCCTGCGCGGTCCGCGTACGTGAAGCTCGAGTTGAGGCGCGCGCGCATGCGCATCGCTTCCTTCCACTCGTCGAGCGAGCGCGCGCGCATCATTCGCAGAAACTGCTCGCCGGCGCGGTAATCGCCGTCCCCCGCGGCGCGAAGCACGTACACCTTGCCGCTGTCGCGATGCACCACGGGACCAAGCGATGTCCTCCAGAACTCACGCGTCACCGTTGAGATCGCCTTCCCGTTGGCGAACGGCACCGTGACGACCTCCCGCTCCAGCGCGACGGAAGCTCCGTCGAACAGATAATGATCGGGGACAAGCGTATCCGCTTCGAGCGCGTATATCTCGTCCAGGTCCGGCGCGTTGTTCGTCGTCGCCCAGCCGAGATGCCGGTTGAATCCGCCAACTACCCCGAAAGGCCCGCCGATCCGGAAGTCGCCGTAGAAATCGAGGACCCGGGGAACGATGATGTGCGCTTCGTAGTAACCCGCGGTCCACGCCAGGTGCGGGTTGCGCAGGAGTATCGCCCGGCCGGACCGCGTCCTGCCGGGCGCGAATGCCCACGCGTTGGATCCGTCTTCCGCCGGATCGACCGCGGGCGCGCGCGCGGCCGACGGGCCGCCGTCCCGCGGGATGACGCCGAGGCGCGACAGAAAGCGGCGTGCCTGCGCTGGCGATGTCGCCTGCACGTCCCGCGCGGCCACGTCGTAACCCGTGAACCGGGGAACGAATCCATCGGCAAACTCCCGCGGATTCAGCGCGATGTACCGGTTTACGCCCGCCGCGAAGCCCTCGTATACCGCTCGCGTGTCCGCGTCCAGCCGGCCGTAGTTCTCCACGGCGATACGGTAGGTTCGCTGAGCCGCGAAGTCCGTCTCCATGCTGTCGAGGCCGAACCACCGCCCCATCTCCCCGCGCGCGCGCACGAGTCCCACCGCTACGCCGCGACCGTAGTCCTCCAGCTGGACCCAGGCCAGCGCATATGCCGCCGCGCGGAGGTTTGCGGCGCGAATGTGCGGCACCCCGTGCGTCGTGCGCACCACCTCCACCTGCGCGGAGAGATCGTCCTCCGAGCGCCCATCCTGCGCCCGCGCGGTGGACGCCAGGCACGCGACCGCGACGAAGCACGCGGCGATGGTGGGGACGCGGCACACCGCGCGTGGGGTGCGGCGATTCACCGAACGGGCCGCAGCACCTGACCGCCGAGTATGTTCGTGAACGCGCCGTCCCGTATGGCGAAGCGGCCGCTTACCAGCACGTGCACCATTCCCTCGGCGACCTGGTGCGGGTCCTCGTACGTCGCGCGGTCGCGCACGCGCGCGATGTCGAAGACCACGACGTCCGCCGCCGCTCCCGGTCGCAGCCAACCTCGATCCGGCACGCGATACACGGTCGCGGGAAGCGAAGTCATGCTGCGGACGGCGGAGCCGAGCTCGATGACCTCGTCGTCCACCACGTACTTTCTCAGCTTGCGCGCGAACGCCCCGTTGTTGCGGGGGTGCGGCGCGCCTTCGCCGGCCATTGCCAGGCCGCCATCGGACGAGGTCATCGTCCAGGGCTGCAGCATGAGGCGCTCGATGTCGGCATCGCTCATGTTGAACGATACGATGCCCGCACCGCCCCGGCCGATGAGGGCGAGCGCCGCCTCCACCGCGTCCTGGTTCTGGCCGGCGGCGACTTGCGCGAGCGTCCGCCCCTCGAGCGATCTGTCCGCGCGGAAGCCCGCGATCCGCATGCGTTCGGCGCCGCCCCTGCGGGCGAGATTCTCGCGCATCGCCGAGACAATGCGCGAGCGCGACGCCGGGTTCGCGATTCTGGCGCGCAGCGAGTCGTTGCCGTCGGCCTGAGCCCATCTCGGAAGCAGGGCCGCCGCGAGGGACGTCTGCGAGGCCTCGTACGGATACTGATCCGCGAATACTTCGACGCCCTGCTCGCGCGCGCGTTCCACGCGATGGACGATCGCCGCGGAAAAGCCCCATACATTCGGACCGAGCGCCTTGACGTGCGTTATCACGCCGCGGGTGCCCGCTTCCCGGGCGACGGTGATTACCTCCTCAACCGCGGCGAGGAGACCGATGCTGTAATCGCTCTCGTCGCGGATGTGGCTCTGGTACGGGGCGCCGTACCGCGCCGCGATGCGCGCGAGCGCAATGAGCTCGTCGGTCTTTGCGAAGCTCCCGGGCGCGTAGAACGGACCGCTCGAGAGCGCGAAAGCACCGGCGCCCATTCCTTCGGCAACGAGGTCTTCCATCCTCCGCAGCTCGGCGGCCGTCGGCGCGCGGTCGGCCATGCCCATGACAGCCCGTCTCACCGAGCCGTGCGGCACCATCAGCGCCACGTTGACGCCAATTCTACCGCTCGACAGCGCGCTGCGCTGCGCCGCGAGGTCGGCGCGCCCGCCGCCATCCGGGTTCACGAACACGGTCGTGATTCCCTGAGCGAGCAGCGGACGCGCCCCGCGAAGCTCGGAACGCAGGAGCGCTTCACCCGCGTGCGAATGCGTGTCAATGAAGCCGGGGGCGACGTACAGCTCCCGCGCGTCGATCGTGGTCGCGGCGGTCGCGCCGCGGAGGTCGCCGACCGCCGTGATCCGATCGCCGGAAATCCCGACATCCGCGCGTACCCAGGCGCTGCCGCTTCCATCCAGCACGCGCCCGCCAAGCAGGAGAATCTCGAAATGCGCCGGATCCGGAACCGCCGCGCGGGCGGTGCTGGGCGCGGGCGCCTGCTGCGCGCGAGCCGCGACCGGGGTGAATCCAAACGAAATCAAAGTCGCTGGCGCGGCGGCCAGGAGCTTCCAATGATTGACGATTCGCATAATGAGGCCGGGCCGGGAGTCAGGGATGCAACCAAATAGTACGAGTCCGGACTCTCCTCCCGAAAGGCGCCGCCCCTCTTCCTTGACATGCGCCGCCTCGGTAATGACAATGAGAACATCACCTTGATTCTCGGAGGCAGCATGGGATCGCGAGGCTTGGTCCGTTTTCTCACGCTCGCGCTCGTCCTGGTCCCCGCGCTGGCTGATGCGCAGGGGACCGGCACGATTCGCGGCCGCGTCACCGACGCGGCGACCGGCGCCGCTCTGCCCGGAGCCCAGCTCCGGATAGACGGGACCGCGCTCGGCACGCAGTCGGGCAGCGACGGCTCGTACACGATCGCCAGCATTCCCACGGGCTCGCAGTTCATCAGCGTGCGCCGCGTCGGGTACGCGCCCGAGCGCGTTGCGATCAACGTAGCTGGTGCCGCCGACATCACCCAGAATTTCGCGCTGAGAGCCGCCGCGGTCACGCTCAGCGAGGTCGTCGTCACCGGAGTCGGCGCGCCCACCACCAAGCGCCAGCTCGGTAACACGATCGAGACCGTCGCCGGCGAAGCGGTGGAGCGCGCGCCCGGCGTGACCTCCATAGACCAGGCGCTGCAGGGTCGCGTGACCGGCGCGGTGATATCGGAGAACTCCGGCCAGCCCGGCGGCGGGATCAGCATACGCCTGCGGGGGAC
>CALMKE010000084.1 GCA_937867645.1 uncultured Gemmatimonadota bacterium | reverse complement strand
CATTGGGGCTCCGGCGTCGTCACCGCGACAGTTGTCCGGTCAAATCAAGTCAAATGCCGGATATGGGGCTGTCGGGACTTCACCGAAATTGCGGGGCAAGCAGGAAGTCGCACCCCATATACGGGAGAATTCATGTTCTCGTTGCCATCTCCGTTGCACCCACTGGTCGTGCACATGCCGATCGCGCTGACGATACTCCTGCCCCTGTTCGCGATAGGGGCGCTGATCGCCATTCGCCGGAAGGCGCGCGTGCGAGTTGCCTGGGGCCTGACGATCGCCATGCTCGCGCTGCTGCTCGGCAGCGGCTGGCTCGCGCTGCAGACGGGTGAAAACGAGGAAGAAAGGGTCGAGCGTTTCGTGAACGAGGGCGCCATCGAAGAGCACGAAGAGGCCGGCAAGCAGTTCGTGTACGCTGCGGGCGCGGTGCAGCTGCTCTCGGTCGTCGGCCTGATCGGCGGGCCGACCGGCGCGGCGGCGCGCGTGGTCGTCACGCTCGCCACGGTCGCGCTCGTGGGGATGGGCTACAATGTCGGCCACTCCGGCGGACGGCTGGTGTACGGGGGCGGGGCGGGGCAGGCATACTCGTCGACTTCCGGCAACGTCGCGGTCGAGCAGGACGACGATTAGAAACCGGCCTCGAACAGCTGAAAGGGAATCCAGGTTCGGAGTGTGACAGTTCGGAGTGTGACAGTTCGGAGTGTGGGCGGCCGTGACTCCTCACTGTGACGCTCCCCACTGCCACACTCCAAACTTGGATTCCCCCGCATCTCGCTCGTAGGCAGGGCATGCGCGAGATTACGGGATGCTCCACTCGGCCCCCCTGATAGCGACCATCACCGCCGGCCTGGGGCTCGCTTTCGTTCTCGGCCTCCTGGTCACGCGCATCGGCCTCCCGCCGATCGTCGGCTACCTGCTAGCGGGAATTCTGGTCGGGCCGTATTCGCCGGGCTTCACCGCCGACGTCGCGATCGCGGGGCAGCTCGCCGAGATCGGCGTCATCATGCTGATGTTCGGCGTCGGGCTGCACTTCTCGCTCACCGACCTGCTGTCGGTGAAGCGCGTCGCGATCCCGGGCGCGATCGGGCGGATCGTGATAGTCACCGCGGTCGTCGCCGCGCTCGCTGCCACGTGGGGCTGGCCGCTCGGCGAGGGAATCGTGTTCGGAATCTCGCTCTCCGTCGCGAGCACCGTGGTGCTGCTGCGCGCGCTGGAGCAGCGCGGCGGCCTCGACAGCTTCGACGGCAAGCTCGCCGTGGGATGGCTGGTGGTCGAAGACCTGGTGATGGTGCTGGTGCTCGTCCTCCTGCCCGCGTTCGCGACTTCGCTGGGCACCGCGCCCGACGCGGTCGGCGCCAGCGACCGCGGCCTGCTCCTGACCATCGGCTTCACGCTCGCGAAAGTCGCGGCGTTCTTCGCGCTCGTGCTGATCGGCGGCCGCCGGATAGTGCCGTGGATGCTCGAGCGCGTGGCGCACACCGGCTCCCGTGAGCTTTTCACTCTCGCGGTGCTGGCTACCGCGCTCGGGATCGCGCTCGGCTCGGCGGTGCTGTTCGGCGTGTCGGTCGCGCTCGGCGCGTTCTTCGCCGGAGTCGTGATCAACGGATCGGACCTCAGCTACCAGGCCGGCGCGGAAGCGCTCCCGTTGCAGGACGCGTTCGCCGTGCTGTTCTTCGTCTCGGTGGGGATGTTGTTCGATCCCGGGATAATCACGCGCGAGCCGCTGGCGGTGCTAGGCACGCTCGGGATCGTCGTGATCGGCAAATCGATCGTGGTGATCGCGATAGTGCTGCTGCTCGGGTATCGGATCAGGTCGGCGCTCACTGTGGCGGCGAGCCTGGCGCAGATCGGAGAGTTCTCTTTCATTCTGGCCGGACTGGCCGTGACGCTCGGGCTGCTTTCCGACACGGGGCGCGATCTCATTCTGGCCGCGGCCATCCTGTCCATCACCCTCAACCCGCTGATGTTCGCGCTCGCCGGCAAGGTGGACAGATGGACGAAGGGAAAGCCGCGGATGATCGAGACGCTGGAGCGCACGACCGAGATGTCCATCGCGTTCCCTCCGGGCGAAGAACCCTTGATCGGCCACGCGATTCTCGTGGGCTACGGCCGCGTCGGGCGCGCGATCGCCGGAACACTCAGCGCGCAAAGCCTGCCGTTCGTAGTGATCGAGACCGATCGGGCGGCGGCTAAGGCCGCGCGCCACGACGGCGTGCGCGCGATATGGGGCGACGCTACGCGCGCTTCGATTCTGGAGCTGGCGTCGCCGCACACCGCGCGGCTGCTGATTCTGGCGGCGCCGGGTGCGTTCCAGTCACGGCAGGTACTGGATCTCGCGCTGCGGATGAACCCCAACCTCGATACGGTCGTGCGGACGCACAGCTCGGCGGAGCAGGAGTACCTCGACGCGATCGGCGTGGGCCGCACGGTGCTGGGCGAGCGGGAGACCGCGCTCGCGATGTCACATTATGCGCTGGTGTCGCTCGGTCACTCGGACGATCAGGCGGACGCGGCGGTCGAGTGGGCGAGGGAAGGGCTGTCGTATGAGACGATCTCGATGAAGAGATTCGTTGATTCCGGGAAGGCCGACAAGGAATCCAAGTAGGGAGTGTGGCAGTTTGGAGGAGTGAGTTGGGAGTCGCCGCCCTCAGCCACTCCAAACTCACAGCTCCGAACTGCAACACTCCTTACTTGGATTCCCCCTATTCGCGATCGGGGTCGGCTTTCGATAGCCAGTGGATGACGTTCAGCACGAACCGCTGATTCTGATTCGCGACGGGCGCGTTCATCCCCATCGGCCTGCGCGCCGGCCCGGTAACCTGCGCGGTCAGCATCGCCGCCTCGCCGAGGACGACGACGCGGCCGGCGCCGAATGTGCGCGCGGCCCCCTGCAGCATCCCGGTCGCCGAGCCTCCCGGCACGCCGTCGAATTCCCATGCGGTGGCAGGCTCGTAGGCGGTTATTCCGGGTCCGAAAGTCAGCAGTGGGGTGATCGCCGAGTCGGGGGCGCTAAATGCCTGACCGGTGAACGTCGCGATGGAGTCGATGCCCTCGGTTACGGCATGCGCGCTCAGCGATCCGTCGCTGCGGCGGAACACGATCGGATCCCACGTGGCGGTGTCGATCGCGAAATTGTTGACGAAGTCGAAGCCGAAGACGCGGGCCAGCTCGCGCGTCGCGCCCGGGAAAGGCATGTGGTCCGCGACGAGCAGGAGCGACCCGCCGCGGCTGACCCAGCTTCGCACAACTTCGATTTCTGCAGGCGTGTAAGCGGATGGCGTCGGGAGCTTCCAGTTGCCGACGTTCTCCGCGGCGAGCACGTTGACGATGACGAAGATCTCCGCGCGCGCGAGCGAATCTGCCGTGAGGTTCGTGCCTAGAGCCTCGAAGCGGTAACCGTCCAGCCGCAGCAGATCCGCGAACGGGCGGAACGAGCGGTCCACGGAGTGCATGCTGTTGTGCGCCGCATCGAACAGCACGAGCGGTCCGGTGTTCGCGGGGTACGTGGCCCGCTCGACCCGCGGGTGAAACGACGTATCCACCGCCTGCTGCGCGCCCACGCCCAGAGGGCCCGCGCTCACCCACGCGAAGAGCGCGGCGCAAGCGGTGCGCCTCATCGCGGGCGGTTCCCCCTGCGGCCGGTATCGCGCTTCGGGTAGCCTTTCTTCTTGTCGCTCTTTTTGTCGTATTTTCGCTCGAACTTCTTCTTGAACGTCTTACCGCCCGCCCGCTTCTCGTCGGGCTTGTCGTATTTCTTTCCCTTTGAGTCCTTCTTGAAGTCGTCACGCTTGCCGGTATGCTCCCTGGCAGGCTCTTGGGCGACGCGCACGATCTCCTTCTCGTCGATCGGTCCCATCAGCGAGTCATGCGCGACCTTCATCGCCGCGGCGGCGATGTCCATCAGATCGTAGTCGCCGGCCAGCGAGCCCAGCTCGATGACGTACTGGTCCAGATCTCCGGCAACCAGCGCGTCGCGCACCGCGGCGCTCACCATCCCGATCCGTCGCGCTCGAAGATCGGAAACCGTCGGCACCGATTCCACCGTCATCTTCTGGCCGGTCAATCGCTCGATGTTGTGCAGCATCGCGCGCTCGCGGGGCTCGGCGAGGGTCACCGCAGTTCCCTCGCGTCCCGCGCGCCCGGTGCGGCCGATGCGATGCACGTACGCGTCGGGCGCGGCCGGCACGTCGAAGTTCACCACGTGCGACACGTGCTCGATGTCGAGTCCGCGCGCGGCGACGTCGGTCGCCACGAGCAGCTCGCACGTACCGTCGCGGAACCGCTTCATCACGCGGGAGCGCTGGTCCTGCGTCATCCCGCCGTGCAGCGCTTCGGCGGCGTAGCCGTGCCCGCCGAGCTTCTCGGATACTTCATCCACTTCCGTGCGCGTGCGGCAGAACACGATCGCGGACTTCGGGTTCTCCATGTCGAGCACCCTGCCGAGCGCGGTGATCTTGTCGCGGCGCTGCACCATGTACACGAGCTGGCGCACGCGCGGCAGCTCGCCCTTCGCGACCTTCTCCCTCGCGATGGTTATCCGCTGAGGATTGCGCAGGTGCTTTTCCGCGAGCTTGGCGATGCGCGGCGCGATCGTGGCGGAGAAGAGCGCGCTCTGCCGCTCGGCGGGGACCGCGGCGAGGATGGCTTCGAGATCCTCGGCGAATCCCATGTCGAGCATCTCGTCGGCTTCGTCCAGCACCACCATGCGCACGTTACGCAGGTCGAGCGTATTGCGGCGGATGTGATCGAGCGCACGGCCCGGCGTAGCGACGACGACGTCCACGCCGCGCCGCAGCACTTTCAGCTGCGACTGGAAATCCTGCCCGCCGTACACCGGCAGCACCTGCACGCCGAGCTCGCGGCCGTAGCGGTGCACTGCCTCCGCCACCTGAATGGCCAGCTCGCGGGTAGGGACGAGGATGAGCGCGCGCACGCCCGAGCGTCCGCCGCCGCCGGCTTCCGCGGCGAGACGCTGCAGCAGCGGGATGGCGAAGGCGGCGGTCTTCCCGGTGCCGGTCGCGGCCTGGCCGAGGAGGTCGCGTCCTTCGAGCAGCGGCGGGATCGCCATCCGCTGGATCGGGGTCGGCTCTTCGTAGCCGAGCGCTTCGATCGTGCGCAGCAGCGAGGGCGAGACGCCGAGCGTGTCGAACCCGGCGGGCGCGGCGCTTTCCGTTTCGGCAGGCAATTGGCGTGCGCTAGAGATCTACGGCGACCTTGAATCCGCCGTACGCCATACGCTTGAAGTCGAATGGCGCTCCGCCGGGCTCCATCATTTTCTGGAGTCGTGGATCGGTCATGACCTTCTTGTTGACCCTCGCGCGGTCGCCCTTGGATCGGAACACGATCCAGGAGAAGAACACCGTCTCCGAGGGCTTGGCTTTGACGAGGCGCCGGAAAGACACCGGTCCCTTTGGGTTCAGGTCATCGCCCGCGCACTCGCGGAATTCGAGCGCGCCGTGCTCGATCCAGATCTTGCCGGCCTTGCGAGCCATCTTGCGGTACGCCGCGATCTTTTTCTTCGGAACCGGCAACAGAAAGCCGTCTACGTATGGCATCGTCAATCTCCCTCTTCACAGTTAACCATCCTGGTCGAGCCGAACTCGTAGACTCAGGGGCCGGGCTCGATTGCCCGCCAGCGCACGATCGCGCCGCGTAGCCATTCGGGTGCGTCATCCATTGGCGGCTGCGGCTCAGTGCGTGTCATCTCCTCCGCGCGCGCGAGCTGGGCCGCGAGACTCGGCACGTCCCATTCGGCTCGCTCCTCGTCAGTCGTAGTGGAATCCACATCCCACAGTCTATACCGCACGCCGTCGGGAACGAACTGGGTACCAAATTTTTGTGGGCGACCTTCGTACATGCACCAGCGATCGTACGCCTCCGCCACCAGCCCATATTGTCGAACACGGTCCCTCCCGCGGGAACTGCTCGACGGACACCTCGGACATGAACCGGCGCCAGGCGCCGGATCACCAGCGTGAGGCGCTACGAGCTCAGGTGTCGTAACTTCGTTCGCATGGCCGAGCATATACTGCCGAAGACCATATGTCGCGGCAAGCCGCGACTGACAGGAGTGCTCGCACTCGCCGCCCTGGCGGCCGCGTGCGTCTCGCTGACCGGCCCGGTCGCTTTTGCGCAGGCGGTTACGCGAATCGACACCGTGCCCGCGCCCTCGCTCGCGGCAAACCTCCTCGGCGATCCCGCGTGGCGGCAGGTGTCGGTGTATCTCCCGCCGAGCTACGCGACGCATCAGCAGCGGAGATATCCCGTGGTGTACTGG
Organism: uncultured Gemmatimonadota bacterium; assembly: GCA_937867645.1. Classification (GTDB taxonomy): domain Bacteria; phylum Gemmatimonadota; class Gemmatimonadetes; order Gemmatimonadales; family Gemmatimonadaceae; genus JACDCY01. The sequence continues at coordinate 17,745 of CALMKE010000084.1, read as the reverse complement.
CTGCACGGCTTCGCCAGCGCGGACCGCGAGCTCATCTCGGGCATTCGGCAAGACCTCAACATCCGACTCGCGATGGACAGCCTGCTCGCCGCGGGCGCGGCGCGCGAGATGATCATCGTCATGCCCAACGCGCGGAACGCATTCGAGGGAAGCTTTTACGCCAACTCGCCCGTGACCGGCCGGTGGGAGGATTTCATCGTGCGCGATCTCGTGAGCTGGGTGGACCGCCGCTTCCGCACCGTGCGCGCGCGCTCCGCCCGCGGAATCGCGGGAAGCTCGATGGGCGGATTCGGCGCGCTCCGCGTCGCGCTCCGGAATCCGGACACGTTCTCGGCGGTGTACGCGATGAGTCCGTGCTGTCTGGACTCCGAAGTGTTCTTCGAGCGGAGCTGGCTCGCCGCGTGGCGGGGCGCAGCCGCGGTGAAGACACTGGAAGATTTCCAACGCGCGCCGTTCAGGTCACAGCTCGTGATCGCGCGCTCAGCGTTTTACTCGCCCGATACCGCGCGTCCACCGCTGTACGTCGCGTTCCCGGTGGAGCTCGACGGCGATTCTCTGCGGCTCGTGCCGGCCGTGGCCGCGCTATGGCGCGAGGACCCGATGGCGCTGATTCCGCGGTCAGCGCCGGCGCTGCGGCGGCTGGCGATCGCGCTGGATGCGGGCGCGCAGGACGGGTTCCCCGACATTCCCAGAAACGTGCGCACGGTGGACAGCCTCCTCACGGCGTTGGGCATCGCGCACGAAGCGGAGATTTATCAGGGCGGCCACGTGGACAAGGTGCGCGAGCGGATCGTGACGAAGGTTCTGCCGTTCTTTTCCCGGGCGCTCAGCTCGCCGTAGCCCGCTCCCGTTTTCGGGCGATCGCGTAGATCACCTCGACGCGGTATTCCCGCTCCGCCGGCGCGAGCCGTTGAATTCGCGCTCGCACCCGGCCGGTACACTCTGAGCGCGCATCCGCATCCAGACTCTCGAGCCGCCGTGAAGGAAGCCCGCACTGCGTCTGCGTTGCCAGCAGCTCGTCCACGGCAAACGCGTGCGAGAAGCGCCCGCTCCACACTCGCTCGGCGGCGAACCGGTTGCGCTCGACCAGGTCGGTCAGCTTCTCCGGCGTGTCCATCCACGCGTGGCGCATCACCGACTGGTCGCGCGGATCGGGGGTCGCGCCGGCGCGATCGAGCTCCTCGGTCCAGATGTCGCGGCCCGGCAGTCCCGGATCGTGGCCCCACACGACCAGCCCGAGAATTCCGCCCGGGCGCAGGACGTCGAGCACCTGCCGTAACGCGATGTCGGGATCGGAGACGTGGAAGAGAACGAACAGCATCAGCGCGGCATCGAACCGCGCCGGCCTGATTCCAAGCCACTGCGCGTCCATCACGGCGACACGCCCGCGCAGCGCCGCGTCGCCCGCGCGCAGCATTCCCTCCGCGCCATCCACGCCCCATAGACGCGCTCCCGGCGCGGCGGCCTGAATCAAGGGCCACAACGCTCCGGTCCCCGTTCCGACGTCGAGTATTGTCTTCGCATCCGCCAGCGGCATCGCGCTCAACAATGGATGCGCCATCGGATGAATCACCGGCGCCCAGTACCGGGCGTACGCGGCCGCGCGCCGCGAATAGTCCGCGGCCAGATCGCGCGCGGGATCCACGACCTGGCGCCCGGCTGTCATCGTAGGACCTCCTGGTGTGCTACCAGCTCTCCAGCACCGTCCATTCCTCGCGAACCAACTCGATACCAGAAGGAAAGGTATCGTTGAAATGTTGCCGCAGCCGGGGCGCGTGCTCGGCGAGGTACTTGTCCAGGTCCTCCCGCGTTCGCGCCTCGTACCTGATGCGATACCGGCCCGCCGCCGAACGGCTGAAGCTGGCGGCGGCGAATGCGCCGGTCCGCATCAGGTCGGGGATGTGCCGCTCGCGCATGTAGCTCTCGTAGCTGTCGCACAGGTCCGGACGGACCGTGGCGGTTATCTCATAGGTCAGCACGGTTCACTCCTGCGGTTGCTCGAGCAGCATGGTTCCATCGGCGGTTCGTATCGCGCCACGCCGTTCGCTTGGCGAGAACACGGGCTCGCCGTCGCGCGGCACGCGTCCAATCTCCATCGTCTTTCCACCGGACAGCAGCACTGCGCCGGCTGTGTCGGACTGGCTGTCGGGCAGAATAACGACGGCGCCGGCACGCGAGGCAAACGCGCGGCCCCTCAACAGTGACGTGGGACGGCGCCGCCAGGTTGCGGGATCGTACAGCCAGTGTCCGCGCACGCCACTCGAGCTCCATTCCGTTACCAGCACTCCGTCCGGATGCGGCCCGGCTACACGCAGAAAGATCGAATCCGGCACGGTGGTAACGCGCCTGTACGCGCCGTTCCGCACTTCGAGCACCGCGAGATCGCCACGCCAGCCGCTCTCGCGATACTCAGGCTCGCCCGCAATCGGTCCCCTCGGGACCACCTGAAAGAGCACGCGCGTGGAATCCAGCCAGAGCGCCGCGTTGTTGCCGTAGTATCCGGGGATTGTGGTCGCGAGGCGGCGCCTCGATCCGTTGCGCTCGAGCAGATCGTACGCCGCGTCCCACTCACGACGAGACCCCAGAGCGCGTCTTCACTCGACCATCCGCCCGGACGAAAGTTCGCCGGCGCGACTTCGAGCCGGCGCGTCCGCCACTGCGTCGTGTCAGCTGTCGGCAGCGCCACCGAGCCGGCGGGCGCGGACGTATCGCTTCCAGCATGAGATCCCGGGTCGGCGCACGCGGCAACCGCGATCAGCGCGCCGCATAGCAGAGCGAGATCGCGCGAGCGGCGTCGCATGGCTCCAGCTACTTCGCCAGGATCGCTTTCATCTGATCGATCTCCCTCTGTTGGCTCGCGATGATGTTGCGGCACAAGTCGATGATTTCGGGATCCCGCACCGGCGCCTGGCCGCACATGAGGATCGCGCCCGCGTGATGCGGAATCATCGAGCGCAGGAACTGTCGGTCGCCAATGGCCGTCTGCTGCCGGATAAGGGCGAACATTGCGATGCCCGTCACGGCAGCGAGGGCGAGAATGGCCGCGTTCCACCGCTTGTCCTGGTACATCGCGCTCATGAGCAGCACCTCGATTATCACCATCGGCGCGGTCATGAGAGCGGCCATATAGACCTGGTTGAGATTCGGAAGAGCGTTTGCGACCCTGTCCACCATCGCATACATCAGCACGTACATCGATATGAAGGAGAGCAACGTCATGATCAGAAGGCGAGCATAGTGGTTGCCGTGGGAGGACGTTTTCATACCGCGATCTCCGGTTCGTGAGATGAGAGGCCGGGTCATACTCCGGCGTACCACTCGTATCCGCGGTCGCTCCAGTAGCCGCCGTTGGCGGCCGGCAGGAAGACGATCCGCGTCAGATACTTCACGTTCTTGTAGCCGAGCTTTATCGGCGAGAACAGGCGGGCGGGCGCGCCGTGCGCGGCGCCGAGCATGCTGCCGTCAAGACCATACGCAATCACCGTCTGCGGATGCAACGCGCTCTCGATGTCCCAGCTCTCGTGGTAGCCGGAATCGAATGACTGAAAGTCGACGAATCGCGCGTCGCGACTCGCCCCCGCGATCTTCGCCAGCTCGCGGAGCCTGCAGCCGGTCCACTCTTCGATAGCCGTCCATCCTTCGACGCAATAGTGGTTGACCCGGCGAGTGATACGCGGCACGCGCATGAGCTCCGGCAAGCTCAGGGCGAGCGGTCGCGCAACCAGGCCGGCGATCTCCAGGCGCCAGACACCGCGAAGGGACTCGTCCCACGCGGGCACCGTTCTCGAGATGTAATAGCTCGGCAGCGCCGATCCGGCGAGGCGACGGCCCGGGCTGCCGGCATCCATCGCCGTGTGCCGGAAGAGCGCGCGCTCGATGCCTTCGTTCCTGCGCTCCATGTATCTGAGAAAACGTTGCGCGCTCCTCGGGCCCTTCGAGTCGCACGCGCCGAGCAACAGCTGCGCGGCGGCAACCGCGCCCGCGCCGAGGAACAGCCGGCGGCTGAGGTCGTCGTCACGCATCGAGCTGCTCCCGTGTTGTTCCCCGTCGCGGCAGAACTTTGCGGAACGGCCGCGCGTTCCGGCTTTCGGGCGAAAGGCTCTCGTCGTAGCCGCCCGTCGTCATGGATCGCAGGGAATATGGATCCACGGCGAAAACCATGAAGACGTGCACGGCCGAGACCGCCACGAGCAGGATGGTCGCCATGAAGTGCCAGTAGCGCGCCCATACATAGCCGCCGAACAGTGTCGTCAGCGGAGCGAGCTGCACGGGCTTCCAGATGGACAGCCCGGACAGGATGAGGAGCACCGCGATCAGCGGGAGTGAGAAATATGTGAGCTTCTGCAGGGCGTTGTGCTTGCCCTGACGCGGATGGTCGGCCCGCCTGTAGGTGTAGAAACGAAGCATCTCCCACGCGTCACGCGCGTCCCCGCGCCGGGGGACGAGATCGCGCCATTCGCCATGGAGGTACACGAAAGCGAGATACGCGCAGCCGTTGAGCAGCAGCACCCACATCATCGCGAAGTGCCAGTTGCGCGCTCCGGCGAGCCAGCCGCCGAACGTGAGCCACGCGGGGATTCCGTGTCCTTCCCACGGCCAGCAGCAGAACGTCTCGCCCCGGCGGGCAAACGCCGGATACGCGTTGAAGATGCGAAGGCCGCTGCCGACCATGAGCACGATCGCCAGCGCATTGATCCAGTGGGTGACGCGGACTATCCAATGGTGGCGGTGACTCATTCTTTCCCGAGAATGTCGCCGAGTTGCCCCCCAAGATCGACTAGGTGCATCGGTTCCTAGAAGAGGCGGGTGCCGCGAAAAACTATCATGTAGCCGTGCGCCAGCATCGGCAGCGCGCCGATGATCACCGCAATACTTACCGCTGACGCCGACAGCCGCCGGGTCCGGAGAGCGCTCGCGATGGCCAGCACGGTGAAAGGCACGTACAGCAGGAGCGCCGTGATCACGCCGGGCGCGTACCCGCTGTACACGATCGCGCCTCCCACATGGAGGACGGCATTTCCGGCCATGATCAGCCCCAGCCATGCCAGCGCAACCAGAGCTGAACCCCTGGAGCGACTCAGCCATTCGAAGAGCACGACCGCCAACGTGATCAGGAGCCCGGTAAGGTTCACCGTCCAGAACACGTCCTGGGTGATGTCGCGATCTATGTGCGAGTTGACCCAGGTAACGAAGCCGGGAGCCTCTTCCGCCACGTGCGCCGCGAACAGGAGCGGCGCGAGGAGAAGGAGCTTGTGCAGGGGCCTGGCCGGCAGAGGTGAGACCGAGCTCGTTTCCATCGAACCTCGCTCGAAGATTGTCGCTCAGTCGATTCCCACTCTCCCCTTCACCGCGGCGATGAGTCTCGCCGAATCGTAGGCGAGGCCGTCCTTGAACACAGTCGTCACCTTGCGAATCGCGCTCGGATCGGCGGCAAGGTCGCCTTGCAGGACGACGAGGTCCGCGAGCTTGCCCGGCTCGACGGTGCCGAGGGAATCCTGCACCCCCAGGATCCTCGCCCCGTTCGCGCTCATGATCTGGACCGCCTGCGCGGGCGTGAAGCCCGCCTCGATGAACAGCTCGTAGTTGCGCTGATCACCGAATCCCGGGAGCGCGCCGCCAAGTCCGGTGGGGTCCACGCCGGCGCCCAGCAGTCCGCCGGCCGCGACGAACGCGCGGTCGAACGCCATCGCGTTCTTCAGGCCCGCGAGCGCGACCAGGCCGCGGCCGGTCGAGTCGATCTGGCGCCGCACGGCGAGGTACGCGTCGCGAACTTCCGGCGACATCGCGTCCAGCGTCCGCTGGTCGGGCGTCGTGCGCCCGGCGACGAACAGCTCGTAGATGACGAGCGTCGAAGTCATGGACACCTTCCGCTCGACCATCCTGCGAATGGTCTCCCGCGCGACGGAGCCGGCCGGATCCGCGGTTCCCTCGCGCACCGGGGTGATGTTCGCGGGCGTGCATACGTCGGACGTCCTCGCCGGATCGAAGTCCGACGCGGTCAGCATCCCGTGCTCGAGGTTGTCGATGCCGAGCGCGACCGCCTCCTGGTAGCTGACGGAGCAGAGGTGACCGGTCACCTTCATTCCGCGCTTGTGCGCCTCGTCGATCGCGGCGCCGAGCTCGGCCGCGCGGATGTCGGTATACGCCTTGAGCCACGTAGCGCCTTCGTTGCCCCAATACGCCACGAACCGCCGCGCCGCTTCCGGCGATTCGACGATGGCCATGCTGCCGCCGCCCGCGCCGCCGGTGATGTACGGCGCGGTGAGATGCACGCGCGGACCCGGCACGCGCCCGTTGTCTATCGCGTCCTTGGTGTTGATCTCGGCGTACGGCGAGCGGCCGCCAGTCGTGCGGATGGTGGTGACCCCCGAGGCGAGATAGAGGCGCGGCGCGGTGTAGGACATCTGCGACGCGCGCCCGCCGGCCGCGGTGTAGAAGAGGTGATCGTGCATGCCGATCAGACCCGGGATCACAGTGTGACCGGCCAGCTCGAGCACCCGGGCTCCTTCCGGGATCCGCACGCGCGCCGCGGGACCGACCGCGGCGATCTTCCCGTCGCGGATGACGATCGTCTGATCGGACCTGGGCGCCGCGCCGGTCCCATCGATCAGCGTAACGCGCGTGAGCGCGATGACGGGCGCGTCCACCGCGACGTACCGGCGCACTTCCGCGGACAGCGAATCCGGCCGCTGAGCTTCGAGCGAAGGCGCCGCGAGAGCCGGGAGCGCAAGAGCGAGGGTCAGGCGAAACATCGGACGCATCGGATCACTCCACCGTAAAGGCCAGCATCATGTCCGCCGACAGGTGCTCGGCGATGTGGCAGTGCAACATCCACCGCCCGGGGTTAGACATCTCCACCAGAATATCCGCCGTCGCGCCCGCGGGGAGCAAGACCGTGTCCTTCCATACGAGGTTGTCGTTCGCTACGCCGTTCACCGAAAGCACCAGGAACCGCTGCCCGTGGATGTGGATCGGGTGCTGCATCGCGTGAAAGCTCTTCCGCTCGTTCGCCAGTCGGAGCTTGACGATCTCGCCGGCGCGGAAGCGCCAGTCGATGTCCATGTTCTCCTTGCCCGTGGCCGGATCGCGCAGCACCCAGGTGACCTGCCGCGCGGTGGACGCCCAGTTCATCATGGGCATCGTCCCACTCCATTCGACGGGCGCGAAGTAGATCGAGTCGAGCTGCATCAGGCGCTCGGTCACGAACGGCAGGTCCCGCGTCCGAAGCGTGAGCACAAGCGACTTGTCCACGGGCCGGTCGAAGTGCGCGCGAAAGCGCGCGATCCCGGCCGCCGCCACCGAGTCCCGGCGGAGCGACGCGAAATCCCTCGAATGATCGGGCGACGCCGCCTCGGGCATTACGCTGACGATGCCGAGCGTGTCCGTCTCGGCGAACAGACGGCCGCGGAAGTGATCGAGCCCGTACACACGGTTCACGAGCGCCGTCTCGCCCGCCTCGTCGAAGCGAACGTGCACCACGTACCGCTCGGCGGGTGCGATGACGACGCTCTCGATCCATTCCTCGCGCTCGTAGTTGCCGACATCGGACGCCACGACTTTCATCCGCGCGCCGGCGAACGAGAGATTGAACGTGCGCGTATTCGAGGCGTTCGTGAGCAGGAAGCGGACGACCTCGCCGCGGCGGACGGAGAGCCTGTAGTCCGGTTCGCCGTTGACGAGAAAGACGTTGCCGAAGCGCCCCATGAGCGCGTGCGTCGCGGCCTCGCGCCCGAACGGCACGAGCCCGTCGTCGCCCACGAGGAGATCGTCCAGCATGAGGACTTCCTCGCGGTTGGCGGCGCTGTACCAGTCCGCGCGCGGCGAGCGCACCAGTAGGTTGCCGTACAGGCCGAGGTCCTGCTGGATGTCTTCGCGCACGTGCGGGTGATACCAGTAGATCCCCGCGTCGGGAAAGCGCACGCGGTAGGTGAACGATCCACCGGGCGGCACGGGGTCCTGCGTGAGATCGGGCACGCCGTCGAAGCGGTTGTCGAGGCGCACGCCGTGCCAGTGGATCGTCGTGGGCTGGTCGAGGCGATTGGTGAACTGCACGACGATCTCGGCGTGCTGCGGCACGCGAATGAGCGGGCCGGGATACTGGCCGTTGAATCCGTACATCGTGTAGCTGCGTCCCTTGAGCGTGCGGCGGACGAGCCCGGCGTCGAGCCGGAGCGTGTCGCCGTCCTCGAGCGGCACCAGCTCGCGCGGCCGCGCGGCGTGAATCGGCTGATCTGCCGGCGCGCGCGGAAGGTAAGGCTCGACGCCGGGACGCAGCGCCATCTCGGCGGGCAGCATCTGCAGGCCGCGTGGCATCGGCACGGTAGTCCACTCGACGTCCGAGCCCGGCGGCGGCGCCTGCGCCATGTGGGCCGCGTGCTCGTTCGTCGCCTGCGCGGTGTCGGATCGCGCCGGTGCGGCGCCGAGCGTGAACTGCAGTACGTCGGGCGGCTGCAGTCGGGTGGCAGGAGACTGTCCGCGCAGTACGACTTTTCCGCGTGGCTCGTCCGCGGCTGGTGAGTCTTCCGCCGTGATCAGGACGACGAATTTCTCGAGCGCGATCGCGGCGAGCACATTCCGCCCATTGCGCACTTCGCCGAGCTTCGTGACAGGGTGCATCACCGGCGTCGCGATCCAGGCGACGTACGTCGTGAAGGAACCGAGCGAGGAGGGGGAAGGGAGTCCCGCGAGCGTGATCACCGGCTGGTGGAGCAGGCGACCGTCGGCGGCGACGGCGATCGTGAACGGTCCGGGGATGCGGCCCAGCTCGACGCGGCCGGAGGCAGCACGGATCCCCGGCGCCGCGATCAGCTCGATGCAATACAGGTCGCGGCTCGGCGCGAGCGCGGCGGGTTGGTCGTCACACGGTCGGTCTTGCGCAGCGGTCGGCGAAGTCGCGAGCACCGCGGACAGTAGGACGCAAGCGACGGCGCTCTTCATTGCCGATAGCGCATATCTTGGAAGATACCGATTCACGTGAGACGGAGGACTGAGGACTCAGGACCCATGCGGCCTCAGGACCAAAAGCAACTGAGGATCTACGATTAATCGAGGACTGAGGATGAGCGGAACAACGGGAAACCACTCCTCAGTCCTCACTTAATCGTAGATCCTCGGTTGTAGTTGGTCCTGAGGCCGCATGGGTCCTGAGTCCTCAGTCCGAACTCCTACCGAGGCAATCGAACTCCGACGGCGGCTCCGCCCCGCCGCGGATCCGCGACGCCGGAGAGCCGGCCATCCGGGAGCACTACTATAGTCTGCGTATCGCCCTGGTATCCGCGCCGCTCGGCGACAGCGTGGCCCATCGCCCGCAGCGCGTCCGCGACTTCCGGGCGCAAGCCGCCGCGCTCGTAGTACAACGTGTCGGGCAGATGCTGGTGGTGCAGCCGCGGCGCGGCCGTCGCGGCGCCGGCGTCCATGCCGAAATCCACGACGTTGGAGATCATCTGCGCGACGGTCGTGATGATCGTCGGTCCGCCGGGCGACCCGGTGACGAGCTTCACGCGGCCCGACGGATCGAGCACGATCGTCGGCGTCATCGCGGACAGCATGCGCTTGTCCGGCTCGATCGCGTTTGCCGAGCCCTGCACGAGCCCGAACTGGTTCGGCGTGCCCGGCCGCGCGGCGAAGTCGTCCATCTCGTTGTTGAGCAGAAAGCCCGCGCCGGCCACGGTCACGAGATTGCCGTACAGCGAGTTGATCGTGGTAGTGACCGCGACCGCGTTGCCCTGGCCGTCAACGATCGAGTAGTGCGTGGTATTGGCGCCCTCGCGCCCGGCCGAGCGCAGCGGGGCCGCGCCGAGCCCGGGCTGGATGCGCGCGGCGGGAGTCGCGCGCCGCAGATCAATATCGGCGCCGCGCCGCGCGGCGTATTCGTCCGAGATGAGCGTTGCCGTGGGCTGCGGGACGAAATCGGGATCGGCGAGGTACTCGTTGCGGTCGGCGAACGCGCGCTTCACGGCCTCGGTCCAGACGTGGACGTGATCGCGCGAGTGATAGCGCGCGCGGCGCAGGTCGAAATCCTCGAGCACGTTGAGGATCTCCGCGAGCGTTATCCCGCCGGACGACGATGGCGACATGGAGATGACCGTGTGCTCGCGGTAGCCGAATACGATCGGGTCGCGCCAGACCGCCTCGTATCGCGCGAGGTCGTCGCGCGTCATGATCCCGCCGCCGCGCCGCATCTCCTCCTCCACCAGCTCCGCGGTGCGGCCGCGGTAGAAGCCATCTTTGCCGTCGCGCGCGATCCGGCGGAGCGTCTCCGCCATGTCCCGCTGCACGAGCCGGTCGCCGACGCGCGGCGGCTGGCTGTCCACGAGGAAGACCGCGGCCGTGGCGGGGAAGCGGCGGAGCTCCGTGACGTGCGACTGGAGCGAGCGCGCGAGCCGGGCGTGCACGACGATTCCTTCGGCGAGATTGATCGCGGGCTGAACGAGATCCGCCCAGGGGAGAGTGCCGAACCGCTTGTGCGCTTCCCACATCCCCGCGACCGAGCCGGGAACGCCGGCGGCGAGATGACCAATCAGGGCGCGCTCGCTCACCTCGCCGCGTTCGTCGAGGTACATGTCGCGCGTGGCGGCGCGCGGCGCCTTCTCGCGGAAGTCGAGCGCGGCGATGGTGCCGTCTTTCATGCGCGCGACGAGAAATCCACCGCCGCCGATGTTGCCCGCTTCGGGGTTGACGACCGCGAGCGCGAAGTGCGTGGCGACCGCGGCGTCCACCGCGTTCCCGCCGCGGCGGATCACCTCGGCGCCGACTTCGCTCGCGATGCGGTCGGTGGTGGAGACCATTCCGCCGCTCGCGAGCACCGGAACGACGTCCGCCGCGGGGTAGGCCCAGGACTCAGGCGGAGCGGCCGGCCCGCGTGCCGCGCCCGGCAGGCGCAGGTTGCCGGAGCATCCCGCGCCTGCCAGCAGAGCAGCGGCCGCGGCGATCACGAAAACGTTCGGGGGTGCGTATGCCATGGAGGATTGCATCTTAAAAGAAAACAGACCACCGGGTAAACCTCACGTCAATTTTCCTTCGGACGCGGGAGCGCAAGCTCGAAGCTGCTTCCGACACCGGGGGTGCTGGCGGCAGTCAGGTTTCCGTTCATCCCCCGCGCGAGATCGCGACTGATCGCCAATCCCAATCCTGTTCCTTCCCGCGAGCCGGCCTCTCTCGTGTTCACCTGCACGAAGGGCTCGAAGATCCTGCCCAGCATGTCGGCGGGGATGCCTTTGCCGGTATCGGTGACGCGAAGGTACACCTCCGTCGGTGACCGCTCTCCTCCCTCCACGCGAATGACGCCGCCCTCACCGGTGAACTTGACCGCGTTGGTCAGCAGGTTGAGCAGAATCTGCTGCAATTTCTCCCGGTCGGCTGCCGCATGGATGCCGCCGGGAACGGCGGATTCTATTCGCTGGCTCTTCGCGGCTGCCTGCGGCTCGACCATCGGCAGCGTGGCTTCGACGATCTCCTGCAGCGGGACCGGCATTATGGAATACTCGACCCGGCCCGCCTCGATGCGCGCGAGGTTGAGCACGTCGTTGATCAGCCGCAGCAGGTGGCGCTGGCTCCGGGTTATCCGCTCGAGCGCCTCGCGCTGGCCATCGGTCACCGGCCCGTGGATCCCCATCTCGATCAGCTGCGTGTAACCGCCGATCGCGTTGAGCGGCGTGCGCAGCTCGTGGCTCATCACTGCGAGAAAGGTGCTCTTGGCCTTGTTCGCTTCTTCGGCGGCCCGGCGCGCCTCGAGCAGCGCGTCCTCGAACTTCTGGCGCTCGCGAACCTCGAGGAAGACGCAATCCGTCACCTCGGCGCCGTCGCGCTCGCGCCGCAACGCGTTGCACAGCATTCCTACGTCCTCGCCGTCGCGGGCGCGCAACAGCAGGAAGATCTCCTCCGCGTGACCGTGCAGCCGGAGCAGCGGAAAGAAGTGCGTCTGATAGAAGATTCTGCTGCCGACGCCGAGCAAAGTCTCGAAGTGTCTGCCAAAGAGGGACTCCCGGGTGTAGCCGAGCCGGTCGAGCAGCGTCGTGTTCACGTGGCAGATGCGGCCGTCGTCGCCAAAGGAAACGAACCCGCATGGCGCCCGGTCGAGCAGGTCGCTGCCGGCGTCCGTCATTCCCTGCGCGGGATCTCGTTCAGGTCCCCGCCCGGGCCGGCGCCAGGTATTCCTCGATCAGCGCGACCGTCTCTTCCGGGTGGCTCATGTGTGGGCAGTGACCCGTGGCGCGCATGCGCCGGAGGGTGCTGTTCGGCATATGCGCGCTCACGTATTCGCCGACCGCGTCGGGCGCGATCATGTCGTCGGAGCACTGCAGGATCAGCGATGGGGTAGTGACGCGGCCGAGATCGGCGCGGTTGTCGGCGAGAAACGTCGCCTCGGCGAAGCGGCGCGCGATCACGGGGTCCGTGGAGCAGAAGCTGGCGTTGAGCTCGTCGGTGAGCTCGGGCCGGTCTGGATTCTTCATCACCGCAGGCGCGAGAAAGTTGGCCCAGCCGATGAAGTTGTGGTCCATCATCTCGAACAGCGCTTCGATATCCTTGCGCTCGAAGCCGCCCACGTACGCGCCTTCGTTGATGTAGCGCGGGGAAGGGCCGATGAGGATCAGGTGGGCAAAGCGGTCGGGCTCCTCGTTGGCCGCGAGCACGCCGATCATGCTGCTGACCGAGTGGCCGACGAAAGTGATATCGTGGAGATCCAGCGCGTGAATCACGTCCAGCAGGTCGCGGGCGTAGCCGTCGAGGGTCGCGTACTTCTTCGCGTCGTACGCGGCGAGGTCGGACTTGCCGGATCCGACGTAGTCGAACAGGACTATTCTATAGTTGTCCTCGAACGCGCCGGTGACGAGCCTCCACATGTTCTGGTCGCAGCCGAAGCCGTGGGCGAACAGCATGGGCCGGGTGCCGCGGCCGAGCACCTTCACATTGTTTCGCGCGAGAACGTCAGTCTTCATCTATCGAGGTAATATCGCAGGCGTCCGGGGCATGTGCTGAAGGACGTCAGGACGCCAGCTATGTGCCGCGTGTTCGCTGACCTAGGGAAACAGGGGCACATCTCCGGCAAGGAAGAGACTCGCGCGCACGGCCGATAATGACCGTTTCTTCGAGGTGACTGAATCAGTGGCAATTCGAGCGTCCGGAGCGAACGCGGCTCCGATGCCAACAGCCAGCGGCGACCGACCGACGCTCCAGATGCCGTATAGGCCAGGGGATAGCACCTGCGTCAAGCGCGCCGGTGGCACGTCCACTTCATCGTCCTTGATTCGAGCGGCGGCGATGGCGCCCAGGTCCATGACCTGAAGGAACACGCTGAAGCTGCGCGGCCGGAGCGGCTGTTCGCGTCGTCTCGTGTCGTCCGGACCGATGCGCCAGCCGTGTTCCAACCCGAGCCCAAGCATTGCGGCGCCTTGGCTGGACGACTTTCCGCCGGACCCGACTGTCCACTCTCTCCCTCCGGCAATGCCGACATATGCGTTCAACGTCGTGAAGCGCCGTGGCGGCCGGACCTCCCCGGAGCGCTTCATCTGGTACCCCCCACCCTGATTGATGAATTGGCGGAGCGCTTGGCGCATGCTCGACTCATCGTCAGCCGTGGCGAATTCCACGACGAACGCAGCCAGCCGATAGTCCGTCTGGAGTGTATCCCCGGTAAGCGCAAAAAAACGCACCCCCTGGGAGAACGCGGTCCGGTAATCTCCCCGGGCATACGCGGTCACGAGCTCCCGGATCGGCGCGGACCACGACGGAATCCGCAGTACCGAGGGGTTGAAATCCCCAGCAGGCGCGATTGGCAGCGCGGTGAACAGCGCGTCAATGCCGATGGATAGCGCTTCCGACACGGCTCGCAGACGCACCTCCGCACTCGCCGTGCGGGCTTCGCGCACGCTCTTGACGGCCTCGTCCCAGGCAGTGAAGCCTGCAACGACAGCGGACGCTTGCGCGGAGAGGGTCAGGAAAGGCGGCGGCTTGACGTCGGGGTCGGCGTGCGCGATGGACACCGCGACGGCACGAAGGGCAGCTGCCACGGCTTCGTATCTCGCTTCCGTGGAACCGGCGGCGGGGATTTCCGTTTTTGCGGCGCTGTAAGAGCGCGCGAATTCAGCCGTGGACCATACAATGGGTCTTATCTCAGATCGCGGTTCCAGCTTGTCGGCGAGGTTGCCCAGGAACGCCGGTAGCAGTTCCTCTACGGATTTTCCGCTGACCAGGTCCACGCCGTACGAAACCATGTTTGCTGCGACCGCGCGCTCGAACGTCGCGGTGGGACCGAGCTGAACCGCAAACGCGCGCTTGAACAAAACCCCGACATCGCTTGCAACCGCGACGCGCAGCATCTGAGCCGTCGGCTGGTAAGTGCTTCCGGCGCCAACGAGAGCGCAAGCGGTCGGGAACAACGGCTTCCAGCGCGAGTTAGAGCAGATCGCGTAGGCCGCCTCGCCGATCAGGTACGCGGTGAGGTCGGCCTTTGCCCGCTCGATGATCACATCTGTCACGGCGACCGTCCAGTTAGGTGTGGCTCGCGAGCCGCCCGAACCAGCCGCAAAGCCCTGCTGCGCGGACAAGGACAGCGCCGCATCACCGGTGACAGCGGTTTCGACGGCGATTGTGCCTGTTCTGAACGTCGGGTTCAGCGCCTGACGGGTACCCGCGCCCCCGAGCAGTCGCGTAGCGCGCGTAACGGTAACTGAGTCGCGGTGCGGGGTCGCGCGATCCCGCAGGTAAATCGTCGAGCTAAGGTTCTGCCGTACCACTTCCGCCGCCGGCTCGAGCAGTGATTCATCGATTCCACCTTGGCGAACGATGGCGATCTTGAGATTGACGGCCCGCGCGGTCGCGATCCGTCTGTTCGTCAGGCTGTCGCCCTCTGGATCGGTGCTACCGAGGACGGTCACGGGTCTGCCGGGAAACCGGGCTTGGAATTCCCGCACGAGCTCGGCGAATTCCCTGACGGTGATGCTGTCCTCCGGCGGCACGGCCGTCTCGCCGGGCCCGAAGTACACGGCAATCCTCGCTAAGCGAGACCATTTCGCATTTTCAGCCACCCTCGCTTTCCGATCATTGAATGACTGCAACTTCTCCAACGCGCCGGCGGCAATCTCCACAATTTCCGCGGGCGAAGGGATGATAGGCTCGGGGCTGTTCAGCGCGGCATCCCACTTGGCCGCAACCGGGCGCCAACTCCGCAAGTCGGCGGGAACTTCCATCTCCCGGCAGAGATATCGCAGCTTGGGCTTTGCGGTGATCCGCGCGTCCGGAACCGATCGGATCTCAGTGGTATCCAACGCTTCCGGGCTCTTGCAGGCGAGCCATACGTCCATCGGTTGAACTCGCTGTGCATGACTTTCGACAGCGGAGGCAGCCAGGACCGTGCCAGTTAGAAGCAGATGCAGGAGCGGGGAACATCGCGCTGAAATCATTGGGTCTCCCTGCGGCGCTGGACGTACCACTTGTAACTCCGGCACTAAACGACCCCTTAACTCTCCTGTCGTCAACTATTACCGCTGGTAGTCTATCCACCCCCGCGTGATACCTTCATGCATGGACGTGGATCCGCTCTGGAAGCCCGAGGATCAGTCCGCCGCCTCGCGATCCGCCACCGCGAGCAGGACAACCCGGCCGACTCCGCCTCGCAACACGATTCGCGGGACGCGCCGATGCTGGAAGCCGAGCGAATCGTGGACGCGCTCGACGTGCGAGCGGCGTACGGTCTCACCAAGGCGTTCGCGATCTATTTCGAGCTGACCAATCTCGCCGAGACCGCGCACCGCAAGCGGCGACGGCGCGCGCTGCAGATAGACAGCGGCGGCGCTGGAGCGGCTCGACACGCTTCCACTGACCGAAGCCGCCGCCGCGGCGGAAGAAGAAAGGATCGCGGCCGAGATCACCTCGCTCTGGCAGACGGACGAAGTACGCCGCCGCCGTCCGTCCGTGGTGGACGAAGTGCGCATGGGGCTCGACTATTACAGGGACGTCCTCATAGACACGATCCCGGCGGTGTACGGCGAGATCGCCGACGCGGAAGCGCTGATGAACTTGCGGCCGTGGGCGTACTGGGCGAAGGACGGCGAGCCGTACCCCGGCACCACCACGCTCGTTGCGCAGCTGGAGCGAGTGATGAGCGCGAATCCCGATCATCCGGGTGCGTGTCACTACTACATACACGCCGTCGAGGCCGTCGCGCCGGAGAAGGCCGTGCAGTGCGCCGAGCGGCTCGCGTCGCTGATGCTGGAGCCGCCGCAGTGGGCGGTGCCGATCCGATGGGCGCTGGGCGCGGCGTTATTGAAGGCCGGCCGGCCAGCGGACGCGGAGCGGGTTTACCTGGAGGACCTGCGGCGCTTCCCGGAGAATGGGTGGTCGCTGCACGGTCTGGGCGCGAGCCTGCGGGCGCAGGGAAAAGCGGAAGAAGCTATCGCGGTGGATGCGCGGCTGGCCGCAGGGTGGAGCGGGGCGGACGTGAGATTGGCGGGGTCGAGGTTCTGACTCAGCCCGCCTTCCGTTTCGCGATCAACTCGCGAACGGCGGGGACGAGCTCCACCGGAACCTCCATCGCGGTATGTGTCGGGGATTCGCAGGAGGCCTCGACCTCGGCGACGGCCTCGTCGGCCGACTGCTCCTCGTAATAGCGGAGCACGCGACGAACCCGGTCCTCGTCCCATCCCTTGGGGAAGCTGGAGTCGCTCATGTTTTTTTCCTGCGACGGCGCTTGAGAGCCAGCAAGGCTCCTGCGCCGAGGTCGAAAGCGGTAATACAGAATACCGAGTCCGGTGCCGGATCCGCAACGTATATCACGCGAAGATACCGGCCTGCCCGTGTCCGGCCAATCGAGACCCTGGCACCGTCTCGTCCCGGGCGGTCCTCGAGCGGCGTGCGTAGCACATCTTCGACTTCCTGCTCATCGACACGGTGGCGATAAATATGCGGCTGGCGCGTTTCCGGATCGATGTAGAAGCGAATATTCATCGAAGAGTCGGGACGCTGAAGCCCGAAGCAATTTTCGGGAGCATCCGACAAGAAGCGCTGTTGCAGGCGAATTCCTACAAGCGTTCGACTTCGAACGTGCTCGCTTCGCGGCGAAGAGGAGATTGCGGCGTATTATCTTCGAAGAGCGGTAAGAATCGCGGAGGCGTGGCGTGAGCACTGCGACAAAAAGCAGTAGCGATCCGTGCGCTCAGTCGGTCGAAGTGACTGACGAGCTGATCACGGCCAGACTAGTGGACGGCCGCAGGATCAGCGTTCCGCTCGACTGGTCCTGGCGCCTGGCCGATGCGACTCCCGAACAGCGTCGCAATTACGAGATACTCGACGGAGGTCACGGAATACGCTGGCCGGAGATCGACGAGGACATCAGCATCCGGGGAATGCTCGAAGGGGTGCCGGCCCAGCGTCCCCGTCCCCCGGGCTAGCGCCCAATCGGAGTCCCGCTCACTTCCTGCCGGCGGGAGACGTCACCGTCGGGGACCACGACGGCCAACCACGGTGCAGCCGGATCCCCCCGCTTGGTTTTCCACTCCACGACTGCCGGCCGACCCGGGCGAGAGCGGACAAACACGCTCGGCCTCCGCACGTCGAGGTTCTCCGCGCGCAGAGTGAGGCGACGGATGGCGGGATCAGTCACCGTCACACGAATCGTCATCTCCTGACGAGCTTCTGACGTCACACTGACGTCAAATCCGGAACGCTCACGTGACGGCACCGGCCCGCCCAGCAGATCCGACATCAGCCACAGCCACCGGCTGCTCGAGTGCACCCACACTTCCTTAT
>CALMKE010000083.1 GCA_937867645.1 uncultured Gemmatimonadota bacterium | reverse complement strand
CAATTCGCGTGTCGAAAATGTTGGTAGGGTGCCAGCCGTAATCCTGATGCAACAGCCTGAGATCGTAGTCGGCATCGTGAAATACCACTTCAACCGCAGGATCTTCCAGGATCTTTCCCAGCTTGTCGAGTTTCGTCACTGCCAGCGGATCGATGATCGCGCTGGTGGAGGCGGTGCTCAGCTGAATGAGATAGATCCGGTCGATAAACCGGTGAAAGCTTGCCCCCTCCGTATCCACCGCGATCTCCCTCGTTCCAGCTATTTCATCGAGGAAGCTGTCCGCCCGGCTGTCCGAATCGATGTAGATGAGCGCGTTGTCTTTGGGCATTACCGAAATGTACTTGATCCACGCAGGAATTCGTTCGGCAGTACCCTCGGCACTCGTGTTTCGCGAGATTAAGAGGCCGCCCACCATGAGGAACTAGTTGGCCGACGAGCTTCGCGTTCATGTTTATCCAACTGATTGTGACATTGTAGGTCATGTGAACCACGCCACTTTCCTGAGAATGCTGGAGAGGGCGCGGTGGCATTCGCTCGAACAGAAGATGTCACACCGGGAATTCCTGGATTCCGGACTTTTTGCGATCGTGCGCCACGTCGAGATTTCCTATGAGTCGGAAGCTCTGCCAGGAGATGACCTGGTCATACGCACAGGGCTGGCTTCCATCGGGAACACCAGCTTCAACGTTCAGCAGGAAGTGCGCAACACGCGCAACGACATCGTGTGTCAGGCTAAAATTGTTTATGTGGCCGTTGGAAAGGATCGCCGGCCCATTCGCGTTCGGGACGATTGGCGAGCCATGTTCAGTCCGTGGACCGACAAGTGAGTGGAACGGTGCCTGAACAGCTCAGTGAGGCCGAAAAGTCCCCGGCAGCGAGAGTAGGTGCCGTCCTGTTTCGCAATCGCGGCTGGCTTCCGGTGCTCTTCCTCGGAATACCGCTGCTCTTCCCCGGCTCGACTTCTCCGGCGAGATGGCTTGCAGGTG
The DNA here is from genome assembly GCA_937867645.1 of uncultured Gemmatimonadota bacterium. Classification (GTDB taxonomy): domain Bacteria; phylum Gemmatimonadota; class Gemmatimonadetes; order Gemmatimonadales; family Gemmatimonadaceae; genus JACDCY01. Next base: position 6,069 of record CALMKE010000083.1, on the reverse strand, counting down.
GCGCACTCATAGTCCTGGGAGAAGCAATCCGCCTTGCAGGCGTTGCAGCGGCTGGAACTGTTACTCGCCGACGGTCCCGCAATGTTCAGCGTCTTGTGACGTACGGCGCATTTGCCTGGAGCCGAAATCCGCTCTACAACGGAAACTTCCTGATCTGGATGGGTTTTGTAGTCATTTCCGGTGTCCTCTGGTTCCTTCCGATTGCAATTCTGATCTTCGCGATTGAATACACTCTGATCGTCAGGTATGAAGAGGGCGTTCTGGAATCCATCTTCGGCAGCGAATATCTGTCATACAAATCGCGCACCCCCCGATGGCTCCCGCGTCCTGCCCGCATCGCCGAACTTGGGGAGCACCATTGGGCAGAAGCCTGGAGAAGTGAGATAAGTACCTTTCTTCAGTATGCCATTCTCATCGTCCTCTTCTACCTGAAATCCCTCCTGAACATTTCGCTCTAGACAAAAAAAGAACTGCCTAGGCAGTTCTTTTTTTGTGTGTCGAACCAGGAAACCCTGCTACCGCTGAGGCCGGCCTGGCGGGTTGTCGCTTTTGAAAACGTCCCGGTTGAGCTGCACATATTCCTTCAGATTCGCCGGAACGTCCTCTTCCGGAAAGATGGCAGTCACGGGGCACTCCGGTTCACAGGCGCCACAATCGATGCACTCATCGGGATGGATGAAGAGCTGATCGGGGCCTTCATATATGCAGTCAACCGGGCATACATCAACGCATGCGCGGTCCTTGGTTCCCTTACAAGCTTCGGTAATTACATAGGGCATTCGTCTGTCCGGTTACGGCTTTAGTCTGGAACCCGAAAAATAGGCCGCTGGAAAGTAATATCAACCTTCCTGGCAGCTACTTCTCTTCCGGCCTGCCGAACATCAGCTGTATGAAGGGCAGGTCTTCAGGCTTCGAGAACACATACAGGTGATCACCCACGGCAAGCGTTGCACTGGGTTTGGGCGGGATGAGGTTGTTGCCTCTCACAATGAGGGTCGCCCCTGCGCTTTCCGGAAATGGAATCTCCTCGATACTAACCCCTGCCAGGTCCAGATCCTCATCTATATAGAAGGAAGTCAGAGTTTCCCCCAAGGGCTGCAGCGACTCGATTTCCAGGACTGCGCGCGGCATTGGCGGATCGTCGGATTCCAGCCCAAGCTTTCGCGTTACCCAGCGTACGGTCATTCCCGGCACGAGGGCATTCACAACCACGATGAAGAAGACCAGGTCGAAGATCTTTTCGGACCCGGAAGCGCGGCTCAGAATCACGAATGTGGCGAGCACGATCGGAACGGCACCCCGCAAGCCTACCCAGCCAATGTACGCCACGTCCTTCGCGGGATAGCGAAACGGAAACAGGCTCAGCGCCGCGATCAGTGGCCTGGCGATGAACGTCACGAAAATGGCCAGGATCAATCCGGGGAGAGCGACATCGAGCATCCGGGACGGCGATACCAGCAACCCGAGCAGCAGAAACATCGCAATCTGGGCGAGCCAGGCGAGTGCATCGTGCACACGCAGCAAACCCGTGCGATATGGAAGCTCTCCATCGCCGAGAATCACCGCCGAGAGATAGACTGAGAGGAAACCGCTTCCGCCCAGGACTGTCGGAGCCCCAAACGAAAGCAGCGCAAAGGAAATCATCAACGCGACATACAATCCCCCGGCGGCAAGGCGAACTTTCTTCAAAATCCATAGGCCGCCGAAACCAATGCCGGCTCCGAACGCAGCGCCGACAGCGATGTGAACAACCACTTCCGCAGACACGGTCCATCCGTTCATTGTCCCGGGCATCAGGAGGTTGGTCGTAAGCACAGTGGTGAGGATCACGGCCATCGGGTCGTTCAATCCTGATTCAGCCTCGAGCGTAAGACCAACACGCCGCTTCAGGTGGATTCCGCTGTTGCGCAACACGGCAAATACTGCGGCTGCATCCGTGGGTGAAACGACAGCTCCTAAGACCAGCGCAAATGTCCACGGAAACCCAACCGCGTGCGCGGCACTCGCCACGAGCAGCGCGGTGCCTACGACACCCAGCGTGGCAAGCACCGATGCCGGTACTATGTATTTGCGAAGTGATTGGATCGGGGTGTTGAGTCCTGCATCGAACAGGATGAGGACGAGGGCGAGCGCGAGCGACGCGTAGATCGCGCCCGAGCCGAGCCCCGCCACCACCTGCTGGAAGAAGTTGGCCACGGCCTAATACCCCAGATACGACCTGCGGACGGACTCGTCGCGGGCGAGCTCCTCGCTCGTCCCGGACACGGCCACCTTCCCCACCTCGAGCACGTACGCGTGCGCGGCGACGTCGAGCGCGATCGCGGCGTTCTGCTCGACGACGAGCACGGTCAGGCCCTCCTTCTCGTTCAGCTCGCGCACGATCCGGAAGATCTCCCGCGTCACGAGCGGCGCGAGCCCGAGCGACGGCTCGTCGAGGAGGAGCAGGCGCGGCCGCCCCATCAGCGCCCGCGCGAGCGCCAGCATCTGCTGCTCGCCGCCGGAGAGCGTGCCGGCGTGCTGGCCGAGCCGCTCGCGGAGCCACGGGAACCAGCCGCACATCCGCTCGACGTCGTCGTCGAGCGAGCCGCGGCGCGTGTAGCCGCCGAGGCGGAGGTTCTCCTCGACCGAGAGCTCCGCGAAGGTGCCGCGGCCCTCCGGCACGTGCGCGACGCCGAGCTTCGCGACCGACTCCGGGCCCTTGCGGCCCAGCGGCTTGCCGTCGTAGACGATCTCGCCGGTCCGGCGGACGGTGCCGGAGATCGCGCGGAGCGTCGTCGTCTTCCCGGCCCCGTTCGCGCCGAGGACGGCGACGATCTGGCCCTCGTCGACGGCGAGCGAGACCCCGTCGAGCGCCCGCACCGGCCCGTAGCGCGCCTCGACGTCGCGCAGCTCGAGGAGCGCCACTAGGCGGCGTCCTCCTCGGTGCCGAGGTAGGCCTCGATCACGGCGGGATCCTGCTGCACCTGCGCCGGGGGCCCCTCCGCGATCTTCTTGCCGAAGTTCAGCACGGTGACGTGGTCGGAGATCCCCATCACGAGGTTCATGTGGTGCTCGACGAGGAGCACGGTCAGCTTGCGGTCGTCGCGGATGTGCTGGATGAAGCGGCCGAGCTCGCCGACCTCCTCGTGGTTGAGCCCGCCGGCGGGCTCGTCGAGGAGGAGGAGGCGCGGATGCGAGACGAGGGCGCGGGCGAGCTCGACGCGCTTCAGCGTCCCGAAGGGGAGCCCCGCGACCGGGCGCCCGGCGATCTCGCCGAGGCCGACGTACTCGAGCGCCTCGCGCGCGTGCGCCTCGCGGTCGCCGTCCCGCGTGTGCGCGCCGACGAGGACGTTGTCGAGCACGGTCATCGTCCGGAAGAGCTCCACGTTCTGGAAGGTCCGCGCGATCCCGCGGCGGACGATCCCGTGCACGGGCGTCCTCAGCAGGCTCTCGCCGGCGAACTCGACCTCGCCCGCGTTCGGGGTGTAGAGCCGCGTGATCACGTTGAACGCGGTCGTCTTCCCCGCGCCGTTCGGGCCGATCAGGCCGACGATCTGGCCCTCCGGCACGTCGAACGAAACGCCATCGAGGGCGACGATCCCGCCGAACCGGCGAGTGACGTTCCGCAGCGAGAGCAGGGCCATCGACAGCGGTACGCTAACCTCCCGCCGCATGCCGCGCAGCCAGAAGATCATCAACCTCTTCGGCGTCACGATCCCCTTCGCCGGCTTCCTCGCCTCGATCTTCTTCCTCTGGGGGAGCTACGTGACCTGGCGCGACGTGACCATCCTCGTCGTCGGCTACCTGCTCACCTGCCTCGGGATCTCGATCGGCTTCCACCGCCTCTTCACGCACCGCGCCTACGAGACGTCCCGGCCGATCCGCTACGGGCTCGCCGTGCTCGGCTCGATGGCGGTGCAGGGGCCCGTGATCCGCTGGGTCTCCGACCACCGCAAGCACCACAACTTCGCCGACCGCGAGGGCGACCCGCACTCGCCGCATGCGGGCTTCGGGCCGGGCGTGCGCGCGAAGATCGCCGGGCTCTGGCACGCGCACGTCGGCTGGCTCTTCCGCAACGTCGGCCGCGCGGAGCGGACGAAGTACGCGAAAGACCTGCTCGCCGACCGGGGGATGGTGGTGATCTCGCGGACGTTCGGGCTCTGGGTCGCGCTGTCGCTCGCGCTGCCGTTCCTCGCGGGGTGGATCTGGGGCGGGACGCTCGGGGCGGGGCTGCAGGCGCTGTTCTGGGGCGGCCTGATCCGGATCTTCCTCCTCCACCACATCACCTGGTCCGTCAACTCGGTCTGCCACTTCGTCGGCTCGCGACGGTTCCGCGTCAAGGACGAGTCGCGGAACGTCTGGTGGCTGTCCTGGATCTCGCTCGGCGAGTCGTGGCACCACAACCACCACGCGTTCCCGTCGAGCGCGTTCCACGGGCTGAAGCCGTGGGAGCTCGACCTCGGCGGCCTCGTGATCCGCGCCATGCGCCGCCTCGGGCTCGTCTGGAAGGTCGTGACGATCCCGCCCGAGCTCCAGCGCAAGCGCGAGCTCGTCGCGGAGTAGTCGTCTATCCGAAATCGGCGTTTCCGGCTATACTGGAGCGCGTGGCGAAGATGCACAAGACGACCATCGAGGTCGATCTCGAGCAGCTTCGTGAAGCCGAGCGCAACCTCGCCACCGAGGGGTTCAAGGAGACGGTGAACGCAGCCCTCCAGGACGTCAATCGGCGCGCGGCGTTGAGGCGAGGCGCCCAGTACCTCCGCGAGGGGAAGCTGAGCGCGCCGACGACGGCCGAGCTCGGACGGATGCGCGCCAACCGCTCCTGACGTGGCCTCGTACCTCGTCGACTCCTCGATCTGGATCGCCCAGCAGCGCAGACGCGGAAGCTACGTCGACGAGCTCCTGACGCAGCGCTACGAGGACGGCGAAGTCGTCACGTGCGCGCCGGTCGCGCTCGAGGTGCTGGCCGGGGCTCCGGACGGAGGCTCGTACGCGCGCGACTGGGAGATCGTCTTCTCCCCGCTGAGATGGCTGCCGCTCGAGGAACGCTCGAGCCGGCGCGCCCTGGTGGTCCAGCGTGCCCTCGCCGCCACCACGCGCGGCGTCCACCGCCGCCCGGCGCTCGACTACCTCATCGCCGCCTGCGCCGAGGCGGCGGGCGACGTGATCCTCTGGCACTGGGACCACGACCTGCGTCTGATCTGCGAGCACACCGGCCAGCCGCAGGAGGCGGAGCACACGCGCGCGCGGCGCCACCGGCTGACCCGCCCGGACTAGAGCGTGCTCGTTGTCAGCGGACGCGCCGCCAGACGAGCCACCCGGCGCGCGTCCGCGAGACGTAGAACGCGCCGATGGCCGCCGCGATCGGCGCCGGCACCATCCCCGCGCAGGTCGTCCGGACGAACCGGAGCGCCGCCCGGCCGGCCGCGGGAGCGTCGGCGCGCGAGACCGGCAGCAACCCGCGGGGACAGGGGCCGAACGTCCGCGGCTGCGGCGCACCGCCGATCCCCCAGACGCCGAGCTTCCCCGACCGGCACGAGACCCGGCCCTTGCCCACCCGCTCGACCGGCGCGAGGTCGTCGGCGCTGCTCGGCGAACGTCAGCGCGAGCGCCGCGCCGGCGCCGAGCAGCGCCCGCCGGCCTCTACTCGAACCGGTAGACCCCTCCATCGGCGAACTCCTTCAGGATCCGGCGGCTGACGACCATCCGGTGCACCTCGTCGGGGCCGTCGTAGATCCGCGCGGCGCGGGCCTGCTGGTACATGTGCCCGAGCGGCGTCTCGTCGGTGAGCCCGCGGGCGCCGTGCACCTGCACCGCGCGGTCGATCACGTCGTGGAGCACCTGCGCGGCGTAGAACTTGATCAGCGAGACCTCGACGCGCGCCTCGTCGCCCTCGTCGAGCTTCCGGGCCGCGTCGAGCGTCATCAGGCGGCAGGCCTGGATCCCGGCTGCCGAGTCGGCGATCCAGTTCTGGACGGTCTGCTTGTCGGCGAGCGGGCCGCCGAACGCCTCGCGCTCGAGCGCGTAGCGGCACATCAGCTCGAAGGCGCGCTGCATCTGGCCGAGCCAGCGCATGACGTGGTGGATCCG
>CALMKE010000082.1 GCA_937867645.1 uncultured Gemmatimonadota bacterium | reverse complement strand
GTCATGATGTCCGCGTGCAATGGCATTACGTAGTGGCGGCCTGCTTGGCGTCGCGCCAGGCAGACGTCCCCTACAACGCAGACAACACGGCCTCCGGGAACAAGAACTCGAAAACATTCTTTCCAAACACGGTCGAGTTCGCGCATGAACGACTTGTAGTCTTCGATATGGCCCATCTGCCCCGGCGCCTCATTGTATTCCTTAAGAGTCCAATAGGGCGGGGATGTGATAACCAAATGAACGGTTTCGTCAGGGATCCACGAAAGATCGCGCGCGTCGCCGCGAAATAAGGTGTGAGTTGCTGGCAACGATGCAGCTTCAAGCGCGATGCCAGGCGCGTCACGGTCTGTTACGGCAGGATGGGCCATATCGTAGTAAGTCTAGCTCCTGAGAACGTACGCTGCCGCGCTGGAATTCCGCTGGTCGAAAAAAACCGAGCACAAGCAGTTCCATGCGAGAATGGCGCAACGCGATCTGAGGCCATCGCTCTCGCCGATCCAATATGCTTGAGCGGACAAGCATATGCAAGGGGCCGCACGTTACTTTGATCGCTGGCCTTTCCAGCGTGCGCGAGCCGCGAGCGACGCGATCTCCTTTCGCCGCTTCGGAGAGAGAACCTTGGCGCGTGCAGCTCCTCCTTTCTTTCCTCCTAATCGCCCAAGGGCGACGGCAGCTGGATTCTTTGGGCGCCTTTCCCCGTTTTCGGCTATTGGTTGCTCGTCAGGTTTCTTCGGCATCCCTGCACATGAGAAAAATGGCGTCGTTCTGAATGGTAAAAAGGTATTATGTCTGCCGTCGTGTAGGGCGTAGTTCCAACAATTCCTGGGTCGATCAGATGGTCTGGAGAGGTTCCCCGGTCCCTGAAGACGCGCGACTATCCCGTGGCTTGGGCGTTCGCGACCTCGTCCTCTTCTACATAGTCGCGGTATTCAATCTCCGGTGGCTGCCCGTCGCGGCGGCCGCCGGCCCCGGCGCGGTCGTCGTGTGGGTCGTAGCGTGCGTGACGCTGTTCGTTCCGCTCGCGCTCTGCGTCGTCGAGCTCTCGTCGCGGTATCCCGAGGAAGGCGGCATGTACGTATGGAGTCGCCGCGCGTTCGGCGACTTCGCGGGATTCATGACTGGCTGGACGTACTGGATGTCCAACATTCCGTACTTTCCCGGCGTGCTGTACTTCGCCGCCGGGAACGCGCTCTTCGCGGTGGGCGCGCAGGACGGGCCGCTCGCCGCGAGCCCGCTCTACTTCGTCGTCGCCGCGACCACCGGTCTGGCGATCGCGGTGCTGCCGAACGTCGCGGGCCTCCGCGTAGGGAAGTGGATCCAGAACGCCGGCGCGATCGGAGTCTGGGTGCCGGCTCTTCTATTGATAGCGCTCGGCGCGGTGGCGCTGGCGAGATACGGCAGCGCCACGAGCTTCGCGTTGCCGGCCGCGCCGCGCGAGCTCGGCTTGAAGGACGTGTTGTTCTGGTCCACGATCGCGTTCGCGTTCGGCGGCGTCGAGACCGCGTCGCTGATGGCGCGGTCGGTGGCCGAGCCGAGGCGGACCATTCCGCGGGCGATCGTCCTGGCCGGCGTCGTCATAGTGAGCCTGTATATTCTGGGGACCGTCGCGATATTGGTGGTGATTCCCGCCAGCGAGGTGGGCGGAATTCCGGGAATCATGCAGGCGATCACGCGCGTCGCCGATCGCGTAGGCGCAGCGGGTCTCGCGCCGATCGCGGCTGTGCTGATCACGATCGGCGCCGTCGGCGCGGTGGGGGCATGGCTCACGGCGGTCGCGCGGCTGCCGTTCGTGGCCGGCCTGGAAGGACGGCTGCCTTCGGCTTTCGGCCGGATCCATCCGCGGTACGGAACTCCGCATGTGGCGATGCTGGCGCAGGGCGCGATAACCATCGTGCTCATCGTCGTGGGGCAGGCGGGAACCGACATCCGCGGCGCGTACAACGTGATGATCAGCATGTCCATCATCGCCTACTTCATCCCGTTCCTGCTGATGTTCGCGTCGCTGATCAGGCTGAGGCGCGAGGACTCGCCCGCGGGCGCCTTCCGGATTCCCGGCGGTCCGCGCGGCTCGACGCTGGTCGCGGGCGTCGGATTCGTCACGACGCTCGCCGCGCTGGCGCTGGCGTTCGTTCCCGCCGCGGACGAGGCGAACAAGGCGCTCGCGTTCGGCAAGGTTCTCGGGCTGACGATCGTGCTGTTGCTCGCGGGCGCCGCCATTTACTGGCGCAGCGAGCGGGCACGTCGAAGTTCCGCGGGCCGCGGGATACTTTAGGGCATGGCTCCGCTCCCGTTCGACATTCACGCGGACATCGCCAAGGCGTCCACGCTTCCCGCGGACGTGTATCACGCGCGGGAGTATTTCGAGCTGCAGAAGGAGCGAGTGTTCGCGCGGACGTGGCACGCGCTGCCGGATGCCGCGCGGGCGCGGGCGCCGGGTCACGTGCTTCCCTTCACACTGCTGGAGGGATGCCTCGACGAGCCGCTCGTGCTGACGCGCGACGAGTCCGGCGCCGCGCACTGCCTGTCGAACGTCTGCACCCACCGCGGCGCCCTGGTGGTGGAGGGCGAAGGACATCTCAAGACTCTCCGGTGCAGGTATCACGGCCGGCGTTTTTCGCTCGACGGGAAGTTCACCTCGATGCCCGAGTTCGAGGGAGTCGAAGGTTTTCCGGCGGAGCGTGACAACCTCCCCGCGCTTCCGCTGCACAGCTGGGGACCGCTCGCGTTCGCCGCGATCGAGCCGGCAATGAGCTTCGAAGAGTGGATGCGGCCGGTGCGCGAGCGGACCGACTGGATGCCGCTGGACACCTTCACGCGCGACGCCGCTAGTTCCCGCGACTACGTGATCGACGCGAACTGGGCGCTGTACGTGGACAATTATTCGGAAGAGTTTCACATCCCGTACGTGCACGCCGGACTGTCCGATCAGCTCGACTACGGGGCGTATCGCACCGAGCTGTACGAGTACGGCAGCCTGCAGCTCGGGTTCGCTCGGCAAGGCGAGACGGTTTTCGAGCTGCCGGCGGGACATCCGGAGAGCGGGCAACGGCTCGCGGCGTTGTACTTCTGGCTGTTCCCCAACGTCATGCTCAACTTCTACCCCTGGGGACTCTCGGTGAACGTCGTGCAGCCGCTCGGTCCCGCGCGGACGAAAGTCTCGTTTATCTCCTACGTCTGGCGTGAGGAGCTGCGGGACAAGGGTGTCGGCGCTGCGCTGCACCTGGTGGAGATGGAAGACGAGGAAGTCGTCGAATCCGTACAGGCCGGGGTCCGCTCGCGGTTGTACGACCGCGGGAGGTATTCACCGAAGCGCGAGACAGGCACGCACCATTTCCACCGACTGCTCGCCCGCTTCCTGAGTCAGGGCGCGCCCTAACCAACTCCCGAACAGATGACATCGCTCAAGATTCTTCTTCCGGCGCTCCGTGCCGTGTCGGCGGCTGCTCTGATTACCGCCTGCTCGACACCGTTGTCATCCGGATCGTATGGCGGCCACTCCGGAAGCGCGGAGATACTGTGGGATACGTACGGCGTTCCCCACATCTTCGCGAACGACCGGGAGGGTTTGGCGCGCGCGTTGGGGTGGGCCCAGATGCGGAATCACGGGGATCTGCTGCTCCGGCTGTACGCGCAGGCGCGTGGACGCGGCGCCGAGGTGCTCGGCGAGAGCTATTTGGAAGACGATCGCTGGGTGTGGACGATGGGCATTCCGTCGCGCTCGACCGAGTGGCTGAGCGCGCAGTCTCCCGGGATGCGGGCTCATCTGACGGCGTTTGTCGCGGGAATCAACGAGTTCGCCAGCGCCAACCCCGGGATGATCGGGGATTCGGTGCGCGCGGTGCTGCCGGTGACGGAGACCGATGTGTTGAGCCACGTGCAGCGGTCGCTGTACGGCGCGTTCATCTCATCGCCGAGCCAGGCGAGCGAAGAGACGCGGGCGTGGAAAGAGCGCGGATCCAATGCGTGGGCCGTGGCTCCGTCTCGCTCCGCCAGCGGAAAAGCGCTGTTGCTGGCCAACCCCCACCTTCCGTGGGGAGACCTGTTCACGTGGATGGAAGCGCAGCTGGTTGCGCCCGGACTCGATCTGTCCGGCGCGCTGCTGGTGGGCAGTCCCGTCCTACAGATCGCGTTCAACGATCGCCTTGGCTGGACGCACACCGTCAACACGCAGGACGGGAACGATCTGTACGAGCTGACGCTCGAAGGGGAGGGGTACAGCTGGGACGGAGGCGTGCGCCGTTTCGAGACGGAGCAAAGACTGATCGAGGTAAAGGCCACGCCAGGCAAGCCGCGGCGGACGGACACGCTGACGGTGCGACGCTCCGTGCACGGACCGGTCGTGGCGGACAAGCCCGGGAAAGCGATCGCGCTGCGAGTCGTGGGACTCGACATGCCGTCGGTTCTCGAGCAGTGGTGGAACATGGGGCGCGCGAGAAATCTCGCGGCGTTCGAGGCGGCGATCAGGCCCAATCAGATCTCGGGACAGAACATCACGTACGCCGACCGGGACGGGCACATCATGTACTTCTACGGCGGGAACACGCCGGCGCGCGCTGGCGGAACGCGCGCGCAGTGGGCGGGAATCGTCCCGGGCACGACGTCCGCCAATCTGTGGACGAGAGTTCACGGCTACGACGAGATGCCGAAGGTGATCGACCCGCCGGGCGGGTTCGTGCAGAACGCAAACGAGCCGCCGTGGTGGACGACGTTCCCCGTAGCGCTGGATCCCGCGCGATATCCCGCGTATCTCGCGAGCCGCAACATGACCCTGCGCGCGCAGCGATCGGTACGCATGCTCGATTCGGATCCGAGCATCAGCTACGACGAGCTGCTGAGCTACAAGCACTCAACGAGAATGGAGCTCGCCGACCGGGTGCTGGACGATCTTCTCCCTGCGGTGGCGGCGAGCGGCAGCAGCGCCGCAAAGGACGCGGCAGCCGTCCTGGACAGGTGGGACCGGAGCGCGGACGCCGACAGTCGTGGCGCGGTGTTGTTCATCGAATGGTGGCGGGAGCTGGGGCGAAAGACGCGACAGGGGACGAGCGTGTGGGCCCGCCCCTGGAGCGCCGACTCGCCGCGGACCACGCCGGACGGTCTGGCCGATCTTCCGGGAGCCGTAGCCGCGCTGGAGACGGCGGCCGGCACCGTCGCCAGACGGTTTGGCGCAATCGACGTGAAGTGGGGCGACGTCTACCGGATGCAACGAGACGGCGTCGATCTTCCCGCCAACGGCGCGGAGGGATCGTACGGCACGTTTCGCGTGATTGGGTATGAATCGGCGGGTCCCAGCCGATTTCGCGCCGTCGGGGGCGACAGTTACGTAGCTGCAATCGAATTCAGCGATCCGGTGAGGGCGCGCACGATCATCGGCATCGGCAACTCTTCACGCGCGGACTCGCCGCATCGCACGGATCAGCTTGGATTGGCGGCCGCGAAACAGCTCAAGCCGGTCTGGCGGACACGCGCCGAGGTCCTCGCGAACCTCGAGTCGCGCGAGCAGCTCTGACATGAGCCACAAGCCGCGGTCTTACGTCCTCAGCGAGGCGACGTGGAAGGAGATCTCCGGGGCGCGGTTCGACGTCGCGATCCTCCCGTGGGGCGCGACCGAGGCGCACAACTACCACCTGCCGTACGGGACGGACGTGTACGAATGCGACTACGTCGCGGCCGAATCGGCGAAGCTCGCCGCGGCCGTCGGAACGCGCGTCATCGCCCTCCCAACTGTTCCATTCGGAGTGAATACCGGGCAGCTCGACATTCCCCTGTGCATCAACATGAATCCCAGCACGCAGGCGCTGGTGCTGCGCGACATCGTCAGCTCACTGGAGCAGCAGGGGATTCCCAAGCTGCTGATACTGAACGGTCACGGCGGGAACGATTTCCGGCAGATGATCCGCGAGCTGCAGCCCGCGACGCGCGTGTTCCTGTGCGCCGTGAACTGGTGGCAGATCGTGGACGGGCGTGCGTACTTCGAGGACCTCGGCGATCACGCCGGCGAGCTCGAGACCAGCGTGATGCTGCACTGCGCTCCCGAGCTGGTGCGTCCGCTCTCCGGCGCCGGAGATGGAAAGGCGCGGCAGCCGCGGATCAAGGCGATGCGCGAAGGGTGGGCCTGGGCGCCGAGAAAGTGGACCGCCGTGACCGCGGACACGGGCATCGGCGATCCGAAAGCCGCGACCGCCGAAAAAGGCGCGCGCTACGCCGGAGCGGTCACGACGAAACTTGCGGAACTACTGACGGAGTTGGCTCAGGCTGATCCGAATGATTTCTATTCATGACGTCAGGCTCCTCGTGCAGCAGTCCCACGCGCACGCACACCACGATCATCGCCAGCAGCGGCACGGCGACCAGCAGCCCCAGGAATCCGAACACGATCGCCATGACCGCCTGAACGACGATCGTCAGCGCCGGTGCGAGATCTATCCCCTCCTTCATCAGCACGGGAATGAGGATGTGGTTCTCGAGGAACTGGATCGCGATGTACGCGATCGTCACGAACAGCGCCTTCTCCGGTGAATCCACGAACCCCATCGCGATCGCGGGAATGGCGCTGAGGATCGGACCGAGCGTCGGCACGAACTCGAGCAAGCCCGCGAGGATTCCCAGCGGCACGGCCGCGCGCACGTCGAGCGCGAGGAGCACGCCGGTCGTGACCACGCCGATGACGATCATCGCGATGAGCTGGGTCACGAGCCATTTTCTGAGCGTGGCGCCGATCGCTCCGAGCACCAGCGCGGCACGCTCGCGATGTCGTGGAGGGAGGAGCCGCAGCGCGCCCCGCTGATACAGCCCCGGGTCCACCGCGACGTAGATCGTGATGAACAACACCAGCAGGATCGCCGCGACCACCGCGAGCGTGGAGCCGAGCACCGGGAGGAAGTAGCGGCCGGCTCCGCTCAGCTGCGCCGTAATCCGCTCGCGCAGGCTCTGCTGACCTGGGCCGGTCGTCACCACCTGGACCGGGGGCGCCGCCTGGTCGCCGGCGCGCCGGGCACGGGCAATCGAGTCCGCATCGGGCACTCCGAGGACGGTGGCGATGACGCCGCCGCCCTGGCCCTGCACCCAGTCCTCGAGCTTGTCGAGCGCTTCCGGAAGCTTGGTCCTGAGCTCGGCGCTCTGCTGGCGGACCGTGGGACCGATCCACGTCCCGAACGCTCCCAGCAGGCCAATGAACGCGAGCACGATGAGCGGCGCCCCGATGGCCCGGGGAACGCGGAGCTTCTGCAGGCGGTCGGCTCCGGCGCTTACAGCGATCGCGAAGAGTGCGCCGAGGAAGACCGTGAGGATGACGTTCCGGGTGCGCCAGAACAGCATCAGCGCGGCGTACATCAGCGCGAGGCCGACCACTACCCGCAGCGCGGTTCGGTCGCGCGCTGTGCCCAGTGCGTTCATGGGTGCCATTTTACAGTAGGTTCCGCCGTTGTGATAGCCGCAGATCGAGCGAGGCAAGCCGATGGGGAGTGAAACGAAAGCGGGCCGCGGAGGCGACATGTCCGCGGAGGAGTTTCGCCGCTACGGCCACATCGTGGTGGACCGCATCGCGCGCTACATGGACGAGGTCGAGCGCTCGCCCGTGCTCAGCCGCGCGGAGCCTGGAGCCGTCCGCGCTTCCCTGCCCGCGGAGCCGCCCCGCGCCGGGGAAGACATCGCCACGATCCTCGCCGACTTCGACGACAAGATCATGCCGGGAATCACCCATTGGAATCATCCGGGCTTCATGGCGTACTTCGCCATTACCGGATCCGGTCCGGGCATCCTCGGCGAGCTGCTGACCGCGGGACTGAACGTGAACGGCATGCTGTGGCGCAGCAGCCCGGCGGTGACCGAGCTGGAGGAAGTCACCCTCGACTGGCTCCGCCAGCTCATGGGATTACCGGAGCCGATGTTCGGCGAGATCACGGACACCGCCTCGTCGAGCACGCTGTACGCGCTGGCCGCCGCGCGCGAATTCGCGAACCTCGGAATTCACGCGCGGGGAGTCGGCGGACAGCGTCTGCGCGTGTACTGCTCCACGGAAGCCCATTCGAGCGTGGACAAAGCGGTGATCACGCTCGGCATGGGGAGTGAAGGGCTGCGGCACATTCCCGTGGACGAGCGGTTCCGCATGCGCCCCGATCTGCTCGCCGAAGCGATCGCGGAGGATCGTGCCGCGGGGATGCGTCCCATCGCGGTCGTGGCCACGACTGGAACGACGGGTACCACGTCAATAGACCCCGTCCCCGAGATCGCGGACATATGCGAGCGCGAGAGAATCTGGCTGCACGTGGACGCGTCCTACGCCGGAATCGCGGCGATCGTTCCGGAGAAGCGATACGTGCTCGCCGGAGTCGAGCGCGCGCACTCGCTGGTCGTAAATCCGCACAAATGGCTGTTCGTTCCCATCGACTGCTCGGTGCTGTACACCCGCGAGCCCGGGTACCTGAAAGCCGCCTTCACGCTGCCGCTCGAGATCCTGTCCACCCCTGAGGCCGGCGTGACGAACCTCATGGATTACGGCATGTCACTCGGCCGCCGCTTCCGGGCGCTCAAGCTCTGGTTCGTGCTCCGGTATTTCGGCGCGGATGGGATCGTGGAGCGACTTCGGGAGCACATGCGCCTCGCGCAGATCGTCGCGCGGTGGGCCGAAGGCTCCGAAGATTTCGAGCTGTGCGCTCCCGCGGAGCTGTCTACCATAGTGTTCCGCTACAACCCGCGCTCCGGGACATCGGACGTGGACGCGGCCAACGCCAGGCTGCTCGCGCTCGTAAACCAGAGTGGCGAGGTGTTTCTTTCGGGAACGAAGGTGCGCGGATCACAGGTGCTCCGGCTCGCGATCGGAAATCTTCGCACTACTGAATCTCACGTGCTCCGCGCGCTGGAGCTCATCGAACGGACAGCGAGGGACCTATGAGGACTGCCACACTTTGCGCGTTGTCGCTTTGCCTTCTCTTCGCGGGACGCGCGAGCGCGCAGCAGCGCGACGCGAACATGGAGCGGGCGCTGCGGGTGCTGCGAAGCACGCCATTGGTGGACGGGCACAACGATCTGCCCTGGGCGATTCGAGAGAGCGGGACGCGGCCCCGCGACGTCGAGGCGTACGATCTCCGGATCCGGGCCGCGGGACACACCGATCTGGAGCGCCTTCGGCAGGGAAGAGTCGGCGGCCAGTTCTGGTCGGTGTACGTTCCCGGCGAGGCGAAGGACTCCGGCTTCGCGCGACTCCAGCTCGAGCAGATCGACATCGCGCGGCGCGTGATCGCGAAGTATCCCGAGCGCCTGGCGTTGGCGCTCACGGCGGGCGACGTGCGGCGAGAGTTCCGGCGCGGCCGGATCGGCTCGGTGCTGGGGATGGAAGGCGGGCACGTGCTGGAGAACTCACTGGGCGCGCTGCGGGCGTATTACGACCTCGGCGCCAGGTACATGACGCTCACGCACAACGTGACGCTCGACTGGGCCGATGCCGCGCTGGACTCGGCGCGCCACGGCGGTCTTTCGGCGTTCGGGGAAGAAGTGGTTCGCGAGATGAACCGGCTAGGGATGCTCGTGGATCTGTCGCACGCCTCGCCCGCGACGATGAGCGACGCGCTGAACGTGAGCGAGGCGCCCGTGATCTTCTCGCACTCTTCCGCGCGCGCGCTGGCCGACGTGCCGCGCAATGTCCCCGATTCCATCCTCCGCCGGCTGCCCGCCAACGGTGGCGTGGTGATGGTGACGTTCGTGCCGGGATTCATCTCCCAGGAGCTGGTGGACTACGGCAGAGCGCGGCGCCGATTCGGGAGCGACACCGCGACGGCCGAGTTTAGGCAGTGGAGCTCGGCCAACCCGCGTCCGCGCGCGACTCTCTCCCAGGTTGCGGACCATATAGAGCACATACGCCGCGTAGCCGGCGCGGATCACGTCGGGATCGGCGGCGACTTCGATGGAATCAGCGAGGTCGTGCTCGGACTGGAAGACGTGTCGAAGTATCCCGCTCTCTTCGCGGAGCTCGCTCGGCGCGGTTGGAGCGATGCCGACCTGAGAAAGCTCGCCGGCGAGAACGTGCTCCGCGCCTTCGAGGCGGCCGAGGCCGTCTCCCGGCGGGTCCGGTCCACGCGGCCCGCATCCACCAAGACGATCGCGGATTTCTGACGTGAGCCTGGCGCCGCAGCCGGCCCGACGCGGCAGGACGCTCACGGCCGCGCTCGTTGCCGCACTCGCTTTCGGGTGCGGCGGTACGGAGCCGCCGGTGGTCTGGGCCGCGTCGATCGACGGGCCGGACGTCGTGAGTCCGGGGTCCGTGGTACGGGTCAGGATCGACGCGCGGCCAACGCGCCCCTGGTACTTCTATTCGCTGACGCAGCCGGCCGGCGGACCGATCCCCGCCAGGATCTGGCTGGCGGACAGCGCAACGTTCGCTCCCGCGGGGCCGGTGACGGGTCCGCGGCCCACCACGAGCTTCGACAACACGTTCGGGATCAACGTCGAGAAATACTCGAGCGCGGCTTCGTTCATCTTTCCCGTCCGCGTCTCGCCCGCGGCAAGGCGCGCGCGCGGAGAGATCAGGGTGGGCGCGCTGTATCAGGCGTGCAACGACACGATCTGCCTTTCGCCCAGGGAAGTAACTCTCACGGTGCCGGTGAAGATCGCGCCGCGCTAACCCGGCCCGCTGGAGGGAAGCGAGCGGCGCAGTCAGGCCGTCTGCTGCTCCCGGATCATCGAATCGAGCCGGAACGGCTCGATGGGAAAGGTGAATGACTGGGAGCGTGATGGCGCCGCGACCTTTCTGACGTAGTCCGGCTCGCGCGACGCGCTGTACAGGATCAGCCGGCCGCCTACTTCCCGGGCTGCTCTAACGAGATCGTCGGTGCAGTCGCGATGGTCGCAATCAACGATGATCACCGCCGGCCGGATCCGCCGGACAGCCGCGGCCGAGTTCTCCTCGGGTTTCGCGAAGGACACCGTGTGGCCCGTCGTCTCGACGAGCAACCCCAGCAGCGCCGAGATGAGCTCTTCACGGGCGAGCACCAGCACCGAGAGTGAAGCGGACATCTATCCCCTGGTATGGGAGCAGCGGGAGGAAATTGGGCAAAAGACTGCAATACGCGGGCCCTGGGGCCGCTCTACTCGACAACTTGCGGAATGAGTTCCGTTCGGTAGGTTGCCTAACTTCGCGCGGCAAACAAATGACCACGACCACCGCTCGCCTTTTCCGCCGTTGATTTTTCTTGCCGATTTTTCAGATGAAGGGTCCGCGAAGGGCGGAGCCGCTGCTGGCGGACTCAGCGGCGCCACGGTCGCGCGACTTCGGACCGTTCTCACGAACCACATCGCGCACCCGGACGTCGCGGACCCGGAGCTGGGGCGGGTGTTGCGGCAGCTCGTGGTCGAAGCCCGCAACCGGAAGATTCGCGCCGAGCAGCTGATCCTGATGCTCAAGAACGTGTGGGATGAGCTTCCGGAAACACGGTACGCGATAGACCGCGAAGCCCAGCAGCTGGTTCGCCAGCGCCTGATTTCCCTCTGCATCAGGGCGTACTACGAGGGGTAGGCTGGTCGTGCGGCTGTTAGCCATGCGGGGTTCGTGATTAATTGTTGTTGCCGGCTCCGGCGCTCGAACTTGCGGCACGTCTATCGCCATGAGATGCAGCGGCTGGCCACCAGCTACTAGCCGACAGCACAAGCGCTTTCAGAGGTCATCTCCTGCCCACCGCACTTCCTCCAAAAGTCCGACGACACCTCCTCGCGGAGCTGGTTGACCGTTTCCGCGGTCCGCGGACCGAGGAGCTGGTTGGCCCGATACGCGGGGAAGTGCTTGGAGCCGACAGGCTGGCCGAGCGGGCGCGGCACGTCGCGAGATCGCACAAGGTCGCGCCGCCGCAGAAGCGACGCGGCCCGGAGCCTCTGCTCCAGCGTCTGGACAGTACGCGGGAAATCCTCGCGCGCGTCTACTCCGCGCTGAACGACGGCGCGGAGCGCGAGGTGGACATCAGTCCGGCCGGCGACTGGTTCCTGGACAACTTCTACATAATCCAGGAGCACATCCGGGAAGTAAGGACGAGCTTGCCGCGCGGCTATTACCAGGAGCTGCCGAAGCTGGCCGGCGGGCCGCTGGCCGACCATCCGCGCGTGTACGAGGTCGCCACCGAGCTGATCGCGCACACGGAGGGCCATCTCGACCTCGAGAACATCACGCTCTTCGTGCGCGAGTATCAGCGCGTCGCGCCCCTCCGGCTCGGCGAGCTGTGGGCGATACCCGCGATGCTGCGACTCGGCTTGGTCGAGAACATCAGGCGGATGGCACTGCGACTGGAGGCGCGCCTGCAGGAGGTCGCTGTCGCGGATCTGTGGGCGATCCGGCTGCACACCGCGAACCTGCAGGGTGACCAGGCGCTGTCCACGGCGCTCCGCGAGTTCGTGGATCATCACCCGAAGCTGACGCCCACGTTCGTGGCGCGCTTCCTCCAGCAGCTGCGCGGGTACCAGTCGAACTTCACGCCGCTGGTGTGGCTCGAGCAGTGGATCGCCGAAGACGGTCCGACCACGGAAGAAGCGGTCACCCGATCGAACCGGCGCGTCGCTCTGACGCAGATCACCGTCGTGAACTGCATCATGAGCCTTCGCACCATCGGGCGGCTCGACTGGAAGGCGTTCGTCGAATCGCAGAGCCGCGTGGAGCGCGTGCTGCGCGAGGACCCGAGCGACGATTACCGCACGATGTCGTTCGGCTCACGGGATCGGTACCGGCACGTAGTGGAAGGCATCGCCAAGCGATCGAAGCAGCCGGAAGAGGAAGTCGCGCGGCTGGCGATCGAGATGGCGCGCGCGGGGCAGGGCCGCGAGCGGCACGTCGGCTTCTACCTCGTGGACGCGGGACGGCAGCTCCTCGAGCAGCGGACAGGGTACGAGCCGTCGTGGCGCGAGAGCGTGCACCGGCTGGTCCTGCGACATCCGAACGCGACGTACTTCGGCGGCATCCTCGCGGCGACGCTCTCCTTCCTCTCCCTGCTGTGGACCGTGACCGACCCGTTGAGCACCGCGCAGCAGGCGTTGCTCATTCTGCTCTCGGCGATCCCGGCCAACGACGTGGCGATCAATCTCGTCAACCAGCTGGTTACATATCTGCTGCCGCCCCGCACGATACCGCGGCTGGAATATCGCGAGACGGGAATTCCGGAGGAGTGTCGCACGGTGGTGGTCGTGCCGACGCTGTTCGGCAGCGTGGGCGCGGTCCGCGAAGCGTTGGAGCACGTGGAGGTCCAGTTCCTCGCGAACCGTGACGCGCGCCTGCACTTCGCGATCCTCAGCGACTTCACCGACGCGCCCACGGAGCATCGTGACGGCGACGAAGAGATCCTCGCGGCGGCGGTCGCGGGCATTCAATCGCTGAACGCGAAGTACGCGTCGCAGGAGCGCGCGGGCGACGCGTTTTACCTGTTCCACCGCCAGCGACTCTGGAATCCGAAGCAGAAGGTCTGGATGGGCTGGGAGCGGAAGCGCGGCAAGCTCTCGCAATTCAACAAGTACCTGCGGGGAGAAGAGCGGAGCGCCTTCTCGACGGTGGTCGGCGACCCCGAAGGGCTGCGGAAAGTGCGGTACGTGATCACGCTGGACAGCGACACCGTGCTCCCGCGCGACGCGGCTCAGCTGCTGGTGGGCACGATGGCGCACCCGCTCAACCGGCCGGTGTATGACCGCCGGTACGGGAGGGTGATCAGCGGCTACGGGATCATGCAGCCGCGCATCGGCGTGTCGCTGACGAGCGCGCACCGGTCGCGATTCGCCGCGATCCACTCGGGACATCCAGGCGTGGATCCCTACACCACCGCGGTGTCCGACGTTTACCAGGACCTGTACGCCGAGGGCAGCTTCGCCGGCAAGGGCATCTACGACGTGGATGCCTTCGAGCGCGCCACGGAAGGGCGCTTCCCCGAGAACCGGCTGCTCAGCCACGACCTCATCGAGGGGACGTACAGCCGCGCCGCGCTCGTCACAGACATTCAGCTGTACGACGACTATCCGACCAGATATCTCACCTTCACGCGGCGGAAGCACCGCTGGATCAGAGGCGACTGGCAGATCTCCGGGTGGCTGCGTGACACTGTGCCGGGTCCCAGCGGTCCGATGCGGAACAGACTGTCCACGATCTCGCGCTGGAAGATCTTCGACAACCTGCGGCGCAGCGTCGTCGAGATCGCGCAGCTCGTGATGCTCGTCGGCGGCTGGCTGTGGCTCGACATAAATGCCGTGCTCTGGACGGCTGTGACTTTCGGGACGATCGCGATGCCGTGGATCATATCGCTCGTGCTCGCCGCGCTCCGCCCGCCGTCGGACCAGTCGTGGACGGCGTACTACGCGGCCGTGTGGCGGGACTGGACGGTGAGCGTGCAGCAGATCGTGCTCGCGATCGTCTTCCTCCCCCACCAGGCCGTCATCTCGGCCGACGCGATCGTCCGCACGCTCGTTCGCCTGACGATCACCAAGGTCAATCTCCTGGAGTGGCAGACGGCCTCGCAGGTCGAGCGCACGATGGGAGGCGGGCAGCGCGAGGTCTGGCGGAAAATGTGGCCCGTTCCCGTGCTGAGCCTGACGTTCGCCGCCGCGCTCGTGATCGCTCCCTCTCTCTTTCTGCCGGGCGCCGGCGGTCTGCACGCCTACGGATCACCGATCGACATACCGACTTTCATCGTGGCGCTGACAACTCTGGGTCTCTGGTCGATCTCTCCCGCGATCGCGACCGCGCTTAGCGCGCCGGCGATCCCCCGCGAGGTGCACCTGACCGAGGGGGAGCGGCAGGCGGCGTTCCGCTACGCGCGGCTGCACTGGCACTTCTTCGAGCGGTTCGTGTCGGAGGAGACGCACGGCCTGGCGCCGGACAACTTCCAGGAAGATCCCACTCCGATCGTCGCGATGCGGACTTCGCCGACGAACATCGGACTGCAGCTCCTGAGCACAGTGTCGGCGATGGACCTGGGGTTCATCGACCGCGACGAAATGCTGGACCAGGTGGAGCGCGTCTTTCGCGCGATGGAGCGGATGCACCGGTTCCGCGGGCATTTTTTCAACTGGTACGAGCTGAGCGAGCTGCGGGTGCTGGAGCCCGCGTACATCTCGACGGTGGACAGCGGCAATCTGGCCGGCCATCTCATCGCGCTGAAGCAGGCCTGTCTGGAGATCGTCGAGAAGGGAAATCCGTCGCCTGACCAGGAGAAGCGGCTGTTCGCGATCGCGAACCGCGCCAGCGATTACGCGCTGGAGATGGATTTCACCTTCCTGTTCGATGAGAAGCGGAAGCTGTTCTCCATCGGCTATCGCCACAGCAACGACTCGCTGGACAACTCGTTCTACGATCTGCTCGCGTCGGAGGCCAGGCTCGCGTCGTTCGTCGCGATCGCCAAGGACGACGTGGATCCGGAGCACTGGTTCCGGCTCGGCCGCTCGCTCTCGGCTTCGGGCGGAACGCAGACGCTGCTGTCGTGGAGCGGCAGCATGTTCGAGTACCTGATGCCGGTGCTCGTGATGCAGTCCTTTCCATTCACGCTGCTCGATCAGACGTACCGCGGCGCGGTTCGCCGCCACATCGCGTACGGCGGCGAGCGCGGCGTGCCGTGGGGAATCTCGGAGTCCGGCTACAACGCGCGCGACCGGAACCAGACCTATCAGTATCGCGGATTCGGCGTGCCGGAGCTCGCGCTCAAGCGTGGGCTGCGCAACGATCTGGTCGTGGCGCCGTACGCCACGATGCTCGCCTTGCTGGTGGAGCCGCATCAGGCGATCCGGAATCTCTCCGCGCTCGAGGCAGAGGGCGCGCTCGGTCCCTACGGATTCCGCGAGGCCATCGACTACACCCGGCCGGCGATCGGGTCGAAGCGCGCCGTGGTGGGCGCGTATTTCGCCCACCACGTGGGCATGAGCGTGGTCGCGCTCACGAACGCGCTCAAGCGCCAGACATGGCAGCGGCGGTTCCACGCGGATCCGCTCGTCCGCTCCGCCGAGCTGATGCTGCACGAGCGGATCCCGCGCAGGCTCACGGCGCAGAATCCGCCGAGCGACGAAACGATATCGCTGCGAGCGCCGCGTGAAACCGAAAAGCCGGCCGCCCGCGAGATAGACACGCCGAACACGTCTCAACCGCGCATCGCGATCCTCGGCAATCCGCCGTACACGATCCTGGTCACGAATGCCGGCGGCGGCTACAGCCGGTACGGCCACGCGGCGGTGACGCGGTGGCGGGCCGATGGCACGCGCGACTCCTACGGCCAGTGGTGCTACCTGCGGGACGTGGCGACGGGCCGGGTTTGGTCCACGTCGTATCAGCCAACCTGCGTGGCGCCGTCGAGCTACAGCGTGGTGTTCTCCGCCGACCGAGTCTCGTTCTCCCGGCGCGACGACGACATCGAGACGTACACGGAGATCGCGGTAGTGTCCGAGGACGCGGCCGAAGTGCGCCGCGTGACGGTGATGAACCGGTCATTGGCGGCGAAGGAGATCGAGCTTACGAGCTACGGCGAGATCGTCCTGGCGCCGCAGGCCAACGATCGCGCGCACCCCGCGTTCGGCAACCTCTTCGTCCAGACGGAATGGCTGGAGAAGAACAGCGCGATCCTCGCCAGCCGCCGCCCGCGATCGAACGAGGAGCAGACCATCTGGTGCGCCCACGTCGTCGCGGTCGGGCCGGAGGCAGTCGGGGGCGTGACGTACGAGACGGACCGCGCGCGGTTCATCGGGCGCGGTCGTTCCCGCCGCTTTCCCGCCGCGATGGAGCCGGGCGGTGAGCTGACTGGAACCGCGGGCGCCGTGCTGGACCCGATCTTCGCGCTGCGCGTTCGCGTGAAGATTCCGCCGGGCCGATCGGCGCGCGTTTCGTTCACCACACTGGCGGCGGAGGATCGGCAACGCGCCATTCAGCTCGCCGACCTGTATCACGATCCATACAGCGCGCGCCGCGCGCTGGACCTGTCGTGGGCGCAGGCCCAGGCCGAGCTGCGGGACCTCGGGATCGGGCCGGCGGACGCGGCGCTGTACCAACAGCTCGCGGGCCACCTGCTCTTCCCGCACCCGGCGCTGCGGGTCACGGATCAGGTGCCGCGCGCGGTCTCCTATCCGCAGGAGACGCTCTGGCCGCAGGGCATTTCCGGCGACTGGCCGATCCTGCTCGCGACGATAGACACCGCGGCCGGCATGCCGAGCGTGCGGCAGCTGTTGCATGCACACCAGTACTGGCGGCTCAAAGGGGTGACGTCCGACCTGGTCATCCTCAACTCGATGCCGGCGAGCTATCTGCAACATTTGCAGGAAGAGCTGATGACGACGGTGATGGCGTCGAGCGAAGCCGCGCTCCTGGATCGTCCCGGGGGCGTGTTCATCCGGCGCGCCGACATGCTCAAGCCCGACGAGATTACTCTGCTTCGCAGTCTCGCGCGCATTCACGTGGACTGCGACGGGCTCGGGCTCGGCAACTTCCTCGAGTTCACGGACGTCGAGCCGGAATACCCGGCGCCGCTGGCGGCGCAGACGCAGCGGCGCGCGGCGCTCCTGGCCGGGCCGCCCGTACGGGAGCCGTCGCCGGCTGCGGAAGCACCCGGCCTGACGCTGTTCAACGGGCTGGGCGGATTTACCGCGGATGGCGCGTACGAGATACGGCTGACCGGCGAGCAGCTGCCGCCGGCGCCGTGGGCGAACGTGGTCGCCAACGAAGTGGGCGGGTTCTGCGTGAGCGAAGCGGGATCGGGCTTCACGTGGGCGGAGAACAGCTACTTCTACCGGCTCACGCCGTGGCACAACGATCCGGTGCGCGATCCGTCCACCGATTGCATCTATATCCGCGACGAGGATACCGGCGAGGTCTGGTGTCCGACCCCGTCACCCATTCGCGATTCGTCACCGTACACCGTGCGGCATGGCGCGGGCTGGTCCACCTTCGAGCACCGGCACAACGGCATCACCAGCTCGCTGCGAATGGGGATCGCGCCGTCGGAGGCGGTGCGTATCAGCACGCTCGTCCTGCGAAACGACAGCGACACAGCGAGGCGTCTGGCGCTCACCCAGTACTCCGAGTGGGTGCTTGGCATTACGCGGGACGTCGCCCAGCATCACGTGATCACGCGGTTCGACGAATCGGCGGCGGCGGTGCTCGCCCACAACTCGTACGACTCGTATTTCTCGCGGTACGTCGCGTTCGCGGCGATGAGCGAGCCGCTTACCGCGTTCACTTCGGACCGCCGGGAGTTCTTGGGAAGAAACGGCAGCACGAGCAACCCCCGGGCGCTCGAGCGCGGCGGACTCACCGGCCGCACCGGCCCGTCCGTGGATCCGTGCGCCGCGCTGCAGACGGAGCTCACGCTCGAGCCGGGCGAATCGCGCGAGGTCGTGTTCCTGCTTGGCGCGGCGATCGGCGATCAGGGCGCGCGGGACGCCGTCGCGCGGTACCGCCGGCCGCCGGAGGCGGCGTCCGCGATAGAGCGGTCGAACGCGGAATGGAAGAACCGGCTGTCGGTCGTTGCCGTCAGGACGCCGGACATCGAGTTCGATCTCCTGTTCAACGGCTGGCTGCTGTACCAGGCGCTGTCGTGCCGGATGCTCGGGCGCTCGGCCGTGTACCAGTCCAGCGGCGCGTATGGCTTCCGCGACCAGCTGCAGGATTCCACCGCGCTGCTGTACGCGGAGCCCGCGACGGCGCGGGAGCAGATACTGCGCGCCGCGGGACGGCAGTTCCTCGAGGGCGACGTGCAGCACTGGTGGCATCCCCAGACCGGGCGCGGCGTGCGCACGCGCTTCTCCGACGACCTGGTATGGCTGCCGTACGTGGTTGACCGGTACGTGACGGTCACCGGAGACGCGACCGTCCTCGACGAGGAAGTGCCGTTTCTCACGATGCGGGAGCTCGCGCCGGACGAGGACGAAGCGTACGACCTTCCGGAAACGACGGACGTCCTCGCCTCGGTGTACGAGCATTGTCTCCGGGCCCTCGACCGCGCATGCACCAAAGGAGCGCACGGCCTGCCGCTGATCGGCAGCGGAGACTGGAACGACGGGATGAACCGCGTCGGAATCGAGGGCCGCGGGGAGAGCGTGTGGCTCGCGTGGTTTCTGGTCGCGACGCTCCGCCCCTTCGCCGCGATATGCGAGCGGCGCGGCGACGCGAAGAGAGCCGCGGCGCTGCGCGCGACGGCGGACGCCTATGTCGAAGCCGTGGAGCGCGACGCGTGGGACGGCGACTGGTACCGGCGGGCCTACTTCGACGACGGCTCGCCGCTCGGATCGAAGGAAAGCGACGAAGCCAAGATCGATTCAATCGCGCAGAGCTGGAGCGTCATCTCCGGAGCGGCGCGGCCGGAGCGCGCCAGCCGCGCGATGGAATCGCTGTACGAGCACCTGGTGGACAAGGAGGCGGGACTCGTCCTGCTGCTCACGCCGCCGTTCGACAAGACCACGCACAACCCGGGATACATTCGGGGCTACGTTCCCGGCGTGCGGGAGAACGGCGCGCAGTATACCCACGCCGCCTTGTGGGCCGTGCTGGCGACCGCGATGCAGGGCGACGGAGATCGCGCGTACGAGCTGTATCGGATGATCAATCCGATCACCCACGCGCGCAACGCGGATCAGCTCGACAGATACAAAGTTGAGCCCTACGTGGTGGCCGCGGACGTGTACAGCGCCGAAGCGCATCGCGGCCGCGGCGGATGGACGTGGTACACGGGCTCGGCCGGCTGGATGTATCGCGTGGCGCTCGAAGCCATCCTGGGCTTCACGAAGCGCGGCGACACTCTGCGCATCGATCCCCGGATTCCCGCGGAATGGCCGGGCTTCTCCATCACCTATCGGTTCGGATCCGCGACGTACGAGATCGAAGTCGCGCGCGGCGCGGAAGAAGGCGTGTCGGTGGACGGCGCTCGCGCGGAAGAGGGGACGATTCAGCTCCGTGATGACGGAGCGACGCACAGGGTGCGCGTCAGTCTTTCCCGGGCTCCAGCGTCACGGGCTCCAGCGGAGCGATAGCCGGTCCGTTCAGGACCTTGCCGTACGGGTCGAAGCGCGATCCGTGACACGGACAGTCCCACGTCTTTTCCGCTGAATTCCAGTCCACCACGCAGTAGAGGTGGGTGCACTTGGCCGAGCACATGTGCAGCTCACCCGCGTCGTCGCGATACACCGCGATCTTCCGGGAGCCGGCCCGCACGACGGCGCCGGACCCCGGCTGCACGGACTCCACTTTCTCCACGTCGCCGCCGGTGAACCAGTCCGCGTACTGCGCCATGACGTTCGTGTTTTCCTTCACGAATTTCGGCGCCGTGCGCAGCGTGATGCGGGAAGGGTCGTACAGCTTCGACCACGGATTCTTCCGCTTGAGGATCAGGTCGGTCAGCAGAATCCCCGCGATGGCGCCGTGCGTGATCCCATTCCCCGAGTCGCCCGTCGCCACGTAGATGTTCTGATCGGTGCCGGGGTTCCTGCCGATGAAGGCCATGTGGTCCACCGGCTCCATTATCTGGCCGGACCAGCGGTAAGCGACGCGGGTGGCCATGGGGAATCGCTTGCTCACCCATTCCTCCAGACGGCGGAAGCGCTCGTCGGCGTCGTCCTTCTGCCCGGTCTTGTGGTCCTCGCCGCCGACGATGAGGATGTCGGGCGCGTTCGGGCCGGCGGCAGGACCGGCGCGGTGGATCCGGATGTAGTGGTACGGATGCGGCGTGTCCCACAGCAGCAGCGCGGGCACCGAGTCGCGGGGAACCTCCACGCCGATGACGTACGTTCTGTACGCCGCCTGCTTCGTGTGGATGATCACCCAGTCGTTTACCGGCGTATTCGTCGCGACGACGACGCGCTCCGCCGAGATGACGTGGCCGCCCGCGGTCTTTACCGTTGCCGGCTCGCCGTCCTCGATCCGGTCGGCGTGGGTTCCGCAGTAGATCTGGCCTCCGTCGCGGACGATCGCGCGCGCGAGGCCGGCCAGGAACTTGAGCGAATGAAACTGCGCCTGGCGCGGAAAGCGGAGCGCGGGACCGGTGTCCCAGAAGTCGATCGGCGCGCGCTCCACCAGCTCCACGTCGATCAGTCCGGCGTCGAACGCCGCGCGCCGCTCGTCCTCGAGCATGGACCTGGTATCGTCGCCGCCGAGGAAGAGGTAGCCGTCCAGCCGCTCGAAGTCGCAGTCGATGTCTTCCATCCCGACGATGGCTTCGATCCGGTTGATCGCCGCGGTGTGACTTTCCGCGGCCCAGCGGGCTCCGTCGGCGCCGTGAACCTTTTCGACCACTCGAAAGTGGTCATCCACGGCCGCCGTGATGTGCGCGGTGGTGCGGCCCGTCTCGCCGCCACCTATCGGGCCGTCGTCAATGACGATGACGCTCTTGCCGGCGCGGGTGAGCAGGTAGGCCGTCATCATGCCGGCCATGCCCGCCCCCACCACGCACACGGAGGCGCGCGCGTCGGCCGCCAGCGGGGGAAACGGCGGGACCTCCGCTGTGTCCATCCAAACGGAGACGGTGGAGCCGGAGGACTTCATAAGGTGACTGGTGACTGGTGACTAGTGACTAGTAACCGCTCCTGATGGCATTGGCTGTGCCAGCCCGGGAGTCAGATGTCGCGCAGTACCGCGCGGACCGGCGCGGCGTCCATTCCCATCAGCTTGAGAGGGAAAGCGAGCAGCTCGTAGTCGCCCGGCGGCACGCGGCGCAGATCGAGGTTCTCGAGCAGACAGGCGTTCCCCGAGAAGAGCATGTGATGCACCGGGAGGTTCCGGCTGTCCCGGGCGTCCACCGATGGACAATCGACGCCGAGCAGGCGGACGCCGAAGCCGAGCAGCGCCCGCGCGCACTTTTCCGACAGCGTGGGCCACTTCTCGGGGAAGCGGCCGACGGCGATGCTGTGTCCTGTCTTCAGCAGCAGCCGCTGGGCGCGCCCGACGCGCTCCTGCAGATCCCCGGGCACCCGGCCGGCGAGTACGTCGAGCGATATCTCGCCGTCGCTGTCGGAGACGTCCACCACCATCGCGCGGCCGCAGAAGGCGTCGAGCGGAAGCTCGTGCGAGCCCGGCCAGCCGTCGTGGACGTGCAACGGCGCGTCCGCGTGCGTGCCGACGTGCGCGCTGGATGTCATCGCCGAGACGTTTACGCTGTCTCCCGCCGCGATCGTGGTGCTCCAATCCGAGGAGAACGCCGTGTCGCCGGGCCACTCGGGCGTATCCCGGTTCACGGTGACGCTTATGTCATAGAGCCGGAGCTCGCGAGTCACGCGTTCGCGGTGACGAGATCTTTCGCGGCGGCGACGATCCTGTCCACCGTGAGCCCGAGCTCCTCGTACAGCCGCGCGTACGGCGCCGACGCGCCGAACCGCTCGAGCCCGATCACGATGCCGTTGGCGCCCGTCCATCTGTACCACGACATGGGGTGCGCCGCCTCGACGGCGATGCGCGGAACGTCTTCGGGCAACACACTGGAGCGATAAGCCGAGTCCTGCGCCGCGAACAGCTCGTGACTCGGCATGCTGACCGCGCGCGCGGCAATGCCGTCCGACTCGAGCCGCGCCTGCGCCTCGATGACGAGGGCAACCTCCGAGCCCGACGCGATCAGCGCTATGCGGGGCGCGCCGGCGGCTGGATCCTTGAGCACGTAGGCGCCGCGTGCCAGCAGCCGCGCGTCGCCGTACTTGTCGCGGTCAATGAAGCCGAGCTTCTGCCGCGTGAGAACCAGCGCGACGGGACCGGACGTATGCTTGATCGCGGCGCGCCAGGCTTCGGCGGTCTCACCGGCGTCCGCGGGGCGAATCAGCGTGAAGTTCGGAATGGCGCGCAGCGTCGAGAGCTGCTCCACCGGCTGGTGCGTCGGTCCGTCCTCGCCCAGCCCGATCGAATCGTGCGTGAACACGTAGATCGTGGGCTGCTCCATGATTGCCGCGAGCCTCAGCGCCGGACGCATGTAGTCGGAGAAGATCAGGAACGTCGCGCCGTATGGACGCAGGCCGCCATGCAGCGCCATGCCGTTCATCACCGCGCCCATGCCGTGCTCGCGAATGCCGAAGTGGAAGTTGCGGCCCCCGGGATTCGTCGCCGAGATGCTGCCTTCCTTCTTCATGATCGTATTCGTCGAGCTCGCGAGATCGGCGGAGCCGCCGACCAGCTCCGGAATCTTCCCCGCGATCGCGTTCAGCACGATGCCGGACGCGGCGCGACTGGCCACGTTGCCGTCCTTCGCGGTGAATGCCGGTATCTCCGCTTCCCAGCCGTCCGGCAGCCTGCCCGCGAGCCGGCGATCGAGCTCCGCGAATTCCGCCGGGTGAGCTTTTTCGAACGCCATGCGCCGATGATCCCACCCCGCGCGCAACGCGGTTGCGCGCTCACCGGCGCGGCGCCAGTGAGCGAGCGCGTCGGGGTCCACGTAAAAAGGCTCGAGCGACGGATATCCCAGGTTCCGCTTCGTCAGCTCGATCTCTTTTTCTCCGAGCGGCGAGCCGTGCGCTTCCGCCGTGTCGCGCTTGTTCGGGCTCCCGAACCCGATGTGCGTACGGCAAATGATCAGCGACGGCCGCTGCGTCTCGGCCTTCGCTTCCTCGATCGCGCTGTCCAGCTCCGCGAGATCGTTCACGTCCGCAACGCGCTGCACGTGCCAGCCGTAAGAATCGAACCGCTGAAACGCGTCGTCGCTGTAGGTGAGGTCGGTGCTGCCTTCGATGGTGATGTGGTTGTCGTCGTAGAAGCCGATCAGCTTCCCGAGGCGGAGGTGACCCGCGTACGACGCCACTTCGTGCGAGATTCCCTCCATCAGGTCGCCGTCGCTCGCGATGAACCACGTGTAGTGATCGATGATGCCGTGCTCGCCGCGGTTGAACGTCGCGGCGAGGTGGGACTCGGCGATGGCCATGCCGACGGCGTTACCGAAGCCCTGGCCGAGGGGACCGGTCGTAGTCTCCACGCCAGGCGTGTACCCCAGCTCCGGGTGGCCCGGCGTGGCGCTCTCCCACTGGCGGAACTGCCTGAGATCATCGAGGGAGACGTCGTACCCCGTGAGGTAGAGCACGCTGTAGAGCAGCATCGAGGCGTGTCCCGCGGACAGCACGAACCTGTCACGGTCGGGCCACTTGGGATCGCGCGGATCGTAGCGCATGTGCCTCGTCCACAGCGTGTACGCGAGCGGGGCGAGAGCCATCGGCGTTCCCGGATGGCCGGAGTCCGCTTTCTGGACGGCGTCCATGGACAGGACGCGGATGGCGTCGATCGCCAGCTGCTCGATCTGCGCGGACGTGGACCTGGGGGCCGGGGCTATGTCAGTCATCTGTGGATGGGACTTCCAAATGGGCGCGGGTTACCGCTGAACGATTCCGGCGAGCCAATCTCTGCAGTCAAAGATGTCTGATTGGACAAGCCCGTGGGATGCCTGCTGCCGCTTCACGTGGACGGACGCGCCGGCGCGACGAAAGATGTCCGACAGACGCGTGACGTGTGAGTCCGGGACGATCGGATCGAGCATGCCCGATGAGACGAGCACGGCCGAGCCGGAGAGGTCGGGCAGCGGGGAAGGCTCCGGCACTACCATGGCGCGGAGGAGCGCCGCCGAGTGAATCCGTCCCGGGTGAAGCAGCATCGTCGCCGCGGCCATGTTGGCTCCGTTGGAGTAGCCGACCGCGACCACCTGCGCTTGTTGCGCGCCGTACTCCGTGAGGGCGCACTCGACGAAATCCGCCAGCTCGGCAGCGCGGAATCGCACGTCCTCGAGGTCGAATACGCCTTCCGCCAGCCGCCGGAAGAAGCGGGGAGCCCCGTTCTCCAGGACTTTTCCGCGAGGGCTGAGGAGAGCCGCGGTCGGGGATATCTGCCGGCCGAGATCGAGCAGGTCGTCCTCGTTCCCTCCCGTGCCGTGCAGCAGGAGAAGCACCAGCTCCCGACCGCCGGCCGGTGACGGAACGAACCGATGGATGAAGCCGCAGCGCTCGCTCATCCCGCCGGTCCCGGGATCTTGAGCGGAAGCCGGACGTCGGGGAGCAGCGCTTCGATCTCGAAGCGCCTGTCCTCGAGCCAGGGGGGAAGCTTCAGCGCGCGACCGAGCGTCTCCAGCGGCTCATCCACGGTGAAGCCGGGGCCGTCGGTCGCGATCTCGAAGAGGACGCCGCCGGGCTCGCGAAAATACACCGAGCGGAAGTATTGCCGGTCCAGCTGCGGCGTGATGTTGGATCCGAGCGTCGCCAGCGCGCCGCGGACGGCGATCTGCTCGGCATCATCGCGCGCCCGGAAAGCGACGTGATGGACCGCACCCGCTCCCATCACTCCGCTCC
Organism: uncultured Gemmatimonadota bacterium; assembly: GCA_937867645.1. Classification (GTDB taxonomy): domain Bacteria; phylum Gemmatimonadota; class Gemmatimonadetes; order Gemmatimonadales; family Gemmatimonadaceae; genus JACDCY01. Next base: position 10,025 of record CALMKE010000082.1, on the reverse strand, counting down.
ACAGGCCGGGCACGACGCGGAGATCGACGATGGACGCGGGCCCGGCCGCCTGCGCGACGAAGCGGTAGATGCTCCCCTGCTCGCGCGTCAGGCGGAAGCCGAGGGCTTCCGTCAGCAATCGGCTGGTGAGCTCGTGTCCGTCTTCCCAGAGCGTGACCGCGTGGATTCCGCGAATCGAATGCTCCGCCTCCACCTGGCCGCCGGCCCACTGCGGGCGCGGCTCCGCGGAGGCATGCGCGACCAGCTCGAGCAGGAGCCCGTCGGGATCCTTGAACGCGATCACGCGCTCGTCGTCGAAGCGCGTCCGCGGCTGCTCGTATTGCACGTGGTAGCGAATGAGCCGCTCGATCCAGTATCCGAGCGAGCGCGGGGGGATCGAGAACGAGGTAACGCCAACCTGTCCCGCGCCCGGACGGCCTCGCCGGGCGCCGGGCCAGGCGAAGAATGTGATCAGCGATCCCGGGTTGCCCGACTCGTCGCCGAAGTAGAAGTGGTACGTGGTCGGATCGTCGAAGTTGACGGTTCGCTTGACGAGACGCAGGCCAAGGATGCCCGCGTAGAAGTCGAGATTCCGCTGCTGATCGCTCGTGATCGCCGTGACGTGATGAACGCCGGCGGTCGAGAAGCTCATTCCGGCTTCGCGGGCTCCCGCTCCTGGGAACCCGTGCGCGGCTCGCCACCCTCGCCGCCGTAGCTGGACTTATGCTCCCGTTCATGGTCCTCGGCCGGATTGCCTGGATTCGGGCGGCCGGAGCGCTGGCCCTGGTCGTCTTCCCTATGGCGGTCCTTTTTGGAAGGACCCTGTTCCATTCGTTTATCAGGTGCCATGTTTGGCCCTCGCTGGAGTTGCCTGGTATGAGGGCAACACACATGCCGAGTTTCCATGAGCAAATCGCAGGACAAGCAGTCCGCCAGATACCGCAGTCTCTCCGATCCGGACACTTTGCGGCAATTCGCCTCCCAGCTGGGCGAGGGGATGTACATCTCCACGCCCAACGGGGACATCCTCGACGCCAACAAGGCGTTCATGGACATCGTGGGCGTGGGATCGCTCGAAGAGCTCAAAGCGGTAAAGACGCCGGAGCTCATGGATCCAGCGAGGCGGTTGGAGGAAGCCGCGCTGTACGAGAGCCAGGGCGCGGTGAAGAGCTTCGAGTTCGAGCTGAAGCGGCCGGACGGTGGCACGCGGTACGTGCACGATACCGGGTACGTGGTTCGCGACGAGGATACAGGCGAGCTCCTGTACCACGGCATTCTGGTTGACATCAGCGCGCAGAAGGAGCTCGAGCGGCAGCTGGTGGAGCTGAGCGTGCGCGACCCGCTCACGGGCTGCTACAACAGGCGCTACTTCGCTGTCCTGGAAGACAGGCTCGAACAGAGCGCGGCCGCGACGTGGGGGTGCATCTACCTCGACATAGACGACTTCAAGCTGTTCAACGATCGCCATGGGCATTCGGCCGGCGATTCGGCGCTGGTGGATCTCAGCCGGTTTCTGCTGCGGCAGCTTCGCGGGCACGACGTCGTGGTGCGGGTCGGCGGCGACGAATTCGTCGCGATCCTGCACGCCGCCCTCGAGCAACACGTGCTACAGGTGGTGCAGCGCCTGCAGGCAGCGGCCGCGTCGGCGGACATCGTGCCGTTCTCGATGGGCTGGTGCGCGCGGCAGGGTGAGGAGCGGCTGGCGGAGACGGTGGACCGCGCGGACCAGCGGCTCATTTCCGTGAAGGTTCAGCATCGCCCGCGCGCGGAACGGCGAAAAGCGGCGTCGTGAAAAAAACTGCTGGCAGCTAGCAGCTAACTACGGACCGCTTACTACAGTTTGGTGGCCGCCATTCCCATGGCGTGGTAGCCCTTGTCCACGTAAACCGTCGCGCCGGTTATCCCGCTGGCCAGGGGACTCGAGAGAAACGCCGCTACTGAGGCGACCTCTGCCGCGGTGAGCGGCTGCTCGAGCGGGGAATTCTGGGCGCAGTACTCCACCATCTTCTCGATGATCCCGATCGCGCTGGCCGCGCGGGACGCCAACGGGCCCGCCGAAATTGTGTTCACGCGCAGGCCGTACTTCCGGCCCGCCTCGAACGCGAGCGTTCGCGTGTCGCTCTCGAGGGCGGCCTTGGCCGAGGACATCCCGCCGCCGTAGCCGGGAATCACGCGCTCGCTCGCGAGATACGTGAGCGAAAGAAAAGACCCGTCGCTACGCATCAGCGGAGCGAGTCGCGCCACCATGGAAGCCAGCGAGTAGGCGCTCACGCCCACGGCCGCGAGGTAGCCCGCGCGGCTGGTCTCGAGCAGGGGCTTTTTCACCTCGGGACCGTTCGCCAGGGAATGGACCACGATGTCCAGCGATTTCTCGCCGAAATCGCGGCGCATCTGCGTGGCGAGCCCCTCGATCGAGAAATCGCCCGTGCCCGCGTACCGCTTGCTGGCGCGAACCTCTTCGGGCGCGTCCGCGAGCGTGTCGTACGCGGCGTCGAGGGGGTAGATCTTCTCGAACTCCAATACGCCGCCACCGGCAAGCGCGCGAGACTCGTCCATCTTCCCGCGCTCGAGCAGAGTCGTGAAGATGTTGAGAGCCGGGGGCCACGTTGCGACGCACACCCTGGCACCGGCCTCGGCGAGCGCCTTCGCGATGGCGAATCCGTAGCCGGCGTCATCCGCGACTCCCGCGACGAGCGCGCGGCGATTGGTGAGATCGATGGAGAGCATTGAAACCCAGTGACTGGTGACCGGTGACTAGTCAACCACGAAGACCATGCAACTGCAAGACCGGGAGGCGGAGCGGACTGCTCGCGCTCCGCCGTAAATTCCGCCCGTGCTGAACGGAATCTTCATCCTCGCGGAGCTGCACGGGGAGGCCGCGGAGCAGATCGCGGCGATAAATGCGCGCTTCGACAGGAAGCTCGCGGCCGCGAAGCCGCCGCACGTCACCATGGCCGGATCGTCCGGAGTCGGCCCCATACCGGCGTCGATCGGCGCCGAGGAGCTGGAGCGGGCGCTACGTCCCGTGGCAGAGGCGACCGCGCCCATGGAGCTCGAGTTCGGCCCTCCCGTCCGGTTCATGCAGAGCGATGTCGTCGTCCTTCCGCTGAGTCCGCACGGCAAGCTGCGGGAGCTGCATGATCGCATCGCAGGCTGCGGCCTGCCGTTCGCCCGCGCGCGGTTCACCTTCACCCCGCACGTTACGCTGAGCCTGTACCCTCGGCTGACAGCCGAGACGGCGAAGCAGCTGCTGGCGACACAAATCGCAGGCGGCTGCGTCATCGACACTCTGCAGTGCTACCACACGCGCGATCCGCAGCCCGCGCGGAAGCTGCTCGAGCTCCGTTTGTGCGGCGGTACCCCGCGGCCTGGCTGATCGCTAGCGCGGAGCGCTCGAGGTCCGGTCGCGGAGGACGCTCAGCGTGCGGGCGAGATCCATCTGCCGGAGTCGAAGCTCCTCCAGCGCCCGCTTGCGCGAGCGCAGCAGGAAGAATCTGCGCGCGTCACCCCATGCATCGCCGGAGCGCTCGAGCAGTGTCAGCGTGGCCAGCGCCAGGACGGGCAGCACGGCGAGCGTCGCGGCGCCGGCGGCCCAACCTCCGAGCCGCCATGCGATTACTCCGAGCAGCGCGATCCATACGAGGAAGAGCCCGGCACCGGCAACGAGCTTGACACTCGCGCGGCCGGCTCCATCAGCCGGCGCGCGGCTCGCGACAAGCGCCGTCAAGTTGTATGGCATCCAGAAGATCGCCGCCCCGAGGACCGCGACGGTGATCTCCAGCGGCAACGTGATCTTGCGCGCCGACCAGCGCGCGGCGGAGAGAACGTCCGCCTTCGCGCGCAGATCCGCGGGACGCAGCCCGAACAGGTCGAGAGCGCGCGCGTGGCGGCGGATCTCGCGAACCAGCTCCGTCACCTCGGGGTCGCCGTCGCGGCGGCCAGCGGAAAGGATTCGCGCGGCTTCGCGCCAGCGGTCCACCAGCGTGCCGGATTCAGGCACCGCGCCCAGCTCGGCGACGTAAATGGCCTCCGCGACGGCAACGAGCGGCGCGTCTTCCCACTGCTCGAGGTTGAGAGTCACCCGGCGCAGCGACTTGTCTATGCGCGCGGTCAATTCCTTGACTGCTTGCGCGCTGTCCTCCTGGCCATCGATGTCGTCCCACCGTACGGGCTCGCCGACCAGCACGTGAGCCTCCGAGCGGAATTCCTCTTTCTTGCGAAGAACCAGTCCCACCGGAATGATCGGAATCGAATGCCCGAGGCGCGTCCTCGCGCCGAGCGCGATCCGGGCGGCACCCGTTCGGAGCGGAGCGATGGAAGGAGCGTCGTGGCTCATGCCTTCGGGAAAGATCCCGATGGCCGCGCGCGCGAGCAGCGCCTCGTGCGCCGCGCGGAACATGCTCTCGTTCCGGCTCACGAGGTCCGGGTTGTCACGCGGGCGGTACACCGGGATCGCGCCGACGGACTTTACCGCCCAGGCCGTCCACGGATTGCCGAAGAGCGGCGCTTTGGCCAGGAACCGCACCGGCCTGCCCGCGACGGCCGCGAGGAAGAGCGGATCGAGCAGCGAGTTCGGGTGGTTCCCAACGAGCAGCAACGGACCGTCGCGCGGGATGTCTCCGCCGGTAATCGTGGTCCGGTAGAATGTTTTCGTAGCGAACGCGGCGATGCGCGGAAAGAGCGGCAGCAGCCACATGCCGCCAAAGCTCGCGGCATGGCGCCCATGGGGGCCAGTGCGAAGATGCGCAGCACCCACCACGCGGCGAGACGAAAAAAAGGGCGCCCCCGCCGGGGGCGCCCTTTTATCGCCTTTCAGTATCCCCTATTCGGCGAGAGCCGGCCCCTGCGCCACCTCGGCCGCCGATTGGCGCGGCTCGCTGTCCGGGCCGAACCCGTACTTCGCCGGATCCTTGGAGATACGCGCCGCCGCGATCATCATCGGCACGTAGTCCCGCGTCTCGCGCGGGAGGCGGCTCGAGATGCGGTAGTAATCCGCGTCCGTTCCGCGCTCCTTGCCCGTCACTTCGCGCATGATCCGGCCGACGCGATTCTCACCCGTGTTGTAGGCCGCGGCCGCGAGATACCACGAACCGAAGCGCTCGTGCAGGTCCGTCAGGTATGCCAGTGCTGCGTCGGTGGCCTTGTCCGGGCGGTTGCGCTCGTCCACGCGGCGGTTGACCGTCAGGCCGTAGCGCTGGCCCGTCTCAGCGATGAACTGCCAGAGACCTCCGGCCTTCGCGCGCGAGTATGCCTTCGGGTTGAAGCCCGACTCGATCATCGCCAGGTAGATCAGGTCCTGCGGCATGCCGCGGTCTGCGAGCTTCGCCGAGATCATCGGCTCATACTTCTGCTTACGCTCGAGCCATAAGGCAAAGCGCTCGCGCACCTTGGGACGCGTCGTGAAGATGTCGATCCACATGTCCACGCGCCGGTGGTCGAGGTTGGCAATGTCCCAGCCCGCCTCCGTTTCAGGCTCCGCGGGCCGCTCGGCGATCGTGGCGAGCGCGTGATCGATGAACGCGATCCCGCTCGCGGAGCCCGATCCGGATCCAAGCTGTAGCGCGACTACCGCCGCGGTCACGACTGTGAAAACAGCCACGCCGGCGCGTACGGCCTTTTCCTGCAGCAAGGACTCAAATCGGGTCATGCCACTCTCCATATCCGAGCGTGCCATGGGCACGCCGTATTACCCGGGACGGAATACGTCCAGGGAACTGGTCCGGAGGGGTCATACACTCCTCCGAGCCATATGTTTTCGACCTCTCAATATAATCTGTTTATGCTGAAATTGGAAGGTGTTTCGAGGCCAGATCGATGGGCTTAACCCATTGTGGCGTCAGTGGTTAGAATACAAGGAAAGTGATATCACAAATGTGAGAAAACCCGTCGAGTTAAGCCGCTCCAGAGGGACCTACGCCGGATCATGTGCAAGTCGCCGGCGTCCTCGCGTCTCACCAGTGACTCTCACCATCAGGTCCTCATGCGCCGCCTGGCCCTCGCCCTGTTCGCGATTCTTGCCGCCCCGATCTCGTCCGTCTCCGCTCAAGGGTTCCTCGTGCCCAGATGCCCCGAGATCAGGTGCCGCCCAGGCACCAACTGCCGCCCGTGCGGCGTCCAGGGCGGGGTGGCGCGAGTACGAAGCGATGTTCGGGTGGAGCTCGCTTCCGGCGTGCTCCGATACGAAGTGAGCGAGACGTTCGTGAACAACGGGGGCGCCCTGGGCGAAGCCGACTACATCTTCCCGCTGCCGCGCAACGCAGCGTTCCGCGACCTCCGCCTCATGATCAACGGTGAGCTGGTCTCGGGTGAGACGATGGGGGCGGACCGGGCTCGCGCGATCTACGAGGAGATCGTGCGCAGCCAGCGAGATCCCGCGCTCGTCGAATGGTTCGACCACGGTTTGCTGCGCGCGCGGATTTTCCCGATCGCGCCCGGCGAGAGGAAACAAGTCGTCGTGCGGTTCGACGTGGTGGCGGAGCGGCAGGGCGACGCGCTGAGGATCGACTACTTTCGCGGAACGGAGCCGTCCGGCAGAGACCCACGACCGATGCCGGCTCGCGGCAACGGCGACGATGGCGAAGCGCGTAGCCAGAGAACCGTCTCCACGTTCCGGCTGCGCTATCCGTCGAATGCGCCCCTCGGGCGAGCGTATTCCCCGACGCACTCGCTGCACGAAAGCCGCGAGGGATCGTGGAGAATGTTCGAATCTTCGGGGGCGGGCGGCGCGATCACGGTTCTGATCCCACGGACAGGTGGAAGCCGGCCGGCCGTGAGTCTGCTGACGCACGCGACGCGGCGCGACGACCAGTACGTGATGATCTCGCTGTCGCCGGGCGAGTCGCGTGCGGTGCCGGCGAGCCGGGACGTCGCGTTCGTGCTCGACGTGTCCGGCTCCATGCGCGGCGAAAAAATGCGCCAGGCCGTGCGCGCGGGCGAAGCTCTGCTGCGGACGCTCCGGCCGAGCGACTACTTCCGGATCATTCCGTTCAGCACGGAAGCGGAAAGCTTCCGCGGGAGGTCGGTGCAGGCGACTCAGGCGAACGTCGCGGCGGCCGCGCGATATCTCCGCGATCTGACCGCGGAGGGATCCACGAACATAGAGGCGGCGCTGGAGCTGGCGCTGGATAACGAGCCGCGGGGGATTCCCATCGTGCTGTTCCTGACCGATGGATTGCCGACGGTCGGCGAGCGCAGTCATGGGCGTCTTGCGCAGATCGCGGCCGACCGCCGCGGCCGCGCGCGCGTGTTCACGTTCGGGCTGGGGGCGGACGTCAATGTCGCGCTGCTGGAAGAGCTCGCAATCGAAGGACGCGGCACGGCGCAGTTCGTGAGGCCCTCGGAATCGATCGAGCGCGTCGTCTCGCTCGTGGCGCAGCGGTTGGGCACGCCCGTGCTCACGGACGTACGCCTGGAGGCCAGTGGCGCGCGGCTGCGGCAGGTGTACCCGCGGCTTCCCGCGGACGTGTTCGCGGGTCAGGATCTCGTGATTCTCGCGCGGTACGAGGGCGAAGGTCGCGGGAGCATCGAGCTCACGGGGACATCGGCGCAAGGTCAGGTGCGCATTCCGGTCTCCGCGAATTTCCCGGCGCGCGAGCGGGGCAACGCATTCGTCGCGCGGCTGTGGGCGATCCGCCGGATCGGATATCTCACCGCGGAGCGGCGCCGCTCGGGCGCCTCGTCGGAAGTGGACGACGAGATCCGCGAGCTCGGGCAGCGGTTCGGTATTCCGACCGAGCTCTCGTCGTATCTGGTGCTCGAGCCGGGGATGGAGCGTTTCCGGGATGGAACGGCGCGTCTCTCGGAAGTCGTGGTGACCGGCGTCTCCAGCGCCACGAGCGGCCGGCGCGAGCGGGATCTTGCGGCAGCAGCTCCGAAGTCGCCTCCGCCTCCGGCGAGAATAGCGGCGCCAGCGACCACTGGAGCGCAGGCGTTCGAAGCCGCGCGACAGTCGGCTGCGCAGCGCAACGCGAGCTCGCTGGAAGCCGCCGCCGAAGATCGCGCGGACGTGCGCAATGCGGCGGGAAGGACCTTCGCGCTCCGCTCGGGCGTATGGACCGACGTGGCCACGGCGGCGAGGGAAGCGAGAGCCATTCGCGTACAGCCGTTCTCGGAGCTTTACTTCACGCTCATGCGGGAGATCCCGCAGCTGGGCGAGATATTTTCGCTCGGCGAGCGAGTGGTGGCGCACGGCCGGCGCGTGAGCATCGAGCTCCACGCGGACGGAGCTGCCCGCATGACCGGACCCGAGATCGAGGCAATCGTACGAGACTGGTAATGCATGATTGACGCGGACCGCCTGTTTCGAACGTACAACGCGCAGCTGGTGCGCTACCTGACCCGCCGGCTGGGCGACAGCGATCTCGCCGAGGAAGTGGCGCAGGAGACGTTCGTGCGGGCGATGCGGCAGGACGCGATCGCGAACGAGCGGGCGTGGCTGTTCGCGGTGGCGACGAATCTTCTGCGGGACACCGCGCGCCGGCAGGAGCGCGATCGCAGGCATCTGACTCTGCTGGCCGCGGAGTCGCGGGAGAGCACGGAGGACGCGGACGAGGAGGCGGAGCTGTCGGTCGAGCGGCTGCGGCAGAACGTCGCCGCGCGAAAGGCCCTGGGGATGCTCGCGGAGCGGGACCGGTCGGCGCTGTTGATGAAGGAGGAGGGCTTGAGCTATCCGGAGATCGCGGAAGCGCTCGAGCTCTCGCCCGGCTCGATAGGAACGACGCTGGCCCGCGCCCGGCGGAGACTCGTGGAAGCTTATGAAGAGATCGAAGGGAGAGGAGAGAGAAATGACGCAGCATCCTGACGAAGGCACGCTGCACGCGTACATAGACGGCGAGCTGCCGGGCGCTGAAGCAAGGGCGCTGGAAGCGCACGTGGCCGGTTGCGCGAGCTGCTCGGCGGCGCTCGCGGAAGCGCGCGGGCTGGTCGCGGCCACGTCGCAGGTGATCTCCGCGCTGGATGCCGCGCCCGCGGCTGCCCGTTCACCAGCGGCTGTTGCCGGCCGCGCGAGCACCGCGCGCGCGGCGCGGGTGTCGCGGCCGCCGATCTTCCGCATGCCTTACGCGCGCGCGGCGGCGCTGCTGCTACTGGTCGGAGGCTCCGCCTTCGTGGCCGATCGCAGCGGGATGTTCGACGGCAGCGCGCGGTCGCGCGCGGTCTCGATGGAAGCTGACGCGGTACAGTCGAGCGCGCCCGCGATCGAGCCGGCAGCGGAAGCTGCGGCCTCGGCACCGGCTGCCAGCGCGTCCGCGTCGTCTGCTCCGACGGACCTCTCGACCGCGTCGGTCGGGTCGGCGTCAGGCGCGGTCGCTCGCAAGGAAGCGACGCCCCGCGTCGTGGCGAACAGGGCGATGCGGGACGGCGCGCGTGCAAAGGACAACGAGCGCGCGATGGCGGCGCCGGAAACGCTTTCGTCGATTCGGCAGCAGGATGCAGCGACCGCCGTTTCGCTCAAGCGCGCGGAATCCGCGGAAGCGACGCGCGCCCCCGCGCTGGCCGCGGCTCCGCCAGCTCAAATGGCACCGCCTCCGCCGGCGCGTTCCGTTGATTTCAGGTTGTCGGAGGTCGTGGTGACCAGCGCATCGGACCCCGTCCGCGTGTCGCGTTACCGCACCAAGGCCGGGACGATCCTTACGCTGACGGAGGAACCGCTGCGAACCAGCTTCGCGGAGGAATCCGACACGCGGAGAACCGCCGCGGCCGGCGCGCAACGCCCCGCCGCGGCCGCGATGTCCGCGCCGGTCGTGAACTCATACCGCTGGTCCAGCCCGGAGCAGGGTCGGACTTACACGCTGACGGGTCCGCTTCCGGCCGCCGAGCTCGAGGCGTTGTCCAGGAGACTGAGCGAGCTCGAGCGGCTGCCCTGATCCGCGGGAGTCTCGCCGCCTTCCGCTCGCGCGCTTCCACGCGCTCGTACGACTCCATGATGCTCGGCGACATGCGCGCGTTTGGCTGTTGCAGTTACTAGTCACCAGTCACCAGTCAGTACTGTCCGGTTGTTGAACGGGGTCGGTTTCGGAACTGCATCTAACTCAATCGCTTAACTGTGG
>CALMKE010000081.1 GCA_937867645.1 uncultured Gemmatimonadota bacterium | reverse complement strand
GTCCATGTGCTGGGAATCACCGCGGCATTGCTCAAGCTCATAGGTCCGATCGAGGCCGCCGTCATCCACCTGGGGCCGGACATACTGGTATTCCTCAATTCGGTGAAACTGCTGCGCATGCGGCTGGATGATCGGCCCTCGGCGTAACCCTGGGGCAGGATGCTATATCAGAGATGTGTCTCGCTCTTTTCCCAACCGGGCGGTTCGATCTGAATCGTGGCATGAGCGAGCTTCAGGTCCGTCGTCGCCAGGCGGTGAACGGCGGCCAACGTCTCCGCGGCTCCCGTCATGTCCTGAACCACCACGTGAGCGCTCATGGCGTTGACGCCAGAGGTCAGGGACCAAACGTGCAGATCGTGGACGCCGGTCACACCGGGTACCCCTGCAATGGCTTCGCGCATGGCGGCGAGATTCACATCCGCGGGCGTACCTTCCAGAAGAACTCCGACAGCTTCGCGCATGAGCGTCCAGGTACGCGGCAGAATGAACAGACCGATACCGGCCGAAAGGATCGGATCGGCATAATACCAGCCGGTTGTAATCATTATGATGGCGGCTACGATGACGCCAACCGAGGTGAGCGCGTCGGATAGCACCTCGAAGTATGCGCCACGCAGATTCAAGCTCGCGTTGGCGCCGCGCCGCAGGACAAGAAGGCCGACGACATTTACCACCAGGCCGACAGCCGCCACGACGAGCATCGCGCCGCTTTCCACCTCCGGCGGGTCGCGAAAGCGTTGATAGGCTTCGTACAGGACGTAGAGCGAGATCAGCACCAGCGCGACGGCGTTCGCCAGCGCTGCAAGGATCTCGGCGCGATAAAATCCATAGGTGCGCGTCGGCGACGCCGGCCGTGCCGCGAAGCGAATGGCCAGAAGCGCCAGCCCAAGCCCGGCAACATCGGTGAACATGTGCCCGGCGTCGGCCAGGAGCGCGAGACTGCCCGTGACGATGCCCCCCACGACCTCCGCGACCAGATACAACCCCGTCATCGCGAAGACCAGCTTGAGACGTTTCTGGTAGTTGCTGCCGGGACTGACGGTCCGGGTTTCGCTCACACGGCGTCCCCGCCTTCTCCGGACATCCACATGTCATGGGTCATCTCTTCCTCCGTGAGCTCGCTGTTGCATGACCCGCTCTGATTCTCCAACTGCCGGCTCCCCAAGTTGGCAAATAGCCCGGTGGCGGCGCGCCCAGGGCCCCGCGGCTTGACGGCCCGATGCCCGGCAGACGTCGTGACGGCAGATTACGCTGCTCGCAGCTCCATCACTACTGATTCTGTGACAAGGAGTTTACGTACGCCGCAACCGCGCTTATCTGATCGTCGCTGAGCATACTCGCAAAACTGGGCATCGCTGAGGGATATTGCTTGGGCGCAGGGACGCCCGTCCGGATGGTATTCGCGATGAACTCGATGCTTCCGTCGCCGTGGATCCAGGTCTGATCGGTCCTTACTGTCGTTCATCGCGCGTAATCTCGTTTCGGTTCGGGTCGCAAGCTCCAGCCAGGAGCGTCTCGTCGACGATCGCCTGCGCTTCCTCCATAATAGCACTGAGATGATCCTCTCCGCGAAAGCTCTCTCCATAGATCTTGTAGATGTCTTCAGTCCCCGAGGGACGCGCGGCGAACCATCCGTTCTCGGTAGTGACCTTCAGTCCGCCGAGGGGAGCGCGGTTGCCGGGGGCGCGGGTGATCGTGTCCTGGATCCTTTCGCCCGCGAGATTCGTGCGTTTAACCTGCTCCGGCGAGAGACGTGACAGTCTGTCTTTTTGTTCCGGGGTGGCCGGAGCCTCGACCCGGTCGTACGCAGGCTCGCCGAACTCCTGTGTGAGCTCGCGGTACAGTTCACCAGGATCGCGGCCCATGCGCCCCGTGATCTCCGCCGACAGCAGAGCCGGGACGATTCCGTCCTTGTCCGTCGTCCAGACGGTCCCGTCGCGGCGCAGGAAGGATGCGCCCGCGCTCTCTTCGCCGCCAAAGCCAAGCGAGCCGTCGAGCAGTCCGTCGACAAACCACTTGAAGCCGACCGGCACCTCATAAAGCTTGCGGCCAAGCTTCGCGGTCACGCGGTCGATCATCCCGGTGGTCACCACGGTCTTGCCTATGGCAGCTCCCCCGCCCCACTTCGGCCGATTCCGGAGGAGATAGTGAATCGCTACTGACAGATAGTGGTTCGGAGGCAGCAGTCCCGAGCTGTGGGTGACGATCCCATGCCGATCGTGGTCCGGATCACACGCAAAGGCAATGTCGAAACGATTTTTCAGACCGATCAATCGCTGCATCGCGTAGGACGAGGAAGGGTCCATGCGAATGCGGCCGTCCCGGTCGACCGTCATGAAGCGAAATGTCGGATCGACAGCCTCATTCACTACGGTGAGGTTCAAGCCGTACCGCTCGGCGATCTCGCCCCAGTAAGAGACTCCGGCACCGCCGAGGGGATCGACACCCATGTCGATCCCTGCACCGCGAATCGCGTCCATGTCGATCACGTTTCCAAGGTCGCTGACGTAGGCGCTGCGATAGTCGTGACGGTGCGTCGTGGTTGCCCGCAGCGCCTTCTCGAAGGGAATTCTTTTTACGCCCTCGAGTCCGTTCCGCAGAAACCCGTTGGCCTTCGCCTCGATCCAGGCCGTGATTTTCGCATCCGCCGGGCCGCCATTCGGCGGGTTGTACTTGAAACCGCCATCTTCGGGAGGGTTGTGCGAGGGAGTGACGACGACGCCATCCGCGAGTCCCGAATCGCGGCCACGATTGTACGTCAGAATCGCGTGCGAGACGGCTGGAGTCGGCGTGTATTCATCTTTCTGCGCGACCATGACATCCACGCCGTTGGCCGCCAGCACCTCCAGCGCGCTGGCGAACGCCGGGCCTGAAAGCGCGTGCGTGTCGATCCCGAGAAACAACGGACCACTGATGCTGTGCCGCCTGCGGTACTGGCAGATGGCTTGACTGATCGCCAGGACATGCCATTCGTTGAAAGACGTCTCGAGCGCCGAGCCACGATGTCCGGATGTGCCAAACGCGACCCGTTGCCCGGGTACCGAAGCGTCAGGTATGCCGGCGTAGTATGCCGAAATGAGTCCAGGCACATCGATGAGCATTGCCGGCTCAGCAAGCTGCCCCGGCATGGGACTTACTCTCATTGGCGAATGCTCCGGGCTTGCGACGACGTCGGGACGGATGCGCTCGCGTGCCGCGCAATGTCCCGCTCCCGCCACAACGAGTAGATCGCGGGGATAACGACGAGAGTGAGAATCGTACTGGTGATCATTCCCCCCACCATCGGGGCTGCGATCCGCTTCATGACGTCGGCGCCCGCTCCCTGACTCCATAATATCGGAAGCAGTCCCGGGATGATGGCGGTCACCGTCATCATCTTCGGCCGCACGCGCTCCACCGCGCCGTACTCGATCGCGGCGTCAATCTCCGCACGGTTTCCGAGCGCGCCGCGCGTGCGCCGGTCGTGATACGCCTGGTCGAGATACAACAGCATCACGACTCCCGTCTGCGCGGCCACGCCCGCCAGCGCGATGAACCCGATCGCCGTTGCGATGCTCTGGTTGTAACCGAGCAGCCACATGAGCCAGACGCCGCCCACCAGCGCGAAGGGCAGCGAGAGCATCACGATCGCGCTTTCGATCACGCTTCCAAAGTGGAAGAACAGGAGCAGAAAGATGATCGCGAGCGTGACGGGCACCACGATCCGCAGCCTCCGGCCTGCCCGCTCCATGGCCTCGAACTGGCCGGACCACTCCAGTCGGTATCCCACCGGAAGCTCAAGGCGCTCGGCCAACAGCTTCTTCGCGTCGCCCACGTATCCGCCGACGTCGAGGTCCCGCACGTCGACGTACACGACGCTGTTGAGATAGGCGTTCTCCGACTTGGATCAGCGTGGGACCTTTCGTGACGCCGATCCGCGCGAGCTGGCCCAGGGTCACCTGCGCGCCCGAGGGCGTAGCGACCAACGTGTTACGGACCCGCTCCGGGTCGTCGCGCAGCCCGCGTGGATACCGCACGAGCACGCCGTACCTTTCGCGCCCATCGATCACCGTGCCCGCGGGCATCCCTCCGACCGCGGTCATCATCGCCATCTGCACATCGTCGCCCGCCAGCCCGTACCGGGCGGCCGCCGCCCAGTCCACGTCGACGTTCAGATACCGCCCTCCCACAGCGCGCTCGGCGAAGACGGAGTTCGTGCCCTCTACCGCGGGGAGAAGTCCCTCGATTTGCTTGCCGATACGGTCCAGCACATCGAGATCCGGACCGTAGATCTTGATTCCCACCGGAGTTTTGATGCCGGTGGCGAGCATGTCCAGCCGGTTCTTGATCGGCATCGACCACATGTTCGCGACGCCGGGAGTCTTCACCGTAGCGTTCATCTCCGCGACCAGCGAGTCATAGTCAACATCCGCGCGCCACTCGTCGCGCTCCTTCAGGATTGCGACAGTCTCGATCATGGACATCGGCGCCATGTCGGTGGCGGTCTCGGCGCGGCCGATCTTGCCGAGCACCATTTTCACCTCGGGGATCCGCGCCAGCGCGGCGTCGCGCTGCTCAAGTATCTGCTTGGCTTGCCCTGTCCCCACGCCTGGGAAAAGGGACGGCATGTCCATGACGCTGCCCTCGTTCAGAGGTGGCATGAACTCGCTCCCGAGCCTCTCCACGGAATGACCGTAACCATCATGACGATCGCGGCAACGGCGATCGTCGGCCACCGGTGCCGGAGCACCAGCTCGATCACCGGCCTGTAGGCGCGGATCAGGAATCGGTTGACGGGGTTCGCCGCCTCGGGCTTGATGCCGCCGCGAATAAAAATCCCATCATGACAGGCACGAGCGTGATCGAGAGCAGTGAGGCAGCAGCCATCGCCAGCGTCTTGGTCCACGCGAGCGGCTTGAACAGGCGGCCTTCCTGCGCTTCGAGAGCGAACACCGGGAAAAACGAGAGCGTGATTATGAGCAGCGAGATAAAGAGCGCCGGCCCCACCTCCTTCGAGGATTCGATCACGAGCTCCCACCGGGGACGGACGCGGCCTTCGCGGTGATCCCGCTCCATGTGCTTGTGGAGGTTCTCGACCATCAGGATCGCCGCGTCGATCATCGCGCCGATCGCGATCGCGATACCGCCGAGGCTCATGATGTTCGCGTTGAGGCCGAGGAAGCGCATGGCGAGGAACGCCATGAGGATTCCGATCGGGATCGTCAGGATCGCGACGAGCGCGCTCGACGCGTGGAGCAGAAAGAGAATCGTGACGAGCGCAACGATCACCGACTCCTCAATGAGCTTCTCACGCAGCGTGCTGATCGCGGCCTCGATCAACCCTGACCGGTCATACCCCTCGACGAGCGTGACTCCATCGGGGAGCGCCCCTTCGATCTCCCGCATTTTCTCTTTCACCCGACCGATTACCGCCGACGGGTTCTCGCCAAAGCGCATCACGATCAATCCGGTGACGATCTCCCCGCGGCCATCGAGGTCCGCGATCCCGCGACGGATTTCCGGGCCGAGCTGCACGTTCGCGACGTCGCCCACGGTCACCGGCGTGCCACCGGGGCCAACGCCGATCGCGACGGAGCGGATGTCGTCCAGGCTTTCGAACCGCCCGCGGCCGCGGACGACGTATTCCGTTCCACCAAGCTCGAGCACCCGACCGCCCACGTCCTGGTTCAACCCCTGCACCGCGGAGACCACCTTCGCGACCGGGATGCCGAAGCCAAGGAGCCTGGCCGGATCGACTTCGACCTGGTACTGCTTCTCGAAGCCGCCCAGGGAGGCGATCTCCGCGACGCCCGCGACTGACGTGAGCGCGGGCCGCACCGTCCAGTCCTGCAACGCCCGCAACTCGGCGAGATTCAGCCGTCCCGGCGTATCGGCCAGGATGTATTGCATGACCCAGCCTACGCCGGTGGCGTCCGGACCGAGCATGGGCATGGCGTCCCCTGGGAGCTTGTCGCGAACGCCGTTCAGGTGTTCCAGAACGCGGGAGCGCGCCCAATAGAGATCGACCCCGTCCTCGAAGACGACGTACACGGCCGACAGGCCGAACTGGCTCATGCCGCGCACTACCTTGGTGCGCGGGACCTTCAACATCTCGGTGGACAGCGGGTAGGTAAATGTTGAGCCGCGCTATCGCGGCGCGGGCGCCTCGACCAGCTCGGCAGCGGTCTCGCCCAGACGAGTGGCCTCGACGCGGGCGTTGAGCACATCCACCTGCGAGCCGCCCGCGGAGACGTACCGCGCTTCGCTCGCGGCGATCAACGCCGACAATAAGTCCGCGTTGCGGCCGACCACCTCGAGCGCGCGTGTCTGGAACGCCGCGTCATAGTACGCCTGGCGAACACGCGCCTGGATGTCGAGTCGAATGCTCGCCAGTTCGGCCTCCGCTTCGCGAACCATCGCCGAGGCATCCCGGCGCGCGAGCGACGGCTTGCCAGGGAACGGGATCGTCTGCTCGATTCCGACGACATTCATCCGCATCGGGTCCGGTCCCATCGGTACGCCGTGCGCCGGCGACTTTTCGCCCCCGATCATGACATTCATGACGCCCAGCATCAGCATCGGGTCTTGCCAAGCCCCTGCGGGCGAGACTCGCGCGCGCGCCGCCGCGACCCGCGCTTCCGCGCTCCGGATGGTCGAATTGACCGCTGCGACCTGCCGCGCAAGCGAGTCGACATCGCTCGTCTCCTGCGCGCGCGCACCAGATGCCACTACATGCGCCGCGCTCAGGCAGACCGCTACGCACCGCGAAATACGGGTAACCGCGCGCACGAGCGCGCGAGACTTGGTTTTCACTGCTCCCCCTGCTATTGGTTCCGCCCGCGGCGGATCGCTCCCGGACGGTTGCTCGAGTGCCGCGGACAAACGCGCGGCGGGCGCGGGTCAGCCTCGCGCGTGAGGAGGAGCTAGGCTCGAGGAGGGGGTCGGTCCGGGGCGGTCAGCGCGGACCGGAGCACTGCCGGGGCAGCAGCCGGAGCAACAGCCGCCTGCTGCGGGTTGGTAAGCGCGGAAGTGGCGGCCGGAATCGCCACGACCAGGCATGCCGACCCCGACTGGCATGCAGGAGCGCTTTGTTCCGTACTGCAGTCGTCGCTGGTGTGGTCGCTCGCGCCCGTGTCGGACATCGGCATCCCCGCCATCGCGACCTGCGGCAGCGCCCCGTCACCGCCGCCGGCGTGATCCATGGAGGTACACGGCAGCGGACTCGCTCCCAGCAAGAACTGGAGCGAGAAAGCCGCGATAGCGACGGCTCCTGCGCGACGAACCCCGGGGCCCGGCATGGCTTCCAATATATAGCCGCCCCCGGACAGCGCCGCGCTACATACGTCCGTTTCGCGATGCAGGGCATGCTTTGTGCCCCATAAAATCAAGCGGAGAACTCGTCTTATATCCCGGTCTCGGAGAACAAGCCATGCCACACGCCCCGAAAAGCGCCGCGATGGAGGCCTGCATCAAGGCCTGTAACGACTGCGCCCAGAGCTGCCTCGAAACTCATGCACACTGTCTGGAAATGGGAGGAGAGCACGCGTCGCGCGGGCACATAACGCTCCTTGCCGACTGCGCCGACATATGTGCGACCAGCGTCGCGTTCATGGGACGCGGCTCGGAGTTGCACGGAAAGGTCTGCGCCGCGTGCGCGGCGGTCTGCGAGGCGTGCGCCAAGAGCTGTGAGAGCATGCCGGGGTCCGACGCAACGATGAAGCGCTGCGCCGAGGCCTGCCGGAAGTGCGCGGCGGAATGCCGGAAGATGGCCGCATGAGAGAACGTGCGATGTACCCGGGGCCGCGCGTAGCCTGGTGCTCATAACCGCCGGCATCCTCGTAACCGCGTGCAAGAGCGACCGTAAATCCCCGGGTACGGACACTGCCATGCCCGCGGCGGCGCCCGCTGCCCCGGCAGGAATGCAAGCCGAAGCCGACAAGGAATTCCTGGCCAAGATGATCGGCCATCACAGCGGCATGCTGGTAGTGGCGGAGGCCGCGATGGCCTCCGCGACCGGCCAGGCGAAAAGTGACGCGCAGACGGTGCAGCGCATGCAGGCCGTGGAAAGAGACAGCATGTCTGCGATACTCAGTACCCGATACCTGACCATGATCACGCCCGCCGTGAGCGCAGACGCCCAAATGATGGCCGACTCGCTGAAAAAACTGTCGGGCGCGCCTGCGGCACACGCTTTTTACGACATGACCATCCAGCACCACCAGGCAGGGATCGCAATGGTGGATGAGTACCGCCGCGGCTATCCCCCGAAATAAGCGCGATGGCTTCGAGGATGAAAACCGACCAGACCGAAGAGAGCGCGGCGTTCCAGCGGAAAGCGGGTGACGTTCATCCTAAGCGCCCGTAATTCTCGGTGCTTCCTGGCAGTGGCCCCCCGATGGCTAGTCCATCGGCATCGGCATGGCAACCAGAACCGCCGTCACGGCTACGACCAGTGCCGCGATTCCGAGCTCGATCCCTGCGGTCCGGCGCAGACGCAAAGCGCCGGTCTGATCTCCCAGCGAGGGGCGAACCCTCAACCAATTGTAGCCGCCCGTCAACGCCGTCACGGATAGCAGCCCTACCTTGAGCAACAGTACCCTGCCGTAGTCGGTTCCGGTGAGGGCGGCGAACGAGCCCACGTGAGTCCACGCCATGAACACTCCCGTCGCTCCGGCAAGCCCGCCAAAGCCTAGCGCAGCCGGTGAGAACGCGTTCACCACATCGCGGATCACCGTCCATCGATCGTCCCGATCCAGGCGCCACGCCAGCGGAAGCCCCACGAAGAAGACAACGAGCAGATTCCCGAGCCAGCCTGACGCGGCGACGGTGTGGATGGAGTTAGCCACGACCGAAGGCAGCGCGAGCCGCGGTACCGATGCGGCGTGACTCGACAGGGCGAGGCCCACTGCCAGGGCGGCGGTGGACACGCCGGCCACGTACCACGCTACCTGCCGCGAACGGTGAATCGCCGCGAACGAAACCGCCGCCGTGAGAGCGGCTCCCATCTGGAGGAGCCACGCCCGTCCCCAGTTCGTGTCGGTGAGCATGGGGGCGATCAGCGCACCGTCGAACATGGCACCCGCGCCGTGCATCGCGCGCGATTGCACAAACAGCCGCACGATCGCCACGGCAGCCACTATAACTGCGGCGATCAGGCCGACGATGGCGGCGCCGCGGGCCGCCGCCGGCAGATAGTCCGTCTTGATTTCCCGATCGACCTCAAGCGAGACGCGCGCGAGCACGGTTAACCTGAACGCCACCGCGCCGATGGCGACGATGGCGCCGGCCAGTGTCAGCCACCGCAGAATGGCGGAGAAGATGTCGGTCTGCATCCCGCCGCCCATATCGTTGGTCACGGACGCGTGTCCGGCCTGCGCAGCGTGCGACGGCTCCGCGGGAGGCGGAACAGTGCTCTGCGTTCCACCCGCCGCGGCGGTCGCGCCCCCCGCCCCCGCCGCGTCCGTCCCGCCAGCGGCTCCGGCTGCAGGGGTCGCGCCCGCCAACCTCAGCGTGAACGTGAACTGGCCCTTGACCGGGTGTCCGTCGGCACCGGCAGTGCTCCATTCCACGCGATACTCGCCTGACGCGAGCTCGGCGGGAATTTTGGCGACGGCAATCTTTCCGGGAAGTATCGCGAGCTCGCCGAGCGTTACCTCGCCGCTCCCCCCCAGCAGCCGGATGCGCGTGAACGTCAGCTCCGGCGCCTCCGAAAATATCAGCCGGATCTCACGCGGCGATTCCGTAAGCACCGATTGCGCCGCGGGAGACGCGGACCGCAACAACCCGTGACCCCATGCCGTCGAAAGCGGAAGTGCCAGAGCCGCAACGCAGAGGGACAGCGCCCATCGTGCCGCTTGAGTTCGCATTATTGGTGTTGGTGTGAGGCCGAAGGGTCCGCCGCAAGGGAATGCGGGCAGGGCTCGCCGCCGGTGACGTAGTTGGTGCAGAAAAGGTGCGACGCCGCCCATCCCGAGTGATGCAGACAGGTGGCGGGTGTGCCGCCCTGCGCACGGAGCGGGTGGGCCACCACGGCGCCCGATATCCAGACCACGCCCAGGGCCAGGATCGCGCCGGCGAACGCGCGACCGGTGATGCGCGACGGCAGTGGAGGACGCTCTCCCGCGAGGCGGCGCACCCGTACGGCAAGCAGGTCGTCACGCACGAAGGGAGTCACCAGCGCGAGGCGCAATGTCGTCCGCTCCTTCGCGGCCTTGATGAGGGCCGCCGCCATCACGAGCGGCCGGTCTCCCGCGCCCGCTCGGTCCGCTTCCAGCTCGGCATCGATCGCCACGTCAGCGGCCATGCGCCGGAGCGCCGGGATCCAGAACAGCGTCAGCCCCAGAAATCTCAGCACGGACAGCCTGAGAGGATCGCGCCGGCGCGCATGACAGGCCTCGTGCGCCAGCACGCACCGCAGCTCCTCATCCGACAGCCAAGATTCCAGCGTAGCGGCGAGGCAGATTTTCGGGCGGAATGCGCCGAAGGTAAACGCGGGGTTCCCCGGCTTCGCCGCCACAAAAACTCGCGAAGAGTTCATCCCGGCTGCAACCGCCGCGGCGAATATGCGCGATCCCGGGAGTGCCTGCTGGAGGTCGAGCGACAGCAGACCGCGCCTTAACCGCATTCCTGCGCGGACCCTGTCGAACACCGCATAGGCCAACCCAGCAGCCAGCAAAACGTGAACGAAGCCGTGCACCGGTGCCAGGATCAGGTGCAGCGCGACGATGCACATCGCACCCACGCGCTCGACGGAACCCAATCCGGCAATCCCGGGAAGGGGCAGGTGATGCGCGAATACGGGGAGCGTGCCCAGCAGAAGTACCACCGCAATCCCGATCAGCAGCGCCCGTTCGTGCGCCACCCTGCGATGGAGCGGCGTGCGGGAATTCATTCCTTCCCCTCTTCCGCCAGGCGCGAGTTGACCAGGCGCGAAAGTTCCTCCAGAGCATCGGGGTCAGTTTCGGCGAGCACATCCACCAGCGACGCGGTGACGAGGTCGCGGCTGAAGCCGAGCACCCCCTCCACGAGCCGGCGGGAGACGTATGCGTCGAACTCGGGCCTGGAGTACCTGGGTCCGAAGTGCAGCAGCCCCTCACGCCGCGCACGCCGAATCAGGCCCTTGGCAACAAGCTTGTTCAGCACGGTGACGACGGTGAGCAGCTGCACGGGGTGACGCCTGGCGACCCGCTCATGAATGGAGCGGGCGGGTGCGTCGCACTTCATCTCCCAAACGGCCGCCATGACCCTGGCCTCGAGATCACCGAGCACCTTGGCCAACCCGCGAGCATCAATACGCAGCGTGCGCTGCAAGCGGGGCTCGCTCATCTGGTCACATGAAAGACGATGCTCACCCAGTGCGTATCCCAGTCCGCCCCGGAACCGGCGGCAGCTGGTGCGATGTGGACCCCGCGAACGTTCCATACGCCCGCCGCGCCAATCCGCAACAGTACCGCACCCGAGCCGTCGGTGACCAGCGCAGTGTCCGGTGCCACGGACACCGGCTCTCCGCCGATGTCTTGCGAGTGCACCACTGCATTCGCGGAAAGATGTGCATTCGGGAGCGGCTTCCCTTGAAACAGCAGGCGGACACGCAGGGTGTCTCCGCTCCGCAGGGTGGCTGGGTCGCGGGCCGGGACCAGCTCCAGCGGATGTCCCGCGATTGCTCCGAACGCGCGCGGCCCGCCCCGCCCCACCTGCACCAAGGTCTTGGCGTACTTCGCGTACCGCCGGGTGACGCTGTCGCGGGCAGCGAGCACCCCTTCCCGCTCCAGGCGCGCGCGTGCTTCCGTCGCGCCTTCCAGCTCGAGGTACCGGAGAAAGCCCGGCACAGATTCACGCAGGGCGCGCGGCTTGAGCGACACGGCAACGACGTACTGCCCGGCACGCCGGGGCCGGTGCCTGAGAATCAGCGAGTTGCCGTCCGTGCCGAAGTTCGCGACGGCTTCGCTTCTACCCTTTGAGATGAGCCGCGCGTCAGCGATCCTGTCGATTGCAACAGCCGCCTTGCTCGTCGGAAAGCGGCTGCTCGTCTGGCCGCGCACCACGACTGTCGACCTGGGGCCAACGTTGAACGCGTTCGGGACGAGCCAGAAATCGTCCGCGCGAGCGGCGGCCGCGGCAAGTGCAAGTCCGCCGAGAACGATCGCGGCTACGCGCTGTCCCGCTACGCGCATTTCTGCCGGGCGCTTCGCCGCTGCTCGCCCCATGGCGTGAACCAAACTCACGCGCGCGCTCATGCGGGGAGCGGCGGATCGGTCGGCCGGCGGGGACGACCACCGGTTTGCGTGTGGCGCACGATCCAGCGCCCCCCGCGACGCTCCAGGATCGCCGTGCCGCGCCCCACAATGTCCAGCTTCCGCTCTCCGATCTCCCCGCGGAGCGTATAGCGGAAAATGGCCCAGGCAAAGTCGCCGGAGACACGCGCCTCTATGTCCGTCGGCCGGTAGTGCATGTTCCGCATGTCCTTCAGCTCGGGAGCCAGATGATGATCGCGATAGTTTTTCCAGCCACGATCCAGCCCCGGTCCCTCACCGATCGTGAGACTGTCTCCAGCGTACAGCGTGTCGAGCGCCGTCAGGTCGCCACGCTCGACGGCCGCGAACACCGTAGCTATCGCGGCCGCGACCTCCGCCTCCGCGGCCGTGGGTCGCGGCGCCTGAGCGTTCGCAGCCGTTGCCGCCGAAAATCCCAACATGACCGCCATGCCGGCAGCAATCGCCGCGGTGCTCATCCCTCTGACTGATCTTCGCATCGTTCGATCCCGGTTGAAGTGACTGAACCCACACCAAGCTTCTCTATTCACATTCCACTGTGGGGCTGCCCGGCCATCGGCGCAACAGCCGCACTCGGCGCCATCGTCAGGAAACCCCCCAACCCGCCGACGAGCACCCCGCCGCCCAGGGCAAGTAGCGACACAAGCGACACTGCGGCCAGCTGCGGGCGCGTGTATCTGGGGAGCGCAGCCACGGCAACGTGTCCGGCAGGATGTTGCGCCGGGAGCGATTCCGCGGATGGCGCGTGTCCCCCCTTGCCGAGGACGTTGGAAGTTCCCATCCCGTGCTTGAGTCCGACCGCCACCAGCCAGACATTCACGGGGTACGCCATGACCGCGCCCGCGAGAGTGGCGAGCGACATCACCGCCCAGAATCGCGGCGAGCCCGGATGCATGGCCGCCATGTCTCTGCTCATCAGGACAACCATGACCGGGATCATCCCGGCCATCACCGCGTTCATGGAGAGCCATTCAGGCATGAACGACACGCGTACCGCCTTTGCGTACGACCCGCCGAGCATCTCCCGCATGAAGAGCGCCTGAAAGACGAGCAGCCCGAAAGCGAAGCCGATCGTGTATTCCGCGATCAGGTCGTGCCACATGACGAGCCCCAGCGCCGATGACACTGCCGCGGCCAGGATGATTCCCGTCGCATCGCCGGCCAGGCAATGGATGGTGGAGCCCACCGCCTGCTTCCATAAAGGCCGGACGAAATCAGCGTGCGTCGCCTTCATGGGCTCCTGGCACGAGAGCACGTAGACCGCGGCACCTATCGGCCCCGTATATAACGTCACGAGCAGCCACCCCCACTTCATCACGCGCAGCTCCGGATTGTTCGTGACACTGTCCCATGCCACGTAGGCCGCGGACACCGCGGTGAGAACAAACCAGACCACAATCGCGAAATCGAGCATCAGTGCTTGGGCGGCGCACCCGCTGCCGAATCGAGCTCGGCGAGGATGCGCACGTGGGTGGCGCGCATCCGCCGGGCCATCTCGCGCACCGCCGGCTGCCGCAGGCGGGGTGCCAATTCGTCGATCAACCTGAGCCCTGCCCGGATTCCAGCGGCGAAATCCACTCCGGCCGTATCGGAGGGATGCGGAGAGTACTTGTCTCCATACACTGAATCCAGAAACGCCAGCATCCGGAGCTTGTTGCCATCGAGGTCGGCGTCGAATGCAGTTGGATCCCCGCCGCCGCCGTGCACGTTGTGCCCGGCCGCGCTCATCATCGACGCATGGGCATAAGTCACGACCGTCTCGTGGTGATCGAGCATTCGACGCAGGAAGAGCTGGTCGGCGTCTCTCGCTGGAGTCGCGCGCGCGGCGTGGGGAGTCGCGGCCCTCGCGATGGTATGACCGGCCGGCCAGGTCGAAACCGCCCTCCTATCGTCGTGTCGCGCGCCGCTGGTGAACCATCGGTGCCGCCGCACGAGATCAGCAAGGCCCCGAGCGCGACCGGGATAAGGCGCTTCAACGCCACATCCGGAGTCCGACTACGAGCCGGTTCTCCGCGCTGCTCCGCAGACCGGGAGAACTCCCGATCGGGTCGGCCCCGCGCGTTCGTACAATACCCACATAAGGCGCGAATTCACGCTTGAACTCGTACCTGAGCCTGAAGCCCACGTTGTAACCGCTAAGACCCTTCCTCACGCCGAAGCTTGGTACTGCCTTGAGAGCGCCATCCAACTCCATTCGCGGCTCGAGGATAAGCCGCTGCGTGATGAGCAGCGGAAACACGGCGTTCATGCGCGCCGAAAGCTCTCCCTTGGTGCCTACGAACAGCGTGGGCTCCACCTCGAAGCGATAGGGCGACAGTCCGAAGAGTCCAATCGCCAGCAACATGCGACCGCTGTTGCCGTCGCCCCAGCGACGGTCGCCGCGCAACCCGATGACTGCATCCCAGTACGGGGCGACCAATCTGCCGTACAGGAGCTGTGCCTCTCCCTCGCCGGCCCTGTCCGGTCCCGCGGTGCTCTGCTCCCCCTCGGCCCGCAGCCAAACCCTGCTGTTCGCCCCGCCGTACCATGAACGAGCTTCGAGACTAGCCGGCCGCTCCGGCCCACGCGCCGAATATTCAAGCTGTTCCAACAGGAGGAACCAGGTGTCGGCCCATCCTATCATGGTCTTGTGTTCCCCGGCCGACATCTGCGCGTCGGCGCGTCCGGCAACTCCGGCAAGGCCCACGCTCATCAGCACGGCCATCAAGGCGAGCCGCGCGCGGACGCGGTGGTGACATTCACGCTCATTCACCGTACAACTCCTCGAGCGCGAAGGGGCGATCCGGCTCGGAGACTTCCACGACCCGGAACATCCCCACCTCCATGTGATTCAGGATGTGGCAGTGAAAGGCCCAGCGCCCCGGAGCATCTACATCGATGAGCAGGGATATCCGCTCCGCGGGCTTGACGTTTACGGTGTGCACGCGCGGAATCAACTCGCCGTGCCCGTTCTCCAACTCCATCCACATCCCGTGCAGATGCATCGGGTGGTTCATCATCGAGTCGTTAACCATCGTCAGCCGGATCCGCTCGCCGAAATTCACCCGGATCGGTGTGGCGCGGTCAAACGGCACTCCGTTGATCGACCACATGAACCGCTCCATGTTGCCGGTAAGATGGAGCTCGATCTCGCGCGTAGGCGCGCGAAAGCTCGCCCGCGGCTCGAGCGCTCTCAGATCGGTGTACCGCAGAACCCGCCATCCGTCCCCGCCCAGGCCCGCGCCCGGCTCGGCGAGCCGGCTCGCCACCATCATCGGTACGGCGGCGTTATCCACCCCGTGCCGCCCGGGCTCGTGTTCCAGCATCCCGGGCAGGGTACCAGGCGCGCGCAAGCCCTCGGTGCGGGACGCGCCGGCTACCGCATATCTGGCCTGATCGGTCGCGACAGCGGCGCCCGACATGCTCGGCGTGCCTGTAGCGCCGCCGCCCGACATGTCCATGGGTCCGGCTTCCTCGCCACCCATGTCCATATCACCCATCCCGTCATGCTCCATACCCATGTCCGCCATCGTCAGCAGCGGCCGCTTGCGGCGCTCGGGAACGGGAGCGTTCCAGCCGGCCCGCGGCGTCAGCGTCCCGCGCGCGTAGCCCGTGCGGTCCATCGATTCGGCGAACAGAGTGTAGGGCCTGTCGCCCGGCTCGACGATGAAATCGTACGTCTCGGCGATCGCGATGCGCAGCTCGTCGGTCTCGACCGGTTGGACGTACTGCCCGTTCGTCTGGACCACGGTCATGGGCAGGTCGGGGATACGCACGTCGAAGTAGGTGCCGGCGGCGGCGTTCACCAGATGGATCAGGACACGCTCCCCGGGATGGAACGTGCCCGTCCAGTTCGATCCCGGCGCCAACCCGTTCATCAGGTAGGTATATGTTGCGCCCGACACGTCGAGCATATCGGTGGGGTCCATGCGCATCTGGAGCCACATCATGCGCTCGCGCAGGGTTGGGAGAAATCCGTCCCGCGAGACGTCGCGCACGAAATCACCCACCGTGCGCCGATTCACGTTGTAGTAGTTGCTCTGCTTCTTGAGCTTGTCCAGCACGCGATACGGGTCCTCGAACGTCCAGTCGCCCAGAACCACGACGTACTCGCGGTCGAACTTGTACGGGTACCCACCCGAAGGGTGGATGATGAGCGGACCGTAGTGGCCCAACTGCTCCTGCAGGCCGGAATGGCTGTGGTACCAGTATGTGCCGTATTGCTTTTGCGGGAAACGGTACTCGAACGTCTCCCCCGGCTTGATTCCCGGAAAACTCACGCCTGGAACCCCGTCCATCTCAGGGGGAAGCAGGACCCCGTGCCAGTGTATGGACGTGTCTTCACGCAGCCTGTTCGTCACCCGGAGCAGCGCATCGCCCCCTTCGTACAGGTTCAGCAGCGGACCCGGTACGGTTCCGTTGATCGTGACGGCCTTGGACCTGCGCCCGGAGATCAGCACGGGCGTCTCGTCGATCACCAGATCATAGACCGAGAGGTCGCCGATCATCGTCGGCTGCAGCGACTGCATCGCGCCCGCACCGTTCGTCGCGCCGAGTGCGTATGGCGGAAGAATGGATTCCATGCCCGCGAGCACGCCCAACGCTCCCGCCGTGCGCACGAAATCGCG
The DNA here is from genome assembly GCA_937867645.1 of uncultured Gemmatimonadota bacterium. GTDB lineage: Bacteria > Gemmatimonadota > Gemmatimonadetes > Gemmatimonadales > Gemmatimonadaceae > JACDCY01. Next base: position 18,324 of record CALMKE010000081.1, on the reverse strand, counting down.
CCGTGTCAGATCACGCGCGCTCACGGCCGACAGCGCATCAGGCAACGAATTCACGGCGGGCCGAGCAGAATGCGCCGGACGCCGGGATCCTCCCAGCGATTGCGCAGCACGCTATCGGCCTGAATACGCGACTGCACGAGCGAATCCCGCACCAGGCTGGTGAGCAGTCGCTGCAACTTTTGCGTGGCTGCATCGCTGGCCCCAGCCTGAGCTCCCTGCATTCCCTGCATTCCCTGCATTCCCTGCATTCCCTGCATTCCCTGCACTCCCTGCACTCCCTGCATTCCCTGCATTCCCTGCATTCCCTGCATTCCCTGCGTTCCGCGCGATCGCGCGGTGGAGGGAACGGTGCGAGGTGGTTGCATCCCCGGCATATTAGCGTGATCCATCTCCGGCATCGCATCGGTCTCGGGAGCGGTTCCCGGAGGGCGCCGGGGTGCGGGCCGAGTTGCGTTCATAGTCGAGTGGTCCATACCGGCCATACCGGCCATTCCGGCCATTCCGGCCGTGCCCGCTGGCGCCGCAGCGGACGGCGAACTGGGCGCCGGCGCCCCGCCGGAACTCATTGTCGAATGATCCATCCCCGCCATCGCTGTATCCCGCGGCGCTGCCAACGCCGGGGCGAGTGTATCGCGCGCCGCGCCGGAAGCAGGCGGCGGGCTGTCCCCACCACCCGCACACGCCGCAAGCAATAGCAAAGCTGGAGCAATAGTCCGCATCGCCGCGAGATTCATTGTGCCGCGCATCCCGGTCATGGTTCAGTGCCTGTTGTGGGGCGCCGGTTGCGGCCTCGGCTCGGGCCGACGCACGGGCGCCGAGGACTTCGGCGGAAAGTCCGCTCGCTGGCGGCGCAGCTCCGCGAGCCGGCGCTGGACGTCCGGGTCCGACCACAACGCCCGCAATTCAGGGTCGCTCTGGATGCGCCCCGCCACGGACGAGTCCGACAGCAGGCGGACCATGAACTCCACCGCCAAACGTCTCTCCTCCGTCATCTCACCAGCGGGGGCGGCAGTGCCCGGCATGTCCATTGGCGCCGCCCGTTCCCCGCCCGCGGGAGCCCCGCCTTGGAGCATGCGCTGGATCACCGGGTCCGTAGCCACCCGCTCACGGATAACTGGATCCCGCATCATTCGCTGATACACGGACATCACGACGTCCGTGCTTTGCCCTTGAGTCATACCTGGCATGCCTGGCATGCCTGGCATATCCGGCCCTGCCTGGGTGCCGGCAGCCGGGGGCGCGGTGGTGCCGTGCTGCATTCCCACCATAGGATCAACTCTCGATGCTGCCGGAGTAGCGAGCACCAACCGTGGTACCGCACCAGCCAGCGACATGCCGCGCGCGACGGTAGGCAGCGGCCGACCCGCACCGAGATCGACGCCCGGGCCGCCCATATTCTGCGCGCCGATCGTCGTGCGCATCGCTAGCCAACTCTCATACGCCGTCGCAAAGGCGGTGTCGCTGCGAAACAACGACATCGCGCGCAGCATTTCCTGCCGTCGAGCGCTTTTCGGTACCTCCCGGGAGACCATGATGTCGGCCAGGACATCCTGCAGCATGTGCTTGTTGTCGAGCGCCGCGGCCAGCTCGGGATACCGCTGCGCAAATGCGGGCGCCACGACAGGCGTCAGCGGCATGAGATACGGTGTCTGCTCCGGCTGCTGGATCACAGATCGGAACCGTGCGACCGCGGCGTCGGTCATTCGCCTGCGCTCATCCGCATTCTCCGATACCGCCAGGGCCTCATACAAGCTCAGCTCGAGCCAGCGGCTCGCCCACGTGAGTCCGTTGAAGTCGGGGTACACGCGACGAAAGGAGAGCGAGAAAAACTGGGCGTCGAGCGCATCGACGCTCTTCGGCCGGGCGCTTATTGCCACGTCCGGCCTCGACCTATAGTAAGCCGCCAGCTCCCTCATGCGGCCATCCTGCTCGGCGCCTCCCGCGGCCAGCACATCGTACGCCTGTCGCGCCGCGGCCTCGGCCCAATCGATCATCGCCACGACCTCTGGAACGGCTCTCGCAAACGATGGCGCGAGCATGCCGAGCGGCGACGCAAGTCGCGGTGGGTCGCCGATCAGGTCCGCGGTCACGCGGGCGTATTCCTCTTGCTCGATCCTGCGTGGCTGCGCGGCAGGATCCGACCAGAGCGTCTCGTATCGTGCGGCGTCAGCATAGCCGAGCGCGTTGAGCAAGCGGTCGGCGCCGGCGTACCGCGCGCGGAAGTCGCCGTTATGAGGCGCGGCCAGAGGAGCCTGTGCATAGGTCGCGGCCCACTGCGCGTCGGCCCCGAGAGTCGGTGCCACCAGTGCGAGCATCACCCCGACTATCGATTTTGAAACCCCACTCAAGTCCGCCACCTTTTTTATGGATGATAAAGTATAGTGCGTTTACGCGCGATAAAGTATAGTTCCACCTGCGGGCAACTTTCACCACGCCACGTTCCTACGCCGGCCAGAGAACCATGACACCATCCAGCCTCAGGAATGCCGTTGTGGCGACGATTCTCCTGGCCGGTGTTGCGCGGGTGACGACTGCACAAGCGACATACCGGAACACCGACATCGGCCGCCCGCTGCGCATCGAGGACGCCATCGCGCTCGATCGGTACGCACTGGACATGCACCTTGCACCGCTGTCGTTCGCCTGGTCCCGCAACCGCGTTCGGCAATGGTCCGTCACGCCCGGCGCAACCTACGGATTACTGCCGCGCACGCAGGTCGATATCGCCATCCCGTTCACGAGCGTCGATGACGCCGGCGCGCGCCGGTCGGGTCTCGCGGGAATCAACCTCGGCGCTCTTTACAACTTCAATACCGAGAGCGCGACGCTGCCGGCCCTCGCGGCGCGCGGGAGCATTCTGCTACCGGTCGGCGGGGTCGGACCTGCGTCATCGCACCCGGTGCTCGCGGCGGTCGCTACGCGCTCGCTCGCCGGACTCCGCCTGAATCTGAATGCACAGTATGCGTTTCTGGCCCAGCCGCCCGGCACGACAGCCGCTCAAGCCCGCCGCACCGCGGACGCGGGAGTGGTGCGCTGGCTCGTCGGCATCGCCGCGGACCGCGCGTTCCCACGCAGATCGCTTCTGCTCGGGGCTGAAGCCTATGCCAGCCAACCCCTCGACGAAACGCAGCGGGCGCGGTGGCACGTCGCGACAGGTCTCCGCTATCAACTGACCCCCCGCGTCACCGCCGACCTCGGCGTTACGGCGCGCATTTCGGGGTTGGAGCGACCGTGGTCATTCACCTTCGGGCTAAGCCGCGTGACTGCGATACGATCGCTCCGGCCCGGACTCGGTCCCTGGGGCGGACGCTGATCGTGTCCTTGTACGCCGCGGCTCGCGAAGAGCCTGGCTGAAGAGCCTGGCAATGGAACGTTCGCCATAAGCCTCATTTTGCTTCGTCGACCATCTGGATGGTCTTTTCCTCAACCTCTCTGGCGACTTCAACTAACGCTGCATCCTGAGATAACGCCGAAAGCATTCGCGCCGGCCTGATAAGGCCGATCTTCGTTTCGCCTTTCTCTGTATACACCGAAATACGACACGGCAAAGCCATGTTCAGGCGCATATCGGCGGATAACACCTTTGCAGCCTGCGCCGGATTGCAGACCTCAAAAATCCTGCACTCCTCATCGAACGAAATGCCCTTGCTGCGGAGCGTCGTCCCCAAGTCGTGGACGTGCGGTACCCCGAAGCCATGACGGATGACCGCTGATTCGAGATCTGTGGACGCTTGGTCGAAGGATTTGTTGGTTTCAACTGTGTAGTACATGGGGATCAACTCATCGAAGGTTCGTGGATTCGCCGCTCATCCGCAGACGCCACTCTTCGCCGGCGCTACGCCACGGTGACACGATGGTTGAGCATCATGCCCTGGTCTGCGTGCTCCAGGTTGTGACAGTGGAACAGGTATATCTGATCGCCAGCGAATTCATTGGTAAAATCAATCGCGACGCGTACGGTCTCTCCTGGCCAAACCAGGATCGTGTCTTTCCAGCCGAGATCGGTAGCCAGGCGCCCGCTGGCGTCCTGGGCCAGCTTGCGTACCTGGCTCGGGCTGTTACGGCGGTTGACGACCTGGAACGAAAAGCCATGCGGGTGCATCGGGTGTGGCATGCTCATTCTTGCGTTCTGAATGTCCCACAGCTCGACCGTGTTGCTGCGACTCTGCATCGGAAAGCTGTCCATGTTGAAGCTTTCACCGTTAATCAGCCAGCGCATGCGTTGCATCGTCAGGCTTATGTTGCGCACGGTCGCGCCCCGCGTATCGATGCGCATAACTGTTGAAAGCTTGCTCGGCGGCACGGATGCCACGGCCTGGATCCGTCTCGTGACTATGAGCTTCATGACCTCGAACTCGGCGCCGAGCGCGAGGCTGGAGCCACCCATTCCCTCCATGCCGGACATACCTCCCATCATTCCGCCCATGCCGGACATCATGTCGGCCTCCATCGCATCAAAGGCGAGACTCTTGAGCAGGACTTCCTCACCCACGCCCAACCGGCTGGCATCAAACAGAAGATCAACGCGCTCTCCGGGGGCCAAAAATACTTCCTGCGCCGTGTACGGCCGGTCGAGCAGACCGGCGTCGGTACCGATGATTGCATACGGCAGCGTTTTTCCACCTCTGACGAACGCAAGCTTGTAGATGCGCGAATTCGAGCCGTTCAGAACACGAAATCGATACAGACGATTGGTGATGTCCAGCTGCGGCTGCGGCGTAAGATTGACCAGGATCGTGTCGCCCAGCTGGCCCATCATCGTCTGTTGCATGGAGTTACCTGCGTAGGCAAGCTCGCCGGCACTGTTGAATTGCTTGTCCTGGATGAGCAGCGGTAGTTCGGTTACCCCGAGCTCGAGTTGTAGAGCGCTACGCAGCGCGATCTCGTCCTCGTCCTCGACCATGAGAATTCCGGCCAGACCGAAATAGGCCTGTTCGGCGGTGAGATTATGGGAATGCGTGTGGTACCAGTACATGCCGCTGCGATTGGCCACCGTGAAGGCGTAGTCATATTGCGCGCCGGCAGGAATCGTTGTGCGCGGATGGCCGTCCATCACCCCCGGCAGATGAAGGCCGTGCCAATGAATGATCGTCGGCTCATCCAGATCGTTCTGCAAGCGGGCGTTGAACTGGCTGCCGCGCTGGACGCGAATAGTTGGATTTTGATAAGCCTTGCCAGCGTATTTCGCGTCGTAGGTCAGGAAAGGCGACTGCTTGTCCTGGACCAATGGGAACGTGGTGGATCGAGCATTGAGCGTGAGGCGCGAGTCCGACATATCGAGTATGCCGAGGGGTCCGCTGTTGCCAGGGATAAACAACGGCTTGTGAGACACCGCATCAGGCGCCGCCGCGGCGGTGCCTAAAATGCCGTTCAGGCCGGCGTTCGTGGCGTATCTGTACAGGTATCCGGCGCCGATTGCGCCCAGCCCCGATGCTGCGGCATACTGTAGAAATTTGCGCCTCTGCATACTGCTCTCTCTCTTGAAAATTTGGCCAGGTGGTTTCCGAGTTGCGTCAGGCAAGCTGCATCAGCGTCGGCCACGGTCGCGCAGCCAGACTCCGATACGGATCAGGAGCATGCCGGAGATCCCGCCGAAAATCATCGTTACGCCCAGAAGATGATGCCAGCCGCCCATTGGACTGAATAAGAGCATCGAGCCGCTGACTACGAGCGCCGCCAGAGCGACGGCGCCGGCGAGCAGTTCGAGATTGCGGCTGACGCGGCTTGCCAGGGCCTCCAAGGCCGGAGCCCGTACTCGCCCGAGATTGCCTTCGGCAATACGCCCCAGGATGCGTCGCGTGTCGCCAGGCGCATCATTTATCAAGCGCTCCAACTCGCGCGCAAGCTCTGTTGTTTTTTCCTTTATCCGGGCAACCGAGAAGTGCTGCGCGGTCAGGCGTGAGATCTCTTCACGAAACGATGTCATGTAGTCATGGTCCGGAGCGAGTTGGCGTATCATCGACTCCAGGATGACGAAAGCGCGTGTCAGTAAGACGAACTCGCCGGGATTGTGTACGCCGTTCCTGCTTCCGGCGCGCACCACCGAATCAAACGCATCCCCGATTGAAAGATCCGCCAACTCGCCCCTGCGCATCTCAAAGAGCACTGCCTTCATGTCCACCAGCAGCGTCGCCTGGTTGACGTCTTCGCCGCCCGCTGGTGCCATTTCGAGGTAAGCCTCCGTGGCGGCCTTGGCATCGCCTTTGACTACCGCCTCGAGCAGGAGTATCAGCGATTCACGCATAGGCTCGTCAAGCTCGCCCGTATTACCGAAATCGAGAAGGGAAAGCCGGCCGTCGGGTAGAACGAAAACATTGCCGGGATGCGGGTCGGCGTGAAACAACCCTTCTTCGAAGATCGATTGCAGCATCAGCTTTATCAGCGTGTTCATCGGCCGCGGTATCGCTTCCGGGTGCAGCTTTGCGTAGTGATCGACCCTCTCGCCCGCCGAAAACTCCATCGTGAGCACCATCCTGCTGGAGCACTCCGTCACGACATCCGGAATCCAGAGGTCTGGGATATCAGCCAGCGCCCTGCGAAAGAGCACCATGGAACGCGCTTCGCGACTGAAATCGGTTTCCCGCCTAAGAGTGGTGGCAAATTCACCCACAACGACTGGCAGGTCGAATGCGCGCAGCCGCGGAAAGAGCCTTTCACTCAGTGATACCAGGTAGGTCAGTGCTCCTATGTCCGTGTCGATTATTGCGCTCAGGCCGGGTCGCTGCACCTTCACGGCCACGTGACGCCCGTCGTGCATTGTTGCCTCATGCACCTGGGCGATGGTAGCGGCGGCAAGCGGCGTCTCCCGGAACGACGAAAACAATTCCGTTAACGAAGTCCCCAATTCATCCTCGACCGTCGCGCGCACCGCGTCGATTCCCATCGCTGGCAAATCGTCGTGCAGCAACTCCAACTCATCGATATAGGCGCCCGGCAGCAGGTCGCGCCGCATTGCGAGCACCTGTCCGAACTTGAGAAAGACTAGCCCCAGTTCCTCAAAGGCCTCCCGCACGTCTTTGGGCGGCGGCCAATGTCTCGAGCCGAGCATGGCGCGCAGGAAGTTGCGCCGGGCGAGCACCCGAAGGACTTGCAGGAGTCGCGGCGCCGCTCGCAGTAGGCTGCCCTTCTCCGGGTCGACCGCTGTACCCATGCGCTCCTCGAAACGGGGTCATGCGTGGAAGTGATTCGGAGACACAACGTCTGTTTGGATTCTTGATCACTCCGGCCCGATCCCAAGACGGCGGAATGTCTCCCGCCCAAATCGGACCAAACCAATCAAAGCCTCCGGCATCTTTTATGCCTGATAAAACACTGTGGGTAATCTCCATCGCTCGCCCGATCAAATGGCCGGCTCCGCCCATCGTGGCGGGGCTCCCGCACCACACGCGGACCATCGAGTGCCCTACGCGGGTACGCTAGCCGGCCCAAACACCCAGGCCGGGCACGACAAGCACGCCAACCACAGCGTCGAGATGTTCCGCAGGAAGTTCTGGGGATCTCTTTTACTGATGATCCCGACGCTGATATGGGCCCCGATGATCCAGGACTGGTTTGGGTACCAAGCGCCGGAATTTGCCGGTTCCCGCTTTGTCCCAGCCGCGTTCGGGACTGCAATCTTTGCCTATGGCGGGTGGGTCTTCCTCAAGGGCGCGGCGAGTGAGCTCCGAAACCGCCTCCCCGGGATGATGACGCTGATCTCGCTCGCCATAAGCGTCGCGTTCGTCTTCAGCGTGGCCGTCACACTCGGATTCGAGGGGATGGACCTCTGGTGGGAGCTTGCGACGCTCATCACAATCATGGTCCTGGGGCACTGGGTCGAGATGAAATCGATTACGCAGGCCCAGGGGGCGCTAAAAGAACTCGCCAAGCTTCTCCCTGATACGGCCGTTCGAATCAGCGGAGACAGGACGGAGGAAGTCCACGTCTCGGAGCTCCGCGAAGGCGATCTGCTTCTGATTCGCCCCGGTGCCGCCATCCCGGCGGATGGCGACGTCCGCACGGGCGACAGCTCCGTGAACGAGGCAATGATCACCGGTGAGTCACGCCCGGTGGAAAAGAAAGACGGTTCCAAGGTGATCGCCGGCACAGTCAACGGCGCGGGATCCCTGCGAGTGGAGGTGACGGGGACAGGTGACGGGACGGCCCTCGCCCGAATCATGCGGCTGGTCGCCGAGGCCCAGAGCTCTCGGTCGCGTGCGCAAGCGCTAGCCGATCGGGCGGCTCGTTTCCTCACTATCGTGGCGATCGTCGCGGGGGCAGTCACGCTCGTGGGTTGGCTGGCCGCCGGTGCCACACCCGCTTTCGCGGTAGAGCGCCTGGTGACAGTGCTCGTCATTGCGTGCCCTCACGCGCTGGGCCTGGCCGTTCCTCTGGTAATTGCGATCTCGACTACCATAGGGGCGCGCAACGGCCTCCTCGTACGCGACCGTCGCGGGCTCGAGGAGGCGCGCAACCTCACGACTGTGGTGTTCGACAAGACGGGCACGCTCACGCTCGGAGACCATCGCGTCGTCAGTATCACCACGGTGGAAGGCTTCGCTCAGGACGACGCGCTTCGTTTCGCGGCGGCGATCGAAGGAGACTCGGAGCACCCCGCGGCCAGGGCAATCGTCAAAACCGCCCAGGAGCGCAATCTCCAGATACCAGCTGCAACGGCGTTCCAGTACATGCCTGGTCGCGGTGTTAAGGCGATCGTGGACGGCCGCAGCCTGCTCGGCGGCGGCCCGAACCTTCTCCGCGAACTAGTCCTCGATTTGCCGAAACTGTTATCGGACGCGACGGCTACCGCGGCTACTGCGGGCCAGGGCGTGATCTATCTTATGGAAGATTCGCGCATCCTTGCCGCGTTCGCCGTAGCCGACGCCGTCCGCCCCGAATCAGTTGAGGCGATTCGCGCGCTCCACGCTGCCAACGTCAAGGTGGCGATGATTACCGGGGACGCCCAGGCGGTCGCTGATGCCGTCGCGAAAGAGCTCGGGATCGATCAGGTCTTCGCGCAGGTCCTACCGGAGAAGAAGGCGAAGATGATCGAGCAGCTCCAGGCCGGCGGGGAGCGCGTAGCAATGGTCGGGGACGGGGTCAACGACGCCCCGGCGCTGGTAACGGCCGATGTTGGGATCGCAATCGGTGCTGGCACCGACGTAGCGGTAGAAGCAGGTGACATCGTCCTGGTGCGGAGCGATCCGCGCGAAGTAACCGCAAGAGTAGACGAAATCCGGGTCGAGCCAGAGGGAGTAGAACTCGTTGCCGACATCGTAGTGATGTTCGATCGCGGCTGCGTCGCGCCGCCAAGTGTGACGGCGCCCGAGCAGCGAGCGCCGCTGGCTGGCGCCGGTCCCCTTCCCCGCCGCCACAGCTGGCTTCGCGCGCGGAAGGCGGACCAGGAGCCCTGCGAGCCGGGCGAGTCGGCGCGGGGAGCCGAGCCGCTCCGCGACCGCGCCGCCAAGTACCGCGGCGGCCTCGATGTTTCCTTCGACACTCACGTCCCCGCGAACGAACGCCTCGCCCAACGCGAGCTCGGAAGGCGGCAGGAACATGCGGCGCAGAGCCGCCGCGTGGTGCAGCACCAGCGTAAACGACTCGCGCCCGGCTGTCATTCCGGGCTCCGTCTCCCCAGTCCAGTAGTGAACCGCGAACGGGCGGACGCCTGGCGGGCCGAAAAGCTCTCGCATGACGGCGCGGCTGAGGGACGCATGCCGGTGGGTAGAATAAGGTCGTGCCTCTTCCATCGCTGCCGTGCGCATAGCTCCTGCGTGTTCGACCAGTGAGTGATTGACCGCGCCCGTTCCGTTCATCTTTCGTTACTCCGAGTGTTGGGTCACGCAGACGCGCCCGAAGGCGGCCGCAAGTCGGCGGTCGAATGCCGAGGGCCAGCGGCTGCCGCGGAGGCTACCCGCTGCCAGGTGAGGTGCTCGTAAACCGCGGACCAGTAGGCGCCGAACGAGACACCGAACAGCAGCTCTTCGATCGGGATGCCAGCCGGCCGCACCGGCATCAACTCCGCCACGCGCCAGACGCGAGCGATGTAGCCCGCCGCAAACGCGACGAGCGACAGCATGAACAGCGTGTAGAACGCCAGAAACAACGCCCCACCGACGAGCGTGTTACGCAGCAGATCGGGGCGACACGCTACGGCGGCGATGGCGCCGCACACCAGAGCGGCGATGGCTGCATAGATCGGATTCCACGGCAGCGCGTACAGGGGGACGAACAGCGCAGGAGCCGCCAGGAGCGCCCATCGGTGGTGGCGGTGCCGTTCGCGCCGTTGCTCGGCCGCTCCAACCGGTAGCGTCGGCCAGCCGGTGAGAACGCGGTAGAGCATCACTCCGATCCCGCCTATCGCGAACGTGAAGACGAAGCTTTCCAGATCGAAGCCGTACCGCTGCGCGAAATCGAACAGGCTTGGCGGATTCCAGTACTCCGGCACGAAGAACGGCTCGGTAAGACCGAGGGCCGTCGTCATGAGGCTGGCGCGCAGCATGATGGTCCGATCACGCGGAGACATGAACCACAGCAGGAGCCACGGCACCAGGAACGCCGACGCCCAGATCAGCCAAACGTAGTGATACTCGTCCATGCCCTATCCCGGTCGCCTGCCGGAGACGGCGCCGTGCCTGGTGTCGACCGCGCGCGCAAGCTCGCCGGAAAGATCGATGGCGTTGGATGGATGTGGGATCGTGTTGCAGCTGACGATCCGTGCCGCGCCCGCTTGCCGGAGCTCGTCGTAGGCGCCGGCGACGAACACAGGATGAACCGCGACGCATACGGGCGCAGCCCGGTTCTCGAGCTGAAGGTGGCGCACGGTCTCGATCATCGTTCGCGCCGTGGAGACGATGTCGTCCACGAGGACCGGCGTACGATCGCGCCATCGGCTCAGGTCCGGAACCGTGACCGAGACGTCGCGATCGCCGCGACGGACCTTCTGCAACACGACCGAGGGCGCACCCGCCGCCCCGGCTACAGCAGCCACCCATTGCCCGCTTTCCTCATCGGGACCGATCAACAGCGGGCGCTGAACATTGGAGCGAATCCATTCGGCAACACGCGGCGCTGCATGCACGACTTCGGTGGGAATGCTGTATATCTCGGACAGCGAGGTTCGGCGGTGAAGATGGGGATCTACTGTGACGAGCCAATCAACGGCCCGGGAAAGCAGGGCCGCGAAGTACGCCGACGTCACGCCTTCCCCATCTATGAACCGGCGATCCTGCCGCATGTAGGCCAGGTACGGCGCGATGAGTCCGACGCTGGCCGCCCCGAGTTGCCGGGCCGTCTCGGCCAGAAAGATCAGCGGCAGTACTTTGTCGTCAGGCCGGTCGAGCGTACAGAAGATTGCTACGGCCCGGCCGGCGATGGGCGTTTTGATGCGCACATAACTCTCGCCGTCGGGGAAACGGCGGAAAGCGACGGTCTCGCGCCCGGGCGGATCCGGAACAAAATGACCGAGCGCCCCCTCCAGAGCGCCACACATTTTCTCGTTGCCCGGAAGCGGGAGCAGCAGCAGTCTCATCTGGCTTGTGCGCCCACGAGGAGCATGTCGCTGTTCCCGGCCACATAGGCGAGTGCGTACTCGAGCTCGCCGGGCGATTCCGCGTGCAGCGTGAAGAGCGGTTGCCCGGCCGCCACCAGCTCACCGAGCCGCACGTGGAGCTCCATGCCGGCCGACTTGGCGGCCGGCGCGCCTGCCAGCTTCGCGGCGAGCGCCAGCCGGCGATTGTCGATCGCTATGAGCACACCGTCGCTAGCGGACTCCACGGCATACTGGTGCGACGCCACCGGCGGCTCTCGCATTCCACCTTGCGCCTGGCAGATCGCCTCGAATTTCCGTAGCGCGCTCCCGGAATCGAGTAGGTCGCGCGCAATCGACTGCCCCGCCCCCGCCACTAATCCGCGGCCGACCTCGATGACGCGGCCGGCGAGCGCGAGCGCGCGGTTGCGGAGATCGGCCGGAGCGGCGTGTTCGCCGCGCAGCACCGTGAGCACGTCCCGGGCCTCGAGTGCGGGGCCGATCCCCCGTCCCACCGGCTGCGACCCATCGCCTTCGCACACTTCCACCGTCAACCCGATTTCCCGTCCCACTGCGGTCAGGATCGCGCCGAGCGTCCTCGCTGCGTCGCTGCTTCGCACCTTTGCCGTCGGGCCCACGGGCATGTCGATCACGACATGGGTCGAGCCGGCAGCCGCCTTCTTCGAAAGCACCGACGCAACCAGCTGGCCCTCGCTGTCGAGGTTGAGCGGCCGCTCGATGCGGATGATCGCGTCGTCCGCCGGGCTCAATCGCGCTGCGCCACCCCAGACGATGCACCCGCCCTCCCGCTCGACCACCCGTCGCATACCCGACAGGTCGAGCGCGACCGGCGCAACGGTCTCCATCGCGTCCGCGGTTCCGGCCGGTGACGTTATCGCGCGGGACGAAGTCTTGGGCATGACCAGTCCCGCCGCGGTTACAATAGGCACGACGAGCATCGTCGTCCGATTGCCCGGAAGTCCTCCCACGGAATGCTTGTCAACCACGACCGGATGCGTCCACCTGAGCCGGTCGCCGCCATCCGTCATTGCCCGGGTGAGCGCGACGGTTTCGCCGAAGTCCAACCGTCCGCCAGCGCAGGCAGTAACGAACGCGGTGAGCTCGATGGCGGAGTACCGCCCGGCGACTATGTCGCTTACGATGGCCGTGAAGTCACCGGCTGCGAGTCGCTCCCCGTACAGCTTTTTGCGCACCAGCGCGAGCGACGTCACTGGCCGCGGATGGGAGGCGGCGACGTGATCCCCCTCCGTTGCGCCGAGAATCGTCCACGCGGCGTCGGAGAGGCTCACCTCGTCGGGAGCCAGCAGTGACCCGGTGACGACGTTGAGTGTGGCGATCACCGACCGGCCGCCGAACGAGGCCAGCACGCGTGCCTGCGCGGACCAGCCTTCCGAGCGGCACACCGGACAATCCGCGGCCATGTACACGACCGGCTCCTGGTATGTATCGATGCCGAGCCGCCGCAATCGCAGTGAGCTGGCCGTATGCTCCCGGGCCACTGGGGTCACGGTCGGGCACGCGCACCTGGTGCGCCTCGCTCGGCTTTGGCCAGTGTGATCAGGAAGCCGAACGCCGGATCCTTGGAATCGGAGTGGCGGAGCACTTCCCAGTGCTCGTCGAGGTAGGCACGCAGAAACCGGGCGACGTGGCCGAGCGAAATGACGAGATGGCGCCCCATGTCGGCGCCGTCGATCGTCGAAGCGAATATCGCGGTGCGCACCCGGTGGCCATTGGGCAGCAGCGCGTGTCCGTCACGAACGAGCGCTGCGGCGATGCGCGGAGCTTCGTCGCGTGATGAGCAGCCAAAGCCGGCCAGGACCGCTCGCAGCACGGCGGGATCGCTGGCGGCCTGGTTGAGCTGCGCCCGCCCCTCCTTGACCTCGCCGATTAGCATGTCCGGCAGTTCGGCCTGGACGCCGAGGGCTTCGTCGACCGCGAGATGATCTTCGTCGCCGCTCGGGCGACGCCCCGGAACCAGTCGGCCGGCGTTGGGAAAGCGAACAGCGAGGATGTCGAGGTCCGTCGCGGTGCGATAGCCGCCGTCCCGCGCGGAGACGATGACGGGATATTCCGTGACCGTGAAATATCCGTTGACCCGGAGGTACGCCTGCACCAGCGCGACGGCGCCGTCCATCACTCGGCTTGGTTCACAGGACGTTCGCGAGCACGCCCGCCGCGCGCTCGATTAGCCGCGCGGTCCACGGACGGCGGCGGAACGACGCGAGGCTGATCTCCTCGGCGAAGCGAAGATCCTCCACGAACAGTGAGTCCATCGTCGCGCCGACCGCGCGATCCCGCACGACTAGAGCGACCTCGTTGTTGTAGGCCAGCGACCGGTTATCGAAGTTCATCGTGGAGATCGCTGACCACTCGCTGTCCACGACGAAGGTTTTCGAATGGACGGTCGTGGGCCGATATTCGTAGATGCGCACGCCGGCGGCGAGCAGTGGCTCGTAGCGGCTGCGGCCGGCGAGCCAGGTAGTCCGTACGTCAGTGCGCGTACCGTTGGTCAGGATCCGCACGTCCACGCCCCACCGCGCGGCCTCGGCGAGGAGCTGCACGAAATCCGCATGCGGGATGAAGTATGCATTCGTGATATAGAGCCGGCGCCGCGCGCTCGCGATGGACAGCGCGAGCAGCCGCTCCGCGGTGGTGCTACCGGTCAGAGGCGGACTATAGAGTAGTGCGGCTGGCCCGCCGCTCACCCCTTCGCCGGAGCCCGCGACCCCGCCGGCGGGAAAAAGGGCCTCGCCGGCAAGCAACTCGCCGACGGCCTCGGCCCATTTGGCAACGAAGACCGCCTGAAGCTGCATCACGGCCGGCCCCAGAAACCGCACGTTCGTCTCGCGCCACTCGCGCGGACTCCGTCCCCCGCCCAGCCACTTGTCATCGAACCCGAACCCACCGGTGTATCCCACCGCTCCGTCAACCACGACGCCACGAACGTGCGAGCGGTGGTTTGCCCGGTCGAGCGCGTACCAGCGAAGTGGGCGGAATTCCGAGACCCGAACGCCGGCGGCGCGCAGTGTGTCGAGATTGCGCCAGGGCAGGTCCTGTGCACCGAACGCGTCGTACAGGAAGTACACGTCGACGCCGGAGCGGGACCGCTCGGCCAGGATGCGGCTGACGCTGTCGGCGACCGCGCCGGGACCTGCGTAATACATCTGCACGGTGATGGATCGCTGTGCGGCGCGCAGGTCCTGCCAGAGGCGGGCGAACGTCCCGTCGCCGTTGGCCAGCACCTCCACGCTGTTTCCCGGGGTAAGCGCCGTGCCGGTGAGCAGCGTGAATTCGTCGGAGAATCCCGCCTCGTTCCCCACGGTGGGAACGCCCTTGACCCCACGCGCCATGACGTTTCGCACGAGCGGGTTTCGAAAGACATGCGGCAGTCCGACGAGCGCGAGGATGACGAGCGGCACGTTGACAGCGGCGATAATTGCGGCCGACCACGCGACACGGCGCCGGTTGCGCCGCAGTCGCTCCGGCCAGCCGCACTCGGGCGCAACGGCGTTGCGAACGCGATGGCGAAGCTGTCGTAGCGCACTAACAGTCATGCTCGATCGATGCGGGCATCGTGTGGCTAGCGTGGCGCCGGCACCTGAAGCCCACGTGAGCGCGGCGTGAGTGCTTCGCTTGTGACGCGTGAGGCCAAATCGCCCAGCACCCCGTACGACGCGTTCGCCGCGGGGCTCGGCGATCACCGCATCGTCACCACGCTCCGCCCCGGAGGTAAGGAGCGCATGCGCCGCCTCGTGGATCTGGTGCGTAGCGACAGCCTCGACTCACGCCGCTACTGACACCCCGGTTCCCCCTCGACCGCATCGCGGAGGCGTATGAGTTGATCGGCGCCCGTACCGCGGGAGTTCTCTAGGTTGCCATCACCCCGTGACACCCCGCGAGTCAGGTTCGTCACGGGGACGCCGAACCAGAACCGGCACGGCCGCGCCCCGCACGACCTTATCAGCGACGCCACCGAGGAAAAACCGCGAGAATGCACCGCGCCCGTGCGCGGAGAGCGCGATCAAGTCGATGTCCTGTTTCTCCGCATACTCGAGAATGCCCTCTGCTGGCCGCTGATGCACCACTATTCGTGTCTCTACCAGCCCACCGCTCTCGCGCAGCACCTCGGCCATCCGGTTCAGGTATGCCAGTTCCTCGGTGACGCGAGCTCAACATAGGAAGCCTCGGTAAAGAGGTCGGAGCCCCGATAGGAGTGCGCGGGCAGCGGCGGCGGCACGACGACGGTCAGCAGCGTGTACACGGTAGCGCCCGGTGTCCCGAGGGACATCACGATACCCAGCACCTCCTCGGCCATCGTGGAGCCGTCGAGCGGAATCAGAACGCGGCGAAAGAGCGGCTCGACAAGATCGGCCGGATATTCCTCCCCGGGTCGTACCAGCAGCAGCGGCACCGGCGTGCCGCGCAGGAGTCCGTCCGCAACGCTGCCCAGCCAGGCGCGGCTCAGTCCGCCCCGTCCGTGCGTCATCATCACCACCAGGCCGGGGGAGCGGCCTGCGAGATATCGCTGGAGCGTGGGCACTATTGGTCCGTCCAGAAATTCCGCTTCCACCGGCAGCGATGTTTCTCGTGTGAGCCGCTCCGCGAGAGCGCTCAGGTCCGCCCGCATCTCCCGCCGCAGCTCATCGTCAAGCCGCGTTTCGTGCATGGACGCGCTGCCGGAGTGCACGACCAGTTCGTGTACGTGCACGAAGTGTACTACCGCATTGCTGCGGCGAGCCAGCGCGAGCGCGGTCGGCAGCGCACGCCTGCCGAACGCGGAGCCGTCGAGTGGAACGGCGATCGAGGCGTACATGTCAGTGCGGGTGTCCGGTGCGCCCGAAGGGACGCTCCGCCCGCGGCGAGACGTCTCGCTTCTCGTCGTCGTCACGGAGCCGCGACCGGCGGGGGCCTCCGCGGCCTGCCTGCCCGAGAAGCATCACTACAACAAACAGCGCGATCACGACGAGCCAGATCCAGTTCTGCGCAAGCCACTTCATGATCGTCTCCGGTGGTCAGCGGTGCACCTCACGCCTCCTGCGGCGTATATCCGGCGAATGAGATCGCAGCGGCGATGACGGCGCGATTGGTGATCGCCGAATCGTATTCGACCGTTGCTGATCCGACGCTGACGTTCGCGCTCAGCACGCCGGGAACGCGGCGGATTGCCTGCCCGACCTCGCGTACGCAGTTGTCGCAGCTCATGCCGCCGATGGGTATGGTAACCGGATCCATGGCTCCTCCTGGAAGACGATGGGACGCCTGCAATGTCGCGCCAGCGCCTGAAGCCAGCCTGAGGGGCGGATGAGCACGCGCCCGCCTCATTCGCCTACGAGCCTGCTTCAGGCGCGCCTTCCTGAATGGAAGATCGGCCAATCCTCGACGCCGCGCCTGAACCGCGGGAAGTAGCGCGGGGTCCGCGCGGCGTAGCGGTCCCAGCGTTCGCCGAAACGCAGTCGCGCCTCCGCCTCTTCCCGCAGCGCCAGGCGCACGTACATCGCCATGAGGATGGGGAACATCACGAGCGTCACGAGAGTGGGCCACTGCAGCAGGAAGCCGAACATGATCACCACAAATGCAGCATACTGCGGGTGCCGCACACGGGCGTATGGGCCATCGGTCGCAAGCCGGCCGGCGCGCTGCGCCTCATATAGCGCTTGCCATGCGGCGGCAAGCAGGATGAACCCGGCAACGATCAGCAGATTACTGAGCAAGTGCAGCGGGTTAAGGTGGGCTCCGCCCGGCAGACCGAAGATCGTGCTCCATAGATGGCCCGCGTCGTGGGACATCAGGTCCAGCCCGGGGTATCGGCGGCCGAGCCACCCCGACAGCAGATAGATGGTCAACGGAAAACCGTACATCTCGGCGAATAGCGCCACGATGAACGCCGAGAAGGCACCGAAGGAACGCCAGTCACGCTGCGTCTTTGGTTTGGTAAAGCTAAAGGCGAAAATCAGAAAAATCGCGGAGTTGAGCACAACGAGCGTCCAGAGTCCGTAGGCGGGCATATCGCCGGTCATGGCTCGGTCCTCGAATTGTCGCGCGTGGCGCCGGCCGAATGCCGGTGGTCGCCATTCCGCAAGCCGACAGGCCCGCTGCGATTGTCATCTTCCTTTTGACTGCCGTGAGCCCCGTGACCGCCGTGCGCGAATACGTGCAGTAAGGGGCATGCGAGCAGGAAGAGAAACGGCAGCAAGCCGAACACGTGAGCCCGGTGCTCCGTATATAGGAAGAACGCCGCGACCAGGCTGAAACCGGCGAACGCCAGCCAGGTTCTGTATCCTGTGTCGGTGCTATCCATTGAGAGCCTCCTTGTAAAGGTGGCGTGGCGCCGTTGGTTCACCGGCCAGGAGCCAGCACCGCCCGCAGGCCGAGCGATTCCAGCGCGCCGACGAGATCCCCTTCATTGCATCGCTCGGCGTCATACTCGATGTATGCTGCCTCCGTGACCGGATTGGCGTACACTCGAAGCACTCCCGGCACCCTGCGAAGGACCCTTTCGACCGTCTGTGTCGAGCCTGCAACACACCCGGCCTCCTCGAGCATGACGGTTGCGGTTTTGCGTGTCATCGTGCCCCCTCCATTCGGCTTCGCTCACGCAAAGCCGCGCGCGCGGACATCCGTGCGTTCCGCTAACGCCCGGACCAGCCGGTTGTACAGCGCAGCGGCGGCGGAAAATGTTATCCCTACGATGACACCCCACCCGGCCGCAGCGGTCACGAAGGTCACCCAGGTGACCGTCGGCACGAGATTGCCGAGGTCGGTGCGCGCTTCACGCACCATTCGTCCATTGCCCCGAC
>CALMKE010000080.1 GCA_937867645.1 uncultured Gemmatimonadota bacterium | reverse complement strand
GTGCGCCTCGACGTCGACCCGCTCGAGGGGTATGGCCGGCGGCGAAGCCGGTTCGCCGGTGCTCTCTTCGGCCGACTCCGACTCGGCGGAGATCGCGAGGTCCCCCGCAAACTCCGCGGAGATTGGCGCGTCCTCGACCGGGACGTCGTCAACGGATTCGGAGGTTGACGGCTCCGTCACGACCGGCGCGGCGTCCGCGACCGTGTGCCCGGGCTCCGCAACAGTCGGCTCGGGCTCGGCAACGATTTCAGCGGCCAGTTCAGCCGGCGCCGGCTCGGATGAGCGCTCTCCGACGGCAGCGGGCACGGCGACGCCCTGTGCCGTCGGCTCAAACCCCTCGGCGAACGTCGCGGGAACGGGCGCTTCCGCCTCCGCCGCTTCCTCCGCCGATACGGGTTCGACGGATACGCCGCTATCCTCGCTCGCGGATTCAACCGGTGCCTCGATCTCAGCAGTCGCTGATGGCGCTTCGCGCAGCGCCTGCAGGCCCTGAGTAGCGGCCTCGTTGTACGGATCTGCTTCCAGCGTGCGCGCGTACCAGCGCTCGGCTTCCGCCGTGTCACCCGTGTTCCGCGCGATGTCGCCCAGGTACCGAAGCGCGACGATGTTCTCGGGATCCAGCGCCAGCGCCGTCTCGAGCGCCGTGCGGGCGCCGGCGAGATCGCCGGAGTCGAACAGAGACTGGCCGAGCACGATGTGCCCACTGATGTGACCCGGTACCTCGGGCAGCTGCGAGCGGCACAGCTCGGCGGCCTTCGCGGAGTCACCCGCTTTGCGATATTCGTTCGCCAGGGGCGCGAAATATCGGCGCGGATTCTCCTCGAACTTCCGTTCGAGCTCTTCGAGTCTCGCCACTAGATGGACGGCAGGGTATCCGGCACCGGTTCAAGTTACCCGGATGCCATACTCGGTCAATCAGATCGAGTCTGAACACTTCTCCCAAGCCCTTGCGGCCGATAGCTTTTGAGGTTGTTTCGCATCTTTAAGGAGCTTGCCTTGCTGCAGGGAATGCGCGCCGCCACAAAATGGATCTGGATCTTCATAGCTGCCGCTTTCGTTGGCGGTTTCCTGCTCATGGACACGTCGGGACTGATCGGTCGGACGGGGATCACCCCTACCACTCCCGTCGCGACGGTGAACGGCGAGGACATTCTGGCGACGCAGTGGTACGCGCTCATCCAGCAGCTCGAGGCCAAGGAGACGCAAAACAGCGGACGAACCCTGACGCTCGAGGAGCGCGAGCGGCTGGCTAACCAGGCGTACGAGCAGCTCGTAGGCGAAGCGCTGCTCCGCCAGGAGTACCGCCGCCGCGGGATCAAGGTCACGGACGAGGAGATCACGAACGCGGCGCTGTACAACCCGCCGCCTCAATTGATGCAGAGTCCCGAGCTCCAGACCGAAGGGCAGTTCGATCCCGCCAAGTACCAGCGCTTTCTCGCCAGCCCGCTGGCCCGCCAGCAGGGCGTCCTGGTCCAGCTCGAGAGTTACTACCGGACCGAGATACCCAGGCAGAAGCTGTTCGAGCAGGTATTGGCCGACGCGTACGTCAGCGACGAGCGGCTATGGACGTTCTGGAAGGACACGCACGATTCCGCGCAGGTCAGCTTCGTCACGTTTCGCCCGGAGTCGGTGCCTGATTCGAGGGTCACGGTATCGGACGCCGAGATCAGGCGCTACTACGACGAGCACCGTGACGAGTTCGAGCGGCCCGCGCGCGCGGTTGTCTCGGTCATGACGATCCCCCGGACGATCTCCGCGGAGGACACCGCCGCCGCCCGCGCGAAAGCCGTCGCGCTCAAGCAGGAGATCGAGAGCGGCGCCCGGACGTTCGAGGATGCGGCCCGCGCCGAGTCCGCCGACACGGCATCGGGTGCCGACGGCGGCAACCTCGGCCGCGGTGGTCGGGATCGGTTCGTCGCCGACTTCGAGACGGCGGCGTACGCGCTTCCCGTCGGACGCATCTCGGATCCCGTTCTAACTCCGTTCGGCTACCACCTGATCAAGGTGGATTCGCGCAACGGAGATACGCTGTCGGTCCGGCACATTCTCCTGCGCATCGAGCAGCGGGAAGAAGCGGCCGTGCTGACCGATCGCCGGGCTGATTCTCTCGCGCGCATCGCCGCGACCGCGGACGATCCGGCGAAGTTCGACGAAGCGTCGCGCGCGCTGCGCATCCCGATCACGCGCGGCACCGCGATCGAGGGCCAGCCGCTGACGATCGCCGGGGAGTACGTGCCGAGCGTGGGCGCCTGGGCCACCGGCGGCGCCGAGAAGGGCGACGTCAGCGACCTGTTCGATTGGGAAGGGGGCTACGCCATCGCGCGCGTGGATTCGCTCGTCGAAGGCGGCATCCCGAAGCTCGACGCGATCAAGGATGAGGTGCGCGCCCTGCTCGCGCGCGACAAGAAGCTCGACATTCTCCTGGCCGAGGCGCGAACGTTCGCGACCACCGCCGCGGGGAGCTCCCTGGAGCAGGCGGCCGCGGCCAGAAATATCCAGGTCACGCAAACCGACATGTTCACGCGCACCACGCCGGCGCAGGGGCTCGGCCGGCTGAACGAGGCCATCGGGGCGGCGTTCGCGCTGCCCGTCGGCGCGGTGGGCGCGCCGGTCAAGACCGAGGACGCGGTGTTCGTCCTGCGCGTGGATCGCCGGACGCAGTCCGACCGCGCCGAGTTCGAGGCGCAGAAAGCCACGCTGAAGCAGCAGCAGCTCAACGCGTACCGCCAGCAGCGTCTCCAGGAGTTCATCCAGAACCTGCGCGACGTCGCCGACATCGACGACAACCGCAAGAACATCGCGCGCGCCCAGTCCCAGGCCGCCAACCTCCCGGCCTCCCCGCTCGCCCCCTAGCTCGCGCGCGTTAGGCGTTCAGTTCGGGAGTCACGAAAAGCCCCGCCGGCGGGATTGTGCCGTTGTCGCGGGCGCAAGCTAGGCTCCCTTCGCGCCCTACGCTCGCAAACTGCGCTCGCTATCACGGGCGCTATGGGAGCCTAGCTCACGCCCGCTCCTCTGGCTCTAGTGGTCCGGCGAGACGGGGCGGGGCTCCGGTAAGGCCCCGTGGTAGCGAGCGCAGTTTGCGAGCGTAGGGGCCGACCGGAGTCCCGCACAGCCTCGCCGGACCCGGGCGCGCGAAGCGCGCCCGAGCTGTACCAAAAATTAGATGAGCCGCTTGGGCTCGGACGACGACGCGTCGCGGTCGCGCGCTTCGGTCGCGCGCCGGGCTTCGAGCTCGGCCTCGGTCAGGCGGGGCTTGTCGTGGATCCCGTCCTGCACGTCGCGCGTCGCGTCGTTGATGTTCTTCTTGAACTCGCGAATCCCCTTCCCCATCGAGCCGGCGATCTCCGGAATGCGCTTCGCCCCGAACAGCAGCAGGACGATGAGCATGATCAACAGGATCTCTGGCATGCCTAAGTTGCCGAACATTTAACCCCCTAGAAAAGCGAGCGCGCGATGAGGTACGCGATTAGTACCCCAACAAGACTCAGCAGCGACACGTCGAGCGCCACCGGCCCGAGCGCGAACTTCAGAATGATCAGGTCCAGCGTCACCGGTCCGAACGACGGTGTCACGCCCGTCGTGAAGAACTCCTTCGCCGCGCCGGCTGGAAGAAATATGCGCGCCGCCTGCGTCAGCGCGCCCCCCACGATGAAGCCGATCGCGAGAGTGATGGCGTAAAAACCGGGGCGCTTGCTCGCCTGCCCTCGGGGCGCCATCAGGAGTGGCGCTCCATGACGTAGGAGATGGCGCTCCGCAGCGCATCCGCGGCCTCGCCTTCCGGAACGGCGGCGAGCGCCTCCTCGGCCCTCGCGGCGTGCTCGTCGCCCCTCGCTCTCGCGTAATCCAATCCACCCTCCTCGGCTACGATTTCAATGATGCGCGCAACGTCGGCGTCCTCCGGCTCGCCGGCGGCGAAGAACGCGTCCACTTCGGCCCGCGCGGCCGGTCCCATCCGGCGCAAAGCGGCGATCAGCGGCAGCGTCACCTTGTGCTCCCGCAAGTCGAGCCCCGTCGGCTTGCCCGTTGTTTCCTTCTCCTCGGTGTAATCGAGCAGGTCGTCCGCGATCTGGAACGCCATCCCCATCGCTTCGCCGTACCGCGCCAGAGCCGCCCGGTGAGCCGGCGCTCCGCACAGGGCTCCGACCTCGCACGCCGCCGACATCAGCGACGCCGTCTTGGCGCGAATGAGAAGATTGTAGTCGTCCTCGGAAAACGCGAGCGGATCTTGCAGCGCCAGCTGGCGCATCTCCCCGAGCGTCATGTCGTTCGAGGCCCTGGCAAGTATGCCAAGCGCGTCGAGATCCTGGAGTCGCACGAGCTCCAGCAGCGCGCGCGAGTAGAGAAAATCCCCCATGATGACCGATATCTGGTGGCTGAACAGCGCGTTCACGGTGGGCATGCCCCGGCGCAGCACCGAGTGGTCCACCGAGTCGTCGTGCACCAGCGTCGCGAGATGGATCAGCTCGACCACCGCGCCGAGCGTAGCCGCGCGCGGAGCCGTTTCGCGACCCACCTGACTCGACAGGAGAACGAGAGTCGGCCGGAACATCTTCCCCTTCATTCCGAGAAGATGACGGCTGACCTCTCCGATCAGCGGAGTGTCGGTGACCACTATGCGGGTCATCTCCTCCGAGACGCGCTCCAATCCGGCGCGCACGGGAGCCTGGATCTGCGCCAGCGGGGCCGTCATCGGTGACCGGGTTCTGACGGAAGCCGTCACTTCGCCGCCTGCGAGACTGCCGTCAGTCGCTCGGCCACGTCGCGGAAGCCGATGTCCACGGCGAGCACGCGTTGGTAGTAGCCCGCGGCCTCCTGGAACTTGCCGAGCGCCTCCGCGGATGCTCCGAGGAGATAGAGCACGCCCGCGAGCTTGTCGTCGTCGAGTCCCGGCTCGTTCAGCGCCCGGGTCAGAACCGTTATCGCCACCTCGTACTGTTTTTTCTCCACGAAGCACGTCCCCAGCGCTTCGTACGTCGGCGCCTTGTTCTGAGTGCCGCGCAACGCTTTCTGGAACTCGCCGATCGCCTCCTCGACGAGACCCATCTCCTTGAACGCGATCCCCAGGTCGTAGTGCGCCGCGGAATCGTCTTCGTCTATGTTGGCCGCGACTCCCTCCTTGAATCGCTGCAGCATCTCGCCGAAGTCGGCCTGCTCGTCGATGGGCGGCGGGACGATCCCCTCGGCGACCATGCGCGTGGTCTTGGGCCCTTCCTCCGCGCGCAGCCAGTCGCCGAGATCGAGGAAATCGTCGTCGCTCCCGGCGGCGGGCTCTTCCGGAGCGGTGGCGGCCGGCTGGAGGGGTTCAGCTGTCGGAACGAAGTCTGGCGGGGCGGGCGGAGCGGGCGGCACGGTGAATGTGGCCGCCGGCTCCGGCTCCGCCACTTGCTCGGCAGGCACCGGTGCGGGCACCGGCGGAGGCTCCACCAGCGCAGTCGGCTCCAGGTCCAGCGGTGGAGCGGCGACCTCCGTGGCAGTGTCGCTGCCGTCCTCCGGCGTGTCGGCGAACCAGTCTTCGTCCGCGCCGTCCTCCGTGGGACTCGCATCCAGCATCGGCAGATCGGCCAGAGCGCGCGCCGCGGCCTCCCGCTCGCGCGTCTCGTCGGCGGGAGGCGGCAGAGGGATCGCGGCGAACTCGAGCGGCGTGAGCGGGCGGTCGCGCTTCGCCGGCTTCTCCTCCACGAGGGAGGTGAGCTCCAATCCGGCGACGGGCTCCGGCTCGGACGGGAGCGCGGAGGGCGGCGCACTGTCCGAATCGGAATCCACGTCCAGAAATACGAGCTCATTCGTCCGGCGCTGGGTGGAGCCCGTCGAGCGGCGCGGCTCGGCCTTCGGATTGAGAGCGCGCAGCCGCTCTGCCGTGGCGGCCGCTTCGTCGTGTCTCCCCTCGGCGTCGAGCTGCTCGTGCAGCACCTGGAGCTGCTCGAACGCTTCGGTCTTGCGGCCGGCTCGCGTCAGCTGTTCCGCGAGCATCAAACGGACGTCGTCCTGGCTCGGGCAGAGGTCGGCGAACTCCTTCAGCGCGTGGAAGGCCTCGTCCATCTTGCCGATCTTCTGCATCCGGCCGGCGTACTCGAGGAAGTTCTGCTTGGCGTCGCTGTTGAAGCCCTTCTGCGCGCTGATCTTGCCGAGCTTGTAGTAGACCGACGCGCGGTTCGGGGCGTGTCGCAGGATCTTGTTGCACAGCGCGATGGCGTTGTTGAAGAAGCCGCCTTCGGCGTAGAGATCCACCGCCTTCTCGTACAGAGTGACGGCGCGCTCCATGTTTCCGGTACGGAGGTACAGGTCCCCCGCGCGGTTGTACAGCGGGATGTCGGCTTCCTGCTCCTCGCCGGCGATCTCGTCGAGTATCTGCTCGTACACGGCGAGCGCGCGATCGTGCTGGCGCTTCGCCTCGAATTCCGCCGCCTTTTTCTTGAGTCGTGACGCGTCAGCCATTTGCAGCGGGAGAGCGGGAGCGGGAAAGGAAGGGGCGTCCGGCCACAGCCGCGCTGGCGTTCATGAGGGCGCCACGGTCTTAACCTAGCCCTGGCTCATAGGGGTGACAAGTTTCGCCACGGCTCCACGAGCCACGACAGCGACGATCACCGTACCAATAGGGCAACTCCCTGAAATCGTCGCCCTCGAAAAGCGCGAGGTCGGCCGCGAACCCGGGGGCCAGCTGGCCCGTCTCTGCCGCCAGGCCCAATGCGGCCGCGCCGTTGACCGTGGCGGCGATGACGACCTCCGCCGCGCTCATCCGGAGCTGACTGACGCCGAGCGTCAGAATCAGCGGAAAGTTGACCGTAGGCGAGGAGCCGGGGTTGAAGTCCGTGGCCAGCGCGACCGCCGCTCCGGCGTCGATCAGCGCGCGGGCCGGCGCCTGCCTGGATCGGCCAAGAAAGAGCATTGTTCCCGGCAGCAGCGTCGCAACGGTGTCGGACCGCGCGAGCGCCGCGATGCCCGCTTCGGACACCGCGCCCAGGTGGTCCGCCGACACCGCGCCGAGCTCCGCCGCCAGCTCGGCGCCCCCGGAATACTCCAGCTCGTCCGCGTGCAGCTTCACGGCGAGCCCGGCGTTCTTCGCGGCGGTGAGGATCGCGCGCGACTCGTGCACGGTGAAGACGCCCGGCTCGCAGAAAATGTCGGCGAACCGCGCGAGCCCGGAACGACTGACTTCCCGCAGCATCTCGCCAGTCAGCTGATCCACGCACTCGCCGCGGCCGGTGGCCCGGCCGCGAAACTCCAGCGGGATCTCGTGCGCGCCGAGCCAGGTGGGAACGATTCGGAGGGGAAGCTCGTCCGCGAGTCGCGCGATGACCCGGAGCGTTTTCAGCTCGGCCTCCGTATTCAGACCGTACCCGGACTTGATCTCCACGGTCGTCGTGCCGAACGAGGCGAGCTTCCGGACCCGCGCGATGGACAGGTCATGCAGCTCGTCTTCGGTCCGGCCGCGGAGGTCGCGAACCGACGCGTGGATTCCGCCGCCGCGCTCGGCGATCTCCATGTAGCCGAGCCCTGCCGCGCGCAGCTCGTGCTCGTCGTACCGCGGCCGGCCGAACACCGCGTGGGTGTGGGAATCCACCAATCCGGGAGTGAGGATGCAGCCGGTGCAGTCCACTTCCCGTGCGCCGGGATGCGCCTTTGCGAGCGCGCGCGCATCACCTACGGCGGCGATGCGCGTTCCCTCCACGGCGACAGCGACTTTCTGGAGCACGCCGGCCTCGCGCATCTCCGCGCCCCGCCGGGCACGCGGCGGGCCGGCGCAGGTGACGACCTGGCTCGCATTGACGAAGAGCAGCGTCACGCGCGTTTCACGCCATCACGTCGCGCACGCGCGACAGCCGCATCGGGGCCTCCGCTTCACCGCGGCAGGCGTAGAAGCAGGCGTTGCAGGCCACCGGCTCGTACTGCTCGAACTCGGTCCAGTGGAAGTCCGTCGGAAAATCCGGACAGCGCTTCACGTGGCCCGTGGGATCCACGTGGATCGTCCTGATTCCGGAGCGGCAGGGCTCGGTCAGCTCGCCCCGCGCGTACCGGGGGATCTCCTCCAGATAGTGATCCGAGTTGGTGATCACGCCGCGGTTGTCGCGCTTGAAGGCGAGCAGTTCCGCGGTAACCTCTTCCAGCTCGACGATTC
This sequence comes from uncultured Gemmatimonadota bacterium, assembly GCA_937867645.1. Lineage (GTDB taxonomy): Bacteria > Gemmatimonadota > Gemmatimonadetes > Gemmatimonadales > Gemmatimonadaceae > JACDCY01. Next base: position 11,610 of record CALMKE010000080.1, on the reverse strand, counting down.
TGTCGCCGTCCACCAGGTGCATCCGGTTCCCGTTCTTGGAATCGGTGTACAGGCTGAAGTTGACACCACAGCCCAGCTCCTGCGCGCGGCGGACGATCGGAATCAGCTGGTCGAGATTGTCGCTCTTGATGACCGTGTTGAAGCGGATGTTGTCGATGCCTTCGGCGCGGATGCCGTCCAGCGCGCCGAAGATGCGCGCCGTGAGTCCCGGAATTCCCCGGGCGGCGTCGTGCCGCTCGTCGAGATAGTCGAGCGAGATGTTGAACTGGTTGATGCCCGCGTCCCACAGCGAGCGGGCCCGCTTGGGCGTGAGCATTCCCCCGTGCGTGATCAGCGTGATGTACTTGAGGTGGACGGCGTCAGCCACGCCGCGCACCAGCGTCTCGAGGTCCGCGCGGAGGGTCGGCTCCCCGCCGGTGAACGTGATCACCATGGGATTGAAGTAGCGCGCGGCGTCCGCGAAAGACTTGAGCTCCTCGGCGCGCGCAGTCGGCGAAGTTTTCCAGTAATCGCAGAACCCGCACTTCGCGTTGCAGCGCATGGTCACTTCGAAGTGCACCAGCACCGGGCGACGGCGGACGGTCAGGTAGGCGTACTTCGCCAGGAACAGCGGGACGTGCCAGGGCTTGAACCTCGCGGAGAGCATGCGGTCCTCTCCCTATTTGCGCACGAGCCGGTGAGCGCGGCAATGGATGAGAGTTCGGTCGCTACGCGAGCTGCGCTCGCTAAGACGCGACCTCATCTCACCCATTGCCTCGCTCCACCGGCTCGTCCAGCATCGGTAGCCGGATGCCATGCTCTTTCGCGGCCTGAACCGCGGCCTCGTAACCGGCATCCGCGTGACGCGCGACGCCGATGCCGGGATCGTTCGTGAGCACACGCTCGAGCCGCACGCGCATCTCCGGTGTGCCGTCGGCGACGATGACCTGGCCGGCGTGCAGCGAGTTGCCGATACCGACGCCGCCGCCGTGGTGGAAGGAGACCCAGGAAGCGCCGCCCGCGACGTTGAGGAGAGCGTTGAGGATGGGCCAGTCGGCAACGGCGTCGCTGCCGTCCTTCATGGATTCTGTCTCGCGGAACGGGGACGCGACGCTTCCGGTGTCGAGGTGGTCGCGCCCGATCACGATTGGGGCGCTGATCTCGCCGGAGGCAACGAGATCATTGAGCGCCACGCCGAAGCGCGCGCGGTCGCCCTGGCCGAGCCAGCAGATGCGCGCGGGCAAGCCCTGGAAGTGAACCTTCTCCCGGGCGATGGTGATCCAGCGGCGCAGATGCTCGTCGTCCGGGAACAGCTCCAGCACCAGGTCATCAGTGCGCTCGATGTCGCGCGGATCCCCGGAGAGCGCCACCCAGCGAAACGGGCCTTTGCCCTCGCAGAAGAGCGGCCGCACGTACTCAGGGACAAAACCCGGAAAAGCAAACGCGTCCCGTACGCCGGCGTCGAGCGCGACCGTGCGGATGTTGTTGCCGTAGTCGAACGTCACCGCCCCGCTTCTCTGCATCTGCAGCATCGCGCGGACGTGCAGCACGATGGACGCGGTTGCCTTCGCGACGTATGCGTCCGGATCGCGGCCGCGCAGCGCCAGCGCCTCGGCGAGGGACATGCCCGCGGGGACATAGCCGTTGAGCACGTCGTGCGCGCTGGTCTGGTCGGTCAGCACGTCGGGCGTAACGCCGCGCTTCACCAGCTCCGGCAAAATCTCGGCGGCGTTGCCGATCAGTCCAACGGAAACCGCCTTCCGCGCTGTACGCGCGCGGTCGATGACGTCGAGCGCTTCCTGTAGAGTCGCGACTTTAACGTCGCAGTACCCCGTCTCGATCCGCTTGTCGATGCGGCTCTCGTCCACCTCCACGCACAGGATCGCCGCGTCCTGCATGGTGGCCGCGAGCGGCTGCGCGCCGCCCATTCCGCCAAGTCCGGCGGTGAGCACGAACTTTCCGGCGAGCGACCCGCCGAAGTGCTTCCGCGCTACGGCGCCGAACGTTTCGTATGTGCCCTGGAGAATCCCCTGCGACCCGATGTAGATCCAGGAGCCCGCCGTCATCTGGCCGTACATCATCAGGCCCGCCCGCTCCAGCCCGCGGAAGTGCTCCCAGGTGGCCCAGCGGCCCACGAGATTGCTGTTGGCGATCAGAACCCGGGGCGCGGATGCGTGCGTGCGGAAGACGCCTACGGGCTTGCCGCTCTGGACGAGCAACGTCTCGTCGTTCTCGAGCGCGCGGAGCGACGCGACGATCGCGTCGAAGCACTCCCAGTTCCGCGCGGCCTTGCCGATGCCGCCGTACACCACGAGATCTTCGGGGCGTTCCGCGACGTCGGGATCGAGGTTGTTCATCAGCATCCGGAGAGCGGCTTCCTGTTGCCATCCCTTGCACGAGATCTCGCGGCCGCGCGGCGCGCGCACCACGCGCGCTCCCGCGGGCGAGCCGTACGCGGCTCCGGCGACCGGCTCCGCTATCGTCACTTCGGCGCCTTCCGGATGAATTTCCCTTCGTCAATCGCGCCCGCAATCAGCGCGATGTCGCCGCTCAGGACGCGGTCGTCGGCGAGGTGCGGGATCAGCGACCGCACGGTCGCGTGCGCGCCGCGTAGCGACGTGCCGGTCTTGAGCGGCGCGCGGAAATCCAGGCCCTGCGCCGCGCACATCAGCTCGATCGCGAGCACGTGCGTGAGGTTGCGCGCCACCCGCCTCGCCTTCCACGCGGCGCCCATCGCCATCGGCACGACGTCTTCCTTGCCCCCGTCGGTGGGGATCGTGTCCACGCTGGCGGGGTGCGACAGGACCTTGCACTCGCTGGCGACCGACGCGGCCGTGACCTGCGCCATCATCATGCCCGAGTGCAGTCCGGCGTTCTCCGTGAGGAACGGCGGCAGTCCCTGGTTCATGTCCGGATGAACGAGCCGGTCTATGCGGCGCTCCGAGATCGTCGCGAGGTTGGTGAGCGCGATCGCGAGGAGGTCGAGCGCCATCGCGACCGACTGCCCGTGGAAATTTCCGCCGCTCAGCAGCTCGCCGTTCTCGAAGACGAGCGGATTGTCGGTCGCGGCGTTTATCTCGCGGGTCACGATCTCCTCGATCCACCGGAGCGCGTCCCGCGCCGGCCCGTGTACCTGCGGCATGCAGCGCAGAGCGTAGGCGTCCTGCACGCGGGGGTCGCCATGGCGGTGCGACTCGCGGATCTCGCTGCCATCGAGCAGCCCGCGCAGGAGCTCGGCCGATTCCTTCTGCCCCGCCTGTCCGCGCGCCTCGTGAATCCGCTCGTCGAAGGCCACGGGCGTCCCGAGCAGCGCGTCCAGCGACATCGCGCCGGCCACGTGCGCCGTCTCCCAGAGCACGAGCGCGTCGTGCACGAGCAGCGCGGCTACGGCGGTATGCGCCTGCGTGCCGTTGATCAGGGTTATCCCTTCCTTGGCCTGAAGCTTGATCGGCACCAGCTTCGCCGCGCGCAGCGCCTCGGCGGCGGGCAGCTCCTTTCCATTCGCGAGGAGCGGGCCCTCGCCGATCATGGCGAGGGCGAGGTGCGCGAGCGGCGCGAGGTCTCCGCTCGCTCCGGCGCTCCCCTGCTCCGGCACCGGCGGATACAGGCCGGCGTTGAGCATGCCGCACAGCAGGTCGGCGAGGTCCGCGCGGGCGCCGGAAAAGCCCTTCGCGATGACGTTGGCGCGGAGCAGCATCATGGCGCGCACTTCGCGCTCGGGCAGCAGCGGGCCGACGCCGGACACGTGGCTGCGGACGAGATTCACCTGCAGCTCCGCCAGCTTCGCCGCATCGATCGCGATGTCCGCGAGCTTGCCGAAGCCGGTCGTGACGCCGTACACGACCTCGTTGCTCGCGGCCGCCTGCTCCACGACCGCGCGCGTCCGCCCCATCCGCGCGCGCGCGGCCGGCGACAGCTCCACCCGCTCGCGCTCGACTGCAACGGCGAACACATCGCCGATCGTCAGCGAACTACCGTCGAGTGCGATCGTCACTGCTGCGGGGTCGTCCGGCGGTAAGTCTGCTTGTTGTAGTCGAACTTCAGGTCGGGCTGCGCCTTGAGCGCGATGAAGAAGCTGAACGCGAAGTTCCCGTTCGGCGCCTTGGTGAACGCGAAGGTCGAGCGCCAGTCGTGCAGGTCGCGCTGCAGGCTCACCCTGTGGCTCGCGAAGGCTTTCGCCTGAAAATCGTAGTTCGTCCCCCAGCTCGCGGACCACGTGGAGGTGATGTTGAAGCCCATCTGCGACTCGATGGTCTCACGCGACGGCATCCGCACGAACGGCGCTCCGATGACGGGCTGGAACGGATTGGCGTTCACGGGATTCGCCTGCTGCTCGATCAGGCACTGGTTGTACGTGATGGGGTTGAACTGGTAGATGCGGCAATTCACCGCAGGATCGTAGTCGATCACGTTGCCACCGACCGGAGGCCGCTGCCGCCGCGAGCTGAAAGTAATGTTCGCCTGGAATCCCTGCGTCGGGGTCATTCCATATATCCGGTCGCGGGCAGCGACGCCGGCGACGGGGATCGAGCCTGCGCGCCGCGACAGCGCGTCATCGCCCGCCGGCTCGAGCCGCTCGATGCGCGGGTCACGCTGCGGTACCGCGCGCCCGAACAGCCGCGAGAACGCGGCGAATATTCCCGACTGCTGATTCAATGTGAATGAAGCGCTCAGACTCTCGCGATACGGCTTGAACACCGCGCTATCGCTGAGCAGGCTTCCCTGAAAGAGCGAATAGTCGGCCCTGAGGTTGAAGCCGGGGAGCAAATCCGAAGCGAGGTCGTACGACAGTCGCTCGGTCGCGAATCCGGACCGGCCGGTGGTGCGAGCCCGCTCGAAATCGTAAGCCAGCGGCGAAAAGTTGAGCGACAGCAGCTTGATCTTGCGTTCGCCGCCACCCGACTGGTTGCCCCTGCTCGCGCTGTCCGGCTGGCTCCGCAGCTTCGCCTCGATGTTCTGAGAGATCTGGAGCCTGACCTCGTTTCGCGGCAACCCTCCGATGTAATCGAAGCGCGTCCTGTTCGTCGCCGCGAGAAACTCGTCGCTGACTTCGGCTCGTGGCGCATAGCTGTACGTCAACCGCGGCGAAATCGAATGCCGCAGGCGTTCCACGGGCCCAATACCCGGAAACAATCCGAAGAACGTCGGCGAGATGCCGACGCCGTAGATCGGGCGCTTCGACTGACGAACGTATCGGCCGCCGGAGAACTGGCTCCGCACCATGTAAGGCGAGGGGTCCACGTTGGTGAACGAAATCTGCGGCGAGACGTTCCAGCTACCGGTCAGGAGTCCCGGGAGCCCGATGCTGGTTTCCCAGTCCACGTCGGTTCGATACGTGCGGGAAAACACGCGCGTGGTGGTCGCGCCGCTGTCCGTCCTGCTCGCGACGACGACGGACACGGGATAGTTGTCCTCCGAATCGCTGGCTCGGAACGAGTTCGACCACGTGAATCCGAAGATCTTCAACGGCGTGTTGAAGGAGACGTTAGTGGCCCGCCGGTCCCCGCTCACCTGGACGCTGTCCAGCCCATCCGCGCGCGGCACATACCTGAACGAGATGGTGCCCGGCTGGTCCAGATTGAAATTCTGATCGTTGATGACGGACAGGGACGGCGTCCACTCCAGCCAGCGCGCGAGCGCCAGCGTCGGCGTCGTGAGATTGAAGTTCGGGAACTGCTGATCCACCTGCTCGCGCCCGGGATATTGTCGCCGGTTGCCGCCGATGGTCAGCGAAGCGGGCCCGAGCTTCTGCGCGTAGTTGGCCTGGGACGAGATCGTCGCCATCACCTGGCGCGGGTCGAACGAGTTGGTTCGCTGGATGAAAGTGTTGGTGACGTAATTCAGGTTGAACGTGAGACTCCGCGTCTGGGAAAAGTTCTGCTGATGCGCCCACGACAGCGCGGTATTCGTGTTTCCGCTCTTCTGTCTGTCGTGCGAAGCCGCGAACCGCCCGGTCATGAACCTGCTCAGCCAGCGGTACTGGAACTCGCCATTGTACTTGATCCAGCCCGGATCTCCCTGGCTCGGCCGCGCGCCGCTGCGCCAGTCGAGCCACAACCGCGCGTCCGTGTAATCGCTGAGCGCGAAATAGTAGCCGATGTTGTCCACGTGCCGCCGGTACGTCGGGCTGTTGCGAAAGATCTCGCTCGCGCCGAAGCGCGGGGTGAGAATGCCGCTGCGGCGGCCGGAGCGGATGTCCTGGAACATGAACGGCAGCCAGAGCACCGGCACTTCTCCGATGTACAGCACCGCGGGCCGAGCGACGAGCAGCGTCTTGGACACCATCTTGATCCTGCCGGCGCGGAAGAAGTAGTGCGCCAGCGAGTCGTCGCACGTCGTGAAATCGCCCTGCCGCACGAAGAACGTCGTGGGCTGCCGACCGGTCGTGTCCGACACGAACGCCGCCTCGACGCCGGACACGAACCACCGCTCGCCGCTCTCCACGGCGGTGCTGATGTTGGTGACGCTTCCGCGCTGCGTCGTGATGTTGTACGTCAGCGACCCGCGCGAGACCACGTCCTCCGAGTTTTGCGAGGGATCGCGCAGGATGTTCGTGTCGCCCCGGACCACGACCAGCTTCGTGACATCGCTGTACAGAATCGTGTCCCCTACCAACAGCGTCGCGCCGCGGCCCACCGCGCCCGGATCGCCCGTCAGGTCGAGGATTCGCACCTTCGCGTCGAACACCACCCGGTCCCCCTGGTACCGCGTCGCCGTGTAACCGCGCCGCTCCAGCAGCGCGCGCATCACGGAATCCGGTTCGACCCATTTCACCAGCTCGCGGCGGGTGGTGTCGGTGGCGGCGGTATCGCGTGCGGCGCCGGCCGGGCGCCGTGCGGAAATCTGGGCATCCGCCTCCTGCGCCAACGCAGTTCCGGCGAGAACGAGGACCACCGCCCCCAGGCGCCGACTCATGCGGGCGCTCCCACCTGCTGCTCCTCGGCGCGCTCCCGCGCGGCCTTCCGCTCCGCCCGCTTCCGCTGCCGCCGGTGCAGGGCCTTGGACAGCACCACGCTCAGCTCATACAGGAAGTACAGCGGCACCGCCAGCGCGACCAGGGAGGTTGGATCCGATCCGGGCGTGACGAACGCGGATACGACGAGCACCGCCACCGCCGCGTGGCGGCGGAATTTGACCAGCATCTCCGGCGTCACGATCCCCAGCGCCGTGAGCGCGAGAATCGCTATCGGCAGCTCGAACGCCGCGCCGAACATCAGCGACATGCTCACGGCGAAGCCGAAGTAGTCGCCCGCGGTGATCATCGGCGTGAGCGCGCCCGCCTGCAGCCCGAGCAGAAAGCTCAGCGTGAGCGGCAGCACGACGAAGAACGACAGCGCCACGCCCGCCAGGAACAGCACCAGCATGCCGGCGAGGACGGGAATGACCATCCGCTTCTCGTGCGGCAGCATGGCGGGGGCGATGAACAGCCACAGCTGGTACGCGATCACCGGCGAGGCGATGATCGCGCCGAGCACGATCGACATGTCTATCAGGATCCCGAAGACGTCTCCGGGATGCGTGTACACCAGCGTCTTCCCGCCGAGGTACGGGCGGATGGGCCGCTGGAGAAATCCGATGATGTCGAAGTTGGTGACCACCGCGAACGCGATGATCACGCCCGCGATGAAGGCGGCTCCGGCCCGAAGCAGTCGCTGCCGCAGCTCCTCGAGATGATCGAGGAACGGCATCTCCGCGCTGGAGGACTGCCGGGCCATGGGTGGCTGGCTGCGCTACTGCAGGTCGCGCAATCTGTCGCGCGCCAGCGCCGCCTCGTCCGAGCGCGGGAATTTGCTGATCACTTCGTTGTACAGTTGGCGGGCCTCGCGCGTGCGCCGCGCGCCCTCGGCGGCGACCGCGCGCTTGTACGTGGCCGTTGCGGCGCGCGGCGAGCGCGGATACGCGGACGCGACCCGCGCATACGCCTGGTCCGCCGCCTCGGCGTTCCCTTCGGCCGCGTGCGTCTCGCCGATGTAGAACTGCGCGTCGGCCGCGAGGTCGGATTCAGGGTACCGCGCCAGGAGATCCTCGAACGCCGTGCGCGCGGCGGCCGTGCTGCCGCGCAGCAGCTGGTCGCGGCCGAGCTGGTACAGTTGGTTCGGCCCTGGCACCGGCGCTGTCGTACCTCCGCTCGCCGGGGCAGGCACGCGCGATTCTACGGCCGCGCGCAGCTCCTGCATCCGCGACTGGCTCTGACCCGCGAGCTCCTGCAGCCGGCGGGTGTCTTCCTCGATCGCGCTGAAGCGCCCCTGGACGTCGGCGCGCAGCCGCGTGAGGCGCGTGGCGATCGCGCTCACCGAGTCAGTCAGCGACTGCATGGAGCGGATCACGCGCTGTATCTCGCTCCGGCGCGCGGAGTCGCTCTGCGCCGCTTCCGCGCGGACGAGCATGATGTCCTGCTGGAGGACGGTGACGTCGCTCTTCGTCGCCATGCAGCCGGCGAGCACAAGCGACAGCGCGACGAGCGCGACGTTTCTCCGGGGCGCGATTTCAGTCAGGCGTGTTGGCGGCATTTTGGTCGTTGGAAAGTGTTGGCGCGAGATACGGCGACCAGTCGGCGAGACGCGCGCCCGCGGCGTGCGTGAGCTGGCGAAGACGTCCCGATTCCGAGTCGATGATCCAAAGCTGCTTTACACCGCTGCGGCTCGACGTGAACACCAGATGCCGTCCGTCCGGCGCCCACGACGGATCCTCGTTCACGCCCTCGCTCGTGAGCTGCTTGACGGCGCGATCGCGCAGGTTCAGCACCATGATCTGAAACCCTCCCGCCGTCGCCTGATACGCGATCAGACGCCCATCGGGCGACCACGCCGGACTGGCGCGGTAGCTCGTGCCGCCGAGCGTGAATTCCGTGAGCAGCTGCACGTTGGTCCCGTCCGAATCGGAAATATATACCTCGGGCTGACCCGCCCTCCCCGACATGAACGCGATCCGCCTGCCGTCGGGGCTGAACGAGGGCGACGTGTTGTCCGTGCCACGCCCGACGGTGACCCTGCGGGCGGAAGCGAGGTTCGCCAGGGACGCGGACACGATCTCCGTTCCACCTTCGCGGTTGGTGGCCCATACCAGCTGCTGCCCGTCGGGCGAGAACGCGGGCGTGATGTTGAGGCCTTCCGGAGTCGCGCGCACGACGCGGCGCGCCCCGGTCTCCAGATCGTGCAGCTCGATACGCGTGCCCGCGGCGCCATACCGGCTGTAGGCGATCAGCTTCCCATTCGGGTGCCAAGCGGGCGACATGGTCAGGGCGCCGCGCGTGAGCTGGCGCTGGTTGGCTCCGTCGCTGTCCACGACCCAGACGTCGCTCCCGCGCACGAACAGCACCCGTGACCGCGACATGCCCCGGACGCCGGTGATCCACCGCTCGATCTCGTCGGCCATGCCGTGGACCTCCATGCGCCAGTCACCGCTCCCGCGGGTGGACGGGAGGGCGAATGCGTCCGACCTCAGCACCTTTCGCGCGACGACGTCGTGCACTTCGGCCCGATATCCGCCGGCGACGGGCGTGATGCGCACGATGGCGGCCGCGCCCAGACGCGAGAACAGCGGGTAGTTGAACCGGCGGCCAGCGGCCGGCGTCAGCCCGCGGAGCGCGGCGCTGTCGAGCGCAATCACCGTCACACGATCCCCGTAGTCCAGGTCGCGCTGCACGATCGTCCGGATGGAATCGCCGGGAAGCGGCTCGACCGGCATTACGATGACGCCGGGCTTCACCCCCGCGCCGTAGCTCAGACCGATTCGGACTCCGCGGGGAGTGTCCTGCGCGGAAGCAGCCACCGCGCCGCCGAGGAACAGCAGCGAGAGAGCGCCGACACCCAGCGCGCGGGCGATCATCTCAGCACCTGCGGGTCGAAGCTGAACACCACCGGCAGTACGTCGTCGGAGAATCCTTCGGGCAACGGTCCGAATGCGCGCGCGGTGGCCGCCGCTTCGATCGCGCCCTGCGCCTCGAGATCGAACGGATACGAGCCCGAGCGGGTGATGAAGCGCACGTTGGACACGGAGCCGTTGCGATGGATCAGAAACATGACCTCTGCTTTGAGACGCGCGTCGGGATCGGGCGGCTGAAAGCGCAGCGCGATCTGCCGCACGATGTTGTTCAGGTACACCGGGAAGGGAAATTCGATTCCCTCGGTCTGGACCGTCGCGACATCGGTTCCGCGGCCTCCGATCGGGCCGCCGCCGGCTCTGGCTGCCGGCGTCCGCGGCGGGGCGGCCTGCGCCGGGGCCGGGGTCACTCGCCGCGGCGCGCGCATCGGCGCGCGGTTCGGAGACGGCATCTGCTGGACCGGCTGCTCCGCGGCGGGGCGCGGCGGGGCGGTCTGCGCCGGCGATGGCGGAGCCGGCGTGACTTCGCCAATGGCCCGCGGACCCGCCGGCGCGGCAACGATGTTCACGCGATACACCGGCGGCAGCGCGATCGCGCGCTCGCGGTCGCGGACCACGAACAGCGCGGTGAGCGCCGCTGCGTGCAGAATCGCGGAGCCAAGGAGCGGACCGGTGAGACGCGCTTCGCGCACGGCTGCGCTGATTACGGCCGCGCCGCCGGAAGCTGCTCCGGCTCGGCGACCAACCCCACGTCGCCGACGCCCGCGGCGCGCATGACGCTCAGAACCCTGACAACGCTGCCGTACGGCACACCCTGGTCGGCGCGCAGATAGATCCCCTGCCCCGCGCGCCCCTGCGCGAGCGCGCGGAAGCTCGCACGGAACTCCTCGTACGACAGCTCGGAATCCTCCACGAAGATCGCGCCGGCACGGTTCACGGTCACCGTAAGGCCGCTTTTCGAATCCAGCGGTCGCGCCTCCGCTCGCGGGAGCGCAACGTCCACGCCGCCCTGCATGATCGGCGCGGTAATCATGAAGATGATCATGAGCAGCATCATCACGTCGATGAGGCTCACGACGTTGATCTCGGCGTTGAGCGGCATCCGCTCGCGCCTGGACCGGCGCATCAGATGCGCCCCTCGTGCACCATGAGCGCGATCAGCTCGGAGCTGAATCCCTCGAACAGCCCCTCGATCCGGTTGAGCCGGCTCGCGAAGATGTTGTAGCCGAACACGGCAGGGATCGCCACGGCCAGCGCGACGGCAGTTGCTACGAGCGCCTCGGCGATGCCGGGGGCTACCGCGCCGATGTTGCCGGATCCCTCGCGCGCCAGCCCGAGGAACGCCCCGATGATGCCGAGCACCGTTCCGAAGAGGCCGATGAGCGGGCTCGCCGAGCCGATCACCGCGAGCGCGGGGATGTAGTGGCCGAGCCGGTCGCGCTCGGCGCCGGCCTGCGCGTCGAGCACCATGCGCAGCGCTTCCACCTGCGACACGCTGAGGCGCCCCGCGCGCTCCGCCGTGGGCGACAGCCCGGGCGTGGTCTGCGAGAGGAACTGCGCGGCCCGATCGACTATGCGCGAGTAAGAGTTGTCCCCCGTGCGATGCACGATCTTCTCGGCGTCGGCGAGCGTCCGCACCCGCGCGAATTCCTCCATGAACTGGAGGCCGCTGCTCGTGACGCGCCGGTACTCCAGCCATTTGAGGAACATGATCGCCCAGCTCACGAGCGAGAGCAGGACCAGCAGCACGAGCACGGCCTTGGCGGCGGGCGTCGTGTGCGAGATCAGCTCGGTCAGCGTCGAAGGAAC
>CALMKE010000079.1 GCA_937867645.1 uncultured Gemmatimonadota bacterium | reverse complement strand
TGCTCGTGCAGCATCTTGTTGTGCTTGAGGTGGTGCAGCAGCACGACGGGCGCTCCCTCCGATGCCGGCGTCATGAACACGGCCACGCCGGGCACGCGCGGGGTCTTCCGCTTGGCGATATCCTGGATGAGCAGATCGATCGGGAGCGTGCTGCGGTTCATCATGTCCTGCACGATGGATCTGCCCCGATACCAGGTCGTCATCATCAGGAAGAGCGCGGCGCCCACCAGGAGCGGCACCCACCCGCCGTGGAGGACCTTCAGTAAGTTGGATCCGAGGAAGGCGAGGTCGATCACCAGGAACGCCGTCGTGAAGAGACCGGCGTGGAGCCGGCTCCAGCCCCACCATGACCTCGCGAGCACGTACATCAGCAGCGTCGTCATCGTGAACGTGCCGGTTACGGCGATGCCGTAGGCCGCACCGATCGCCGAGGAGCTGCGGAAGCCGAGCACGATCAGAATGCAACCGACCATCAGTGCCCTGTTCACCTCGGGGATGTATATCTGGCCGGCTTGCGATTTCGAGGTGTGCACGATCGTGACGCGCGGGCAGTACCCAAGCTGCACGCACTGCCGCGTCAGCGAGAATGCGCCCGATATCATGGCCTGCGACGCGACGATCGCGGCGGCGGTAGCGATCGCAATCAACGGATACTTGAAGAAATCCGGGGCCAGCAGGTAGAACGGGTTCACCGCCGCAGCCGGGTCTCGCAGGACGAGCGCACCCTGGCCGAAATAGTTCAGGAGCAAAGCTGGAAAGACGACGACGAAAAAGGCCGTCCGAATCGGACGCTTGCCGAAGTGACCCATGTCGGCGTACAGCGCCTCCGCACCGGTAACGGCGAGCACCACGGCGCCGAGGATGATGAACGAACCCAATCCGTGCGCGAGGAAGAACTGCACCCCGTACCACGGGTTCACCGCCAGCAGCACGCGCGGCTCTATCGCGATCTCTCTCGCCCCTAACACGGCTATTACGATGAACCACAAGAGCGTGACGGGACCGAATATCTTGCCGACGCCTGCGGTTCCCCGTTTCTGCACGAGGAACAGCGCGACGATTATTCCGAGGCTGAGCGGGAGGATGAGGTGCCGCAGTGCCGGAGCGGCGACGCCGATTCCTTCCATCGCTGATAGTACCGACATCGCGGGGGTGATGATGCCGTCACCGTACAGCAGCGCGGCGCCGATGAGTCCGAGCCCGATAATAGTCATACGGGCGCCTCGCTCGCTTTCGCGATGCTTGCGCTGAAGGACGAGCGCGAGCAGCGAGAGTATGCCTCCCTCGCCGCGGTTGTCCGCGCGCATGACGAAAACGATGTACTTCACGCTGACGACCAGAATCAGCGACCAGATGATGAGCGAGAGTATGCCGTACACGTTCGCCTGAGTGGCCGGCAGTCCATACTCCGGCTTGAAGGCCTCGCGGAACGCGTACAGGGGGCTCGTGCCGATGTCGCCGTACACGACGCCGATCGCGAGCAGCGTCAGCGCCGCGAGTCGCTTACCAGTGGGATGGGCCTCGACGTGCGCCGGCGGGCTTTCGAGGTTGGTCGCCGACTCCGTGAGACTCGGCGTTTCGCCCGGTGGGTTGTCCTGCGGTGGGTCAGTCATGTAAGTGGCTATGCGGCATGACGATAGCGGCATGCACCGCCATACCGCAAGCGGCTCGGTTCGGCACGTCGCTTGCTCTTGTACAACGCGTCGTCCGGATGGACGGCCAACGGACCTGACTCAATTTGTGAGGTGGAATCATGAAGGACCTCAACCAGCGCGGCATCGAGAATCAGACCGAAGGCACGGCGAAGGAATTGAAGGGTAACATCCGCAAGAACGTAGGCGACGCACTCGACAACGAGAGCGAGCAGCTGAAGGGAAGCGCCGAAGAGCTCGAAGGGAAGGTGCAGAAGAACTTCGGCAAGGCCGAGCGCAACCTCGACCCGGACAACCGCTGACGGGCTGATGACAAAAAGGCCCCGCTTTGGCGGGGCCTTTTTTGTGGCTGGTGACTGGTGACTAGTAAGTGCCCGACTATTTGCCTTCCAGTTCATCCTTCTCCTGCTTTGACCAGTCACCGGTCACCAGTCACCAGTCACTTTTTCCTCGCCCGCCCCTCGCGGCGCATCCGGTCGAACCGCGCCTGCTGCTCGGGTGTGAGCAGTGCCTTGAGCTGGCGCTGCGTGTCCTCGAAGATCGAGTCGCGGCTGCGGCCGATGGAGTCGAGCTGCGGCCGCATGGGCGAGTAGAGGGCGCGGACCCGAGTGCGCTGCATCTCCATGAGGGAGTCCACCGCCTCTCTTTGCGACGCCGTAAGGCCGAGCTCGGTGGCGAACCGCTCGCGGTAGCTGGCGCGGTCACCGCCGCATTTGGTCCTGGGGGTGGTCACCTGGTGGGCGGCGAAGCCCGCGGCTCCGCCGGCGAGGAACACGCCGAGCAGGAAGACCATTGCCAGAGATTTCGAGCGCTGCATCACGACTCCTTCCTCAATGAGACACGACGAGGCGCAGAGTCTCATCCCTCTGGCTCGCGGCGTCGTTCTCGATGTAAATGAACTCGGGCTGGCTCGCGATCTGGGTCATCGCGGCGAAGGATATCGATTCCGGCTCGTCGCGGTTGAGCTGGAACAGCGCGGCCGCGACGAGCAGTACCGCGGCGGCGGCGGCCAGTCCTGGACGCGCCCACCCGGCCGCGACCTGGAGCCAGCTCGCGCGCGCGCCGGCGGCGATCCGCGCCATGACCTGCGCCTGGAGCGATTCCCAGTACGCCTCGTCGCGCGGCGCGGCGTAGTGCGAGCGCAGCGCTCCCGTCACACGCGGATCCGCTTCGGCGGTGAATTCCAGGTCGTTGTCGGCCATCAGTCCTCCTGCAAGTTCCCCAGCGTCTTTCGCAGCTGCCGCCGCGCGTGGTGCAGATCGGACCGCGCGGTCCCTTCCGGTATTCCGAGCATCTTCGCGATCTCGACGTGCGTGAAGCCCTCCACGTCATGCAGGACGATCACCGACCGCGGCCGGTCTCCCAGCAGCGCCAGCGCGCCCGCCAATCTTCGCCGCAACTCCTCGCTCTCGCCAGGATCGCTGAACCGGTCGGGGATGTAATCCGACAGCTCGTCCGCCTTCCTGATCTTCTTCCGCCTCGTGATGTCCAGCGCCGCATTCGCGACGATCCTGCTCAGCCACGCTCCGAACGGCTCCTCCGGCCGGAACTTTCCGAGCGCCTGGTACGCCCTGAGGAACGCCTCCTGCACGGCGTCCTCCGCGTCCTCGTGCACGTACACGATCGCCCGGGCGATCGCGTACGCCCTTCGCTGGTGTAACGCGACCAATTCCGCGAACGCCGCCTGCTCGCCCCGCTGGGCGGCAACGACGAGCTCGCGCTCGGTACCGGTGTTACGCATGGGCGGACGCCAGCGTTGTAGCGGTTGGCTCTGGGCTATGAGCTCTGGGCCGACAGCAACAGCGTCGCCCACCGCGCTGTCAGTGCGCGGCCGGCGGGGCGGGCGCGGGCGTTCCCGTCGTCGTGGCGGCCGCCGGCGCCTCGGCGTGCTCTCCGGCATAGCTCGAATTGGTGAGCTTCACGATCGTGAACACGATGATGAAGAGCGCGACGGCGCCGACGATGAGTCCGGTGAGCGCGGCGCCGAGGTCGGAGGAGCGGTGGGCGGCGGTAGACATAGGTATCAGGTATCAGGTATCAGGTATCAGGTATCAGACGATGGTGATCAGGTGAGATCAAGAGTGTCAGGCAGTTTCTGATACCTGATACCTAATACCTGATATCTCGCCGTCTGGATGGACAAATATCGTTCAATACGCATTCGCCGCACTTCGGCAGCCGCGCGACGCACACGCGCCGCCCGTGAAAGATTAGCAGGTGCGAGAAGATCGTCCAATCCCGCCGTGGCACCAGGGCCATCAGCTTCTCCTCCACCTTCACGGGATCGGTCTCGTTCGTCAGCGCCAGCCGCACGCTCACCCGCCCCACATGGGTGTCCACCACGATGCCCTCGGCCTTCCCGAACGCGTTTCCCAGGACGACGTTGGCCGTTTTCCGGCCCACGCCGCGCAGCGAGGTGAGCTCCTCCATCGTGTCGGGCACCTTGCCGCCATGCTCCTCGACCAGCGCCGCCGACATCCCCTGCAGGCTCTTCGTCTTCGCCCGGAAGAAGCCGGTGGACCTGATGATCTCCTCGACGTCGCCCGGCGGCGCCTCGGCGATCTTCTTCGGCGTCGGATACGCCGCGAAGAGCTTCGGCGTCACCATGTTGACGCGCTTGTCGGTGCACTGCGCGCTCAGGATCGTCGCGACGAGCAGCTGAAAGGGCGACTTGAAGTCGAGCTCGCAGTGCGCGTCCGGATACTCCTTCCTGAGCCGGCGAATCACCTCGGCCGTGTGCTCGCGCAGTTCCGCCGCGGATTTCCGGCGGCGCGGAACGCTCCGAGCCGGGGCACGCCGCTTCACGCGCGGCGCCGGCGGGCGTGCGCGACGACGTCCGCCGCGGATCCGCAGTTCAACACGTCGCTCTTCTCCAGCCAGCCCTTGCGCGCGATGGCTATCCCGAGCTCGACGTTGTCGAGTCCGTGGGTGGAATGCGCGTCCGGACCGATCTCGATTCGGACGCCCCGCTTCTTCGCGTCGTGGCAGTGCGTCCAGTCGAGATCGAGCCGGTGCGGATCCGCGTTCAGCTCCAGCACCACTCCGTGCTCCGCGCGGGACTTGAATCTGTCTTCGCCGTGCAGCTCCAGGAGCCCGCCGATCTGCGCCAGTACGTGCGCCGCGGTCCGGGAGTCCATCGGGATATCCGGCTGCCTTAGCCTTCCACTCCGGCGACGTCCTTGAGCCGCGTGACGATCTCCTGCAGCTGCTTCGTGATGAGATCCAGCTCCTGGCCCGCGCCCTCGTTGTCCAGCATCCCGCCGCGCATGGAGACGGCGACGCGGTTCATGTATTTCACCTTGGCCAGGATCTCGTCCACGTTGCGGCGCAGCTTGATGTAGCGCCGCTTCTCGGCGTGCGCGCGGTGGAACCGGCGCATGAGGTCGTCGTTCGACAACCGCATCGCGAGCGAGACCGCCTCGTCCACGGTGCGTCCAGGAATGGCGCCGTGGTCGGGGATGCCCATCTCGTCGGCGGACGCATCGGCGAACCAGAGGCGGCCGATGTGCTCGATGCCGTCGTACGCCGTCTTGAGCGCGACGTTGTACACCTTGCCGTCCACTTCGAGGCTGGTGAGGTGCTGTTTGACTACGCCGAACTCGGCCATCAGACTCGCTCCATGAAGGCGAACGGTGTGCCGGCGTAGGGATGCGCGTCAAGCCCGTTCATACCGCCACTTCCTTCAGTCGCGAAACGATGTCCTGGATCTGGTCGGTCACGAGCTCGAGCTCCTGCTCCGCGGCTTCGGCGTCGAGCATCCCGCCGCGCATCGAGATCGCGACCCGGTTCATGTACTTCACCTTGGCGAGAATCTCCTCGACGGAGCGGCGAAGACGGATGTAGCGCCGCTTCTCCGCGTGCGCCCGGTGGAACCGGCGCGTGAGGTCCTCCGCGTTGAGCGTGCGCGCCGCGGCCAGTACGTCGTCCGGCGTGCGGCCGGGGATGACGCCGTAGTCCGGGATGCCTTCGACGTCCCGAACCGAGTCGGCGAACCAGAGCCGGCCGACGTGTTCCACGCCGTCGTACGCGATCCGCACCGAGACATTATGCACACCCCCGTCCACACGCAGGGTGCCCAGGTGGTGCCGGGTAGCTTTGGGATCAGGCATCTGTTTCATCGAGAAAGGCCACCACCGCCGGAAAGAGCTGCTCCGGCTGCTCGACATACGGGACGTGGCCGGACCCCTCCAATAGCACAAAGCGTGCGCCCAGCGCCTCGGCCGTCTTGCGGGATGCGGCGACCGGAATCGGGTCCTCCGAGCCGTGCACGACCAGCGTCGGACAGCGCACGGTGGCGAGATCCGCGGAAAGGTCGTAGTCGCCGAGGCTGTCCCAGATGGACTTCTGAACCTTGCCGATGACCCGAAAGGGCGTGAGATCGCCCGCGCGCGCGGGGTCGGCGAAGTAGCCCGCGACGCTCAACTCGAAGGCGCGCTGACGGTACGCATCGCGATCCATCTCCTGCATCCCCGAGGCGGCAAGCTCCTCGCGCATGCGGCGGATCGTGTCACTCTGCTGTCGCGTGTTGAACTCAGCTTCGAACTCCTGTCTGTGCCCCCGGTCGGCGGGTGCGGGGTCTATCAGAACCATTCGCGCGGGGCTGATCGGAGCCCATCCCGCGGCCGCCTCGATGGCGTAAAGCATCGCCAACAGTCCACCCCACGAATAACCGACGATTGAGAGGGGCTCCAGGGAAAATTCCCGCGCCACCGCGCCCAGGTCGTCGACCTGCGTCCGCCACGTAATCGGGGTGTCGCTTTCCTGCCGCGAGCGCCCGCCGCCTCGCTGATCGTAGAAGATCAGCTCGCGGTCGCGGGCGAGCTCGAGCATCTGGGGCAGCAGGTAATCGTGGCTCGCGCCAGGCCCGCCGTGGAGCACTAGCAGCGGAGACCTTCCTTCGGGCCCATAGGCGGCCCAGTAGAGCGGCGCCGGAGTGCTGGTCGTGTAGCCGTCCGCTCGCGGCGGGGGAATGACTTTGCGCATGAGCGTGCTGATGATAGTCGGGGGCCTGCCGAAGGGTCACGGCCACGGAAAAACAGATGATTCAGGATCGTGAGGCTCATTTGCATTTCGCGACCGGCCCCTGGCACGCGGCTCCCAACTTGCAGGCGTACCCGCAACCAGCGTTTTCCGCATGGACAACGAGCTGAATTGAGCGAAAGTGGCGTGACCGATCCGGATATCTCGGAAGACGTTCAACAGATGATCCAGCGCCATCTGGCGACGATGGATCACGTCGAGCTCCTGATGCTCCTGCGCGGGAGCCGGGAAGATTCCTTCACGCCGCAGCGGCTCTCCGAGAGGATGCGGAAGCCGCCCGCGATGGTGCAGCAATGCCTCGACGATCTGAGCCGGGGCGGTCTCGCGGCGCAGCTGTCGGACGGGACTTACCGGTACGCGGCCCGCGAGGAGAACCTGGACCGGACGGCCGAGGCGGTGGTCAGGCTGTACAACGAGCGGCCGGTCACTCTCGTTCGGTTTCTGTACGAGCGGCCGCCGACGGCAGTGAATACTTTTGCCGACGCGTTCAAACTACGCAGACAGCCATGATTCACCTTCTCTTCATGCTTTGCGCGCTGACGAGCTTCGCGTGCGCGGTGCTGCTGCTGCGCGGCTACCTCCGGACGCGCGTTCGCCTGCTTCTGTGGAGCGCGATCTGCTTTGCGGGGCTGACGCTGAATAACGCGCTGCTGGTCGTGGACGCGCAGTCGCAGCTGACGGATCTGTCGGAGTGGAGAACGCTGCCGGCGCTGGCGGGAGTGATGGTGCTGGTGTACGGGCTCGTCTGGGATTCGCACACGTGACCGCCTTCATCGCGGGCGCGCTGATGGCGGGTTATCTCGTCGTCGCCCTGTTCTTTCTGCGTTTCTACAGGGAAACCGGCGACAGGCTGTTCGCGATATTCGCGAGCGCTTTTTTTCTCATGGCCGTGCAGCGGCTGGCGCTGTTCTACTATGGCGAGCTGGCGGGCGCGTGGGTGTACGGGCTGCGGCTCGTGGCGTTTCTGCTGATCCTGTTTGCCATCATCGACAAGAATCGCTCGGCTACGGCGTGACGCGCTCCGGGTGCTCGGTGGCGCGGTACCACTCGATCTTGTCACGGTCCCGTGGCACCGCCGCGCGGTCGCGCATCGTGGCTTCGATCTCGTGGATCTCGCGCGGGGCGCGGCTGGCCCATTCCAACCCGGTGGGGGTCAGGAGGTAGTCGTCTTCGATACGCACGCCGATGTTGGCGTAGTGCCACACGGCTGACGCGATTTTCGCCTTGAGAGAATCGTTGCGCGGCGACGCAGGAATGATGTTCAGGAGGTTGGCCCGCACGTAGATCCCGGGCTCGATCGAGAACGCGTCGCCGGGCGCGAGCGTTCCCGGCTGAATTCCGGACGTACCCGGATCGTGGACCTCGAGTCCGATCCCGTGCCCGAGCCCGTGCATGTAGTACAGCCGGTATTGCGGGCAGGTCGCCGCCCGCTCGCCGCCGCAGTCGTACACGGCGTCGGGAGACTCGATGAGACCGAGTCGCGCGAGCCCCTGCTTGATCACCGAGTCCACCGCGAGGTTCATGGCGACGCTCCCGGCGCCGGGCCGCGCGGCGCGCTCGCCGGCGGCCTGCGCTTCGCGCACGATCTGGTAGATGGCGCGCTGCTCCGGTGAAAAGACGCCGCTCACCGGAACGGTACGGGTGACGTCGGCGGCGTACCCGCGATACGACGCGCCGACGTCCATGACGACGAGCTCGCCGGCGCTCATGAAGCGGTCGTTCCGGTTGTAGTGCAGCGTCGTGGAATTGGGACCGGAGCCGACGATGCTGGCGAACGCGGGCCGGTCCGCGCCGTTGCGGCGGAAGGTGTACTCGATGAGCCCCTCGATCTCGAACTCGTTCATTCCGGGCGAGACCGATCGCATCGCGAGCACCTGCGCGTCCACGGTGATCGCGATCGCTTTGCGCAGCAGGTCGAGCTCGGCGGGGCTCTTGCTGCCGCGCAGCCTGCTCATCAAGTCGCCGATGCCGAGCACCGTGAGTCCCGGCTTCACGGCGCGCACTTTGGCGGCGAGGTCGCGCTGCGAGCGCGGGATGTACGCCACCTGGTGCGCGGCGGCAAGCGAGTCGACGAAGGCGCTCACTTCATCAGCCGTCCGCGCGGGGAGCCCGGTCCGCTCGGTGGCCCCCTCGGTGCCCAGCCGGTACCCGCTCCACACTTCGCGGGCCGGATCGCGCGGCTGCACGAACACCGTCGCCGAGTGCGACGCGCCCTGCTTCACGAGCACCAGGACGGCGCCGGGCTCGTCGATTCCCGTCAGATAGAAGAAGTCCGGGTCCTGCGAGAAATCCTCGTAGTCGTGAATGGGCTCGGGCGCGCCGGGGAGGACGAGAAAGCCGTCGCGGATGTGGGAAGCGACGGCAGCGCGGCGGCTGGCATACTCGGATTCGGGGACCTGCGCTTTTGCCGGCGACGTGAAAACGAGGATGGCAGCGAGCGAGATGGTGAGCGGAATCCAAGTTCGGAGTGTGGCAGTCCAGAGTGTAGCAGTTGGGAGTCGGCGGCCCATGCGCGACGGCTTCGACTCCTTACCGCCGCACTCCCTACTGCCACACTCCAAACTTGGATTCCTCTTCGCCATCATCGGAGCCAAGGCGATTTTCACCTGGTTATCCCATCGTTCCAGTGCATGATCGAATTCCACACCAACGGAAACTCGTGGTGGTTCAAATACCGGTGCAGCGGATTGAACGAGAACGTGATCACTCGCCCGCGCCCGACCGGAACGTCGAAGATCGCGCCCTGGCCGATGATCTGATCCTGGTTGCGCACCATTCCCGAGAGCACGTACTCGCTCGCGCCGGATCCGCCACGGGTGCCGCTCTGCGCCGGGACCGCCGCCCGGGGCGGGGCGCTGTCGGCCGCGGGGGCGACGCCCGGCGGGGGACTGGACTCACCGGCGCCCGGGCGCGGCGTCTCGGGGATCCCGAAGAAGCGGCCGGTCGGCTCCTCCTCGTCGCGCGGGATGCGCGTGCCGAACTGCGCCACGATCATTCCGCGATCGCGGCGGTTCACCTGGAACAGCGGGCCGTTCCCGCGGAACACGTTCGTGGTATCCGGGAAGCCGTACCAGATCGGGTGATCCGACTTGCGGGCCATGACGCGCACGATGGATCCGGGATGGAACAGCGAGCCCGCCGCGTACGGCGACAGCGCGCGCGCGATCCCGGTCTCGGCGGCCAGCCGCGTCGCGCCGGCCAGCGTGATCAGCGTGCCGCCCTCGTTCACGAAGCGGTGCAGCTCAGCCAGCCCCTCGAAGCCCGGACCGCCGGTCATGTCGGCCGTGGACGACGGCGTGCCGTGCGACGGGAACTGCGCCGTTCTGGTGTACGGCATCGGGCCGAACTTCCGGTCCTGCTCGTGAATCAGCGTCTCGATGCCGGCGCCCCCGGTGTTGGGGACGAGGATGACGTCGAACCTGCTGCGCAGATTCCCCCGCCGCAGGTCGTCCTTCTGGATGGACGTGTACGGGATGCGCGACTGATCGAACGTGAAGCGCGCCCAGCCTTCGTCCTGCGTGTTGGTCCAGGTGTGATAGATCGCCACGCGGGGGAGGTCCACGGCGTGGCGCTGGACCGAGGGGACCGCGTCCACGCGCACCAGTGGAAGCGCGAAGCGACGCGCGAGGTCCTGCGCCGCGGCGTCGCCCAGGTTCTCGAAAATCAGCGAGCCTTCGGGGAAGCGCTTGCCCCCCATGGTGAAGGGCGCCTCCGCCGCCGTGACTTTCGTGCCGGCGGATCGCTCGCGCAGAGCGTACAACGCGGGGAGAGCTTCGGCCTGCGCCTTGTACTCCAGCACGTGGACCGGTCCGCTGCCGCTCACGTCCGCTGTCGCGGCCACGGTGTCGCGGAGGAACGTCAGCCCCTGCCAGCCGAACACAGCGGTGTCGTCCACCGCTTTCACATCCACGCCGTATAGGTAGCCGAGCGTCCACGCGATGTCGTCGTACGGCGGGTTGGGCTCGTCGGCGGGGAAGTTCTGCTTGCTGAGGAGGCTGACGGCGAAGTTCCGGTACGGCTGGTTGAGGAGCACCACGAAGTCACCCGCCGAATCGCCGGTCGCGCGCTGGTGGACCTCGATGCCGTGCCGGCGCAGCTGGTTGACCAGGTACGCCGTTCGCCTCGGGTCTCGCTGCCGCGCGAAGCCGGGGATGAGATACGCATGCGGCTTCTCGGTCCGGCCGCGGGTCATGCTGTTCACGCCTTTCTGCCAGAAGTTTCGCAGCAGCTGGTTGGAGTTGTGCGCCGCGAACGTGAGGGATGCGATGACGCCCGCCTGCATGAAGTTCACGTTGTCGCGGGCTCCCCAGCGGACGCGCTGCGTGGGCGGGAAGGGGCGATACCATTGGCGGCTCGTAACGGGATTGCCGGCGTAGCGGCTGTTCGCGAGGTCGCGGATGTACGTGTTCGCACCCGCGTTCCCGAACGTCTCGTAGAAGCGCCCGATGCCGTTGTGGTTGTTGGTGATCCAAAGTGCGTAGCCGGGATACCAGCCGTCGTAGAATCCCCACGTCCACACTCCCGGAAGCCCCTGCGCCGTGAGCTGCGTGACTTCGTTCTGCGCGAACAGGTGCCACTCGCCGATGGTGATCGGGTCGAGCGTCTCGTTGTAGGGGCCGGTGCCCGTCGAGATGTAGAGCAGCGGCACCGACTCGTGCAGGTCCAGCGAGACGACGGGGAACCACTCGAAGTAGGAACGATAGATGGACTTCGTCAGCTCCTGCGAGATCTGGATGCCGTCGCGGTTGTTGTCGTGAAACACGTACTTGCCCCAGTACGGCGCGCTGCGCGGGAAGCCGTCGTCCCAGTCCGTGCGCGCCTTGGTGTAGCGGTAGTACCAGTCCACCAGCTTGTCGCGGCCGTCGGGCTCGGCGACCGGATTGATGAGCGTGATGACGTTGTCCCGGATCGTGCGGATCTGCGCGTCGTCGCTCACCGCGAGGCGGTAGGCCAGCTCCATCAGCATCTCCGGCGATCCCATCTCGGTCGAGTGGAGCCCGCCGCTCATGTAGTAGATCGGCTTGGCGCGCGCGAGCACGCTCTCGAGCTCAGCCGCTGGCAGCCTGCGCGGATCCGCGAGCCGCGCGGCGATCGCCTTCTGCTCCTCTATCTGTGGCAAAAGCGCGTCACCCGCGATGGTGACGAGCAGCAGCTCGCGTCCCTCCTCCGTAGTCCCCACAGTCTGCACCTTCACGCGCGGCGTCGCGGCCGCGAGCGCGCGGTAGTACCCGTAGATCTCGCTCGTGCGATGCATGACCCCCGGCGCTCCTATCACCGTGCCGAAGTGCTCCCGCGGCGAAGGGATCGTCGGATGATCGGGAAGTGTCGCTACCGTTGCCGGCAGGAACAGCGGATCCGAGGTGTACTCGCGCACGAGCCGCGCGTACTCGGCGTCAACGGATTGCTGCGCGGCAACGGGCGCGGCGGAGAGGAGGGCGAGAGCGACGAGTGCGACGGGGCGGGCGAAGCTCATGATGTCACCTGTGAGTGTCGTTGCTGTCGAGCGGCGAGCGCTTGGACCAATGTGTGTAGCGGTTTCAGTGCCCTCGACGGAGCTCTGAAACCGCTATCGGAGGAGAGACTTTGCGATTGTCTGCAACTGCATGTTCGACGTGCCTTCGTAGATAGTCCCGATCTTCGCGTCGCGATAGAACTTCTCGACCGGGTAGTCGGTGGTGTACCCGTACCCGCCGAACAGCTCGACGCACAACGAGGTGACGCGCTCGCACACCTGGGACGAGTAGAGCTTGGCCATGGCGCCGGTGCGCGCGATGTCGTGCCCCGCGTCCTTGAGCCGCGCCGCGTTGTACACCATGAGCCGCGCGGCCTCGAGCTCTGTGGCCGCCTGGGCCACCTGGAACTGGATCGCCTGGAAGTGCGCCAACTCCTTGCCGAATTGCCGCCGCTCCTGGATGTACTCGATCGCCGCGCCGAGCGCGCCCTGCGCCACGCCGATCATCTGCGCGCCGATGCCGATGCGTCCTTCGTTGAGCGTCTCGATGGCGATCTTGTAGCCCTGGCCGACCGGACCGAGGACGTTGGCCGCGGGCAGCTCGCAGCCGTCGAGCAGCAGCTCGACCGTGCTCGATGCGCGGATGCCGAGCTTGTCCTCCTTCTTGCCGACCGCGAACCCGGGCGTGCCGCGCTCGACGATGAAGGCGGTGATTCCCTTGTAGCCGGCCGAAGGATCGGCGTTGGCGAAGATGACGAAGATCTCCGCCTCGGCGCCGTTGGTGATCCACAGCTTCCGTCCGTCGAGGACCCAGCCGTCGCCCTTTTTCTCCGCGCGCGTGGCCAGGCCGAACGCGTCGGAGCCGGAGCCGGCCTCGGAGAGCGCGTAGGCGCCGACCACCTCGGAAGTGAGGCGCGTGAGGTAGCGCTGCTTCTGCTCGTCGTTCCCGTACTTGAGTATCGGGAAGTTGACCAGAGTGTTCTGCACGTCGCACACGATCGCGGCCGACGCGTCCACCTTGCTGATCTCCTCGACGGCGAGCGCGACCATCATCAGCGAGCCGCCCGCGCCGCCGTACTCCTCGGGCACCTCGATGCCCATGAGCCCGAGCTCGAAGTACTTGGGGATCAGCGTCGGATCGATCTTGCCCGCCTTCTCCATGTCGCGGACGCGCGGGCGGACTTCCTCGTCGGCGAACGCCGCGATCGCCTCGCGGAACATGGACTCCTCTTCCGAGAGGATGGTGAGCGGTGGACGCGTGTCGCTCATGCGCCCACCGGCAGCGCGTTGGCTTCCTGTCGGCTGGAGCCGTGGTCAATCAACACAATCGCCTTCATTACGGAATCTTACTCGCAGGCCTCAGCTCCTGGAATAATCCAAGCGGAATCCGGGCTGTTGGCTGTGGGCTCTCGGCTCACGGCTGTCAGACAACCGACATTTGGACGGTTCGCAGCTTTTCCCGGCCAAGCTCCAGGACCGTCCCGTCGCAGTTGTCTGAGTGCCGAAAGCCGACAGCCGTCGGCCAACAGCCCGGATTCCGCCAGTCTCCAGCTCGGGGGTAGGCTACGCCCGAATGTTCGGAACCGCCGCGGTGCTGTTGTTGAATACGTCCAGCGCCAGCTCCACTTTCCCAAAGGGGGCCGAGACCTGCGCCCCCTGCACGATCGGCCGCACGCGCTCCAGCATCTCCCGCGCGATCGCGATCCCTTCCGCGACTCCGGCCTCCTTCGACTTGTCGTTCGCCCGACGCATCCGCGCGATGATGTGGTCCGGCACGCTCACGCCCGGCACCTCGTTCGCCAGGAACTCCGCGTTCCGCACCGAGACCAGCGGCCAGATCCCGGCGATGATCGGGATCTTCACGTGCTCGATCTTCCGCATGAAGCTCTCGAGCTGATCCACGTCGAACACCGGCTGCGTGATGGCGTACTCCGCGCCCGCTTCGACCTTCCACTCGAACCGCTTGATCTCGTGCGGGATGTCGAGCGAGGCTGGATTCACTCCCACTCCGATCGCGTACGACGTCGGCGCGCCGATGGCGTTGCCGCCCGGGTCGAGCCCGCGGTTCAAGCGCGCGACGAGATTCGTGAGACCGATCGAGTCTATGTCGAACACCGCCGTCGCGTTCGGGTACGGCCCCATCTTCGGCGGGTCGCCCGTGATGATGAGGATGTTGCGCAGCCCGACCGCCGCGGCGCCGAGCAGGTCGCTCAGCATCCCGAGGAGGTTCCGGTCGCGGCAGCAGTAGTGCACCACCGTCTCGATTCCGACCTGCTGTTCGATCAACAGGCTCGTGAGCACCGCGCCCATGCGGCTCTGCGCGCGCGGGCCGTCCGGCACGTTCACCGCGTCCACGCCGGCGTCCTTGAGCGCGCGGCAGTCGCGGATCATGCGCGACGCGTCCACGCCGCGCGGCGGCACGATCTCGACCGACGTCACGAATTCGCCGCGCGCGATCTTTCCCGCGAGCTTCGACCGCTGGGCGAACGGCAGCGGCTCGACACCCGCGTCCTCTTCGGGCGCGTCCGGGCGCTTCTTGCGCCGCTCCACCGACGGAGCCATCGCCGTGCGCGGCGACAGCGGCCGGATCCCTTCGACCATCGCGGCGATATGCTCGGGAGTGGTGCCGCAGCAGCCGCCCACGACCCGCGCGCCCGCGTGGACAAGGTGCAGCGCGTACGTCGCCATGTACTCCGGACTCGCCATGTACATGCTGCGTCCGCTCACTTCGCGGGGCATGCCCGCGTTCGGCTGCGCGCTGAGCTTGCGGCGTGTCACGGGCGCCATCCTCTCGATCGCCTCGAGAATGGCCTGCGGCCCCACCGAGCAGTTCAATCCGATGATGTCCGCGCCGAACGCATCCAGCGCCCTGGCGACGTCCTCGGCGGACGCGCCGTACGGCGTGAGGCAGTCGGTGCCGATCGTCATCTGCGCGATCACCGGCATGTCGCGATCTACTTCGCGCGCGGCGAGAATAGCCTGCTCGATCTCGTGGATGTCGGCGAACGTTTCGAGGAGGAAGAGATCCACTCCACCCGCGACGAGTCCGCGCATCTGCTCCGCGAACGCGGAGCGCGCTTCGTCGAGGCTGGTGGGGCCGTACGGCTCGAGTCGCACGCCCAGCGGCCCGACCGCGCCCGCGACCAGCACGTCTCCTTCGCCGGCTTCGGCCGCCAGCTTCGCCGCCGCTTCGTTGATCTCGCCCACCTGACCGCCCAGCCCGAACTGCGCCAGCTTGAGCCGGTTGGCGCCGAACGTGTTGGTCTCGATCACCTCGGCGCCGGCGTCCACGTACGCGCGATGCACGTCGCGCACGAGGTCCGGCGCGCGGAGGCTCAGCTCGTCGTAGCACTGGTTGATGAACACGCCCTTGGCGTACAGCTGCGTGCCCATGGCGCCGTCGAACACGACGACCTGCAGCGGGTCGAGCAGCCGCGCGAGCTTGCCGTCGTCAGACACCCGCCACCTCGGGCTCGCTCGCGACAGCGTCCGCGGCGCCGCGGACGGCGTAGTACTTCGCTTCCGGATGGTGCACCACGATCGCCGCAGTGGACTGCTCGGGCAGCAGCTGGAACGACTCGGTCAACCCCATGCCGAGCGCTTCCGCCGCCGGCAGAAGCTTGAACACGGTGGCGTGGTCGTCGAGGTCCGGGCACGCGCCGTAGCCCCACGAGTACCGCTTGCCCGTGTCGAGCCCCAGCTCGCGCTGGATGCGGCGGTGCATCCATTCCGCCACCGCCTCGGCGGCCTCGACGGCGAGACCGTGCGTGTAGTACGCCTCGGAGTATTCGTTGGCTGATTGCAGCCGGTCGAACTCCCGGCTCGCCGCTTCACCGACCGTCACGATCTGGAGCGCGACGACGTCCACGTCGCCGCTCTCGGTCGAGCGGAAGTAGTCGGCGAGGCACAGGCGCTCGCGGCCGACCATGCGCGGGAAGTGGAAGCGAGCGATCTCGCGCAGCGAGCCGCCGTCGCTCTGATACGCGGCGGGGTCGTACACGATGATGTCGTTGCCGGAAGACTGCACGGGGAAGTAGCCGTACACCGCCTGCGGCTCCAGCCACTTGCGTGCGACCGCGTCGGCCTTGAGCCGGGCGAGCGTCGGCTCGAACTCGTTCTTCACCGTGGCCTTGTACTGCTCGCCCGAGCCGCGCGCGCCCCACTGGAGCCGGTACAGCTCGTCCAGGTCGAGCAGCTCGAACACTTCGTCGAGCGGGATGTCGCGCAGCACGCGCGTGCCCCAGAACGGAGGGCGCGGTACCGGATTGGCGGACGTGACGTCGCTGCGCGCGCCGGCTGCGTCGCCGGCGGCGATGTCCTTTCCGACCGTCGTTCGGAGAAACACGTCCTTCTTCGCGTCGTCGAGATTCTTGGCGATGAACTGCGCGCGCTTGTTCTGGTCCTGGAGGACGTCCATCGTCTCGAGTCCCTCGAACGCGTCCTTGCAGTAGAACACGCCGGCGTCGAACGGCCGCTCGCCGTCCACGAACAGCGCGCGCCGGCCGAACCTACGGTTGATCGCCGCCCCGCCGATGAGCACGGGGATGTTCATGCCGCGCTTGTCCAGCTCCTTCACGCACAGCGGCATCTGCTTGGAGGTGGACACCAGCAGCGCGCTCAGCCCGATCGCGTCGGCTCCGACCTCTTCCGCTTTCTCGAGAATCGTGTTGACCGGCACCTGCTTGCCGAGGTCGAACACCGTGTAGCCGTTGTTCGACAGGATCGTGTTGACGAGCGACTTGCCGATGTCGTGCACGTCGCCGTACACGGTCGCGAGCACGACCTTCCCCTTGGTGTAGCCCTCGGCCTTCTCGAGGAACTGCTCCAGGTGCTTGACCGCCTTCTTCATCACCTCGGCGGACTGGAGCACGAACGGCAGGATCAGCTCACCGGCGCCGAACTTGTCGCCGACGTCCTTCATGGCCGGCAGCAGGACGTCGTTCAGCACGCGCACCGGATTCTCCCGCACGCCGGCCGCGTCGAGCTGCGCCTCGATCCCTTCCTTCTTCCGGTGCACGATCATCCAGTGGATCCGCTCGTCCACCGTCATGCCGGCGGTCGGGTCTTCCTTCTCGACGACCTTGGCCGAGCCATCGCCGCCGACGGCGGCGAAGTACTCGATGAATCGCTGGAGCGCGTCCTCGCGCTTGTTGAACACGAGGTCGTCGGCGAGCGCGCGCTCTTCCTGCGAGATCTCGGCGTACGGCCGGATGTGCGCGGGGTTCACGATCGCCGCGTCGAGGCCGGCCTGCACGCAGTGGTGCAGGAAGACCGAGTTGAGCACGCCGCGCGCCTCGAGCGTGAGCCCGAAGCTGACGTTGGAGACGCCGAGTATGGTGGAGACGCCGGGAAGCTCGCGCTTGATGAGGCGGATGCCTTCGATGGTCTCGTGGCCGGAGTCGATCCACTCGGCGTCGCCGGTGGCGAGCGTGAAGGTCAGCGCGTCGTAGATGAGGTCCTCCGGCGCTAGGCCGTACTCGCCCACGACGATGTCGTAGATCTTCTTGGCGACCTCGAGCTTCCGCTCCCTGGTCTTGGCCATTCCGATCTCGTCGATCGTGAGCGCGATGACCGCGGCGCCGTGCTTCTTGACGAGGGGCACGACCGAATCGATGCGCTTGCGCCCGTTCTCCATGTTGATGGAGTTGACGATCGCGCGGCCGGGGACGTGCTCCAGCGCGGCCGCGATCACGTCGGCCTCGGTGGAGTCGATCACGAGCGGCGTTTCCACGCTCATCGAGAGCAGCTTGACGACCTTGGACATCTGCTCGGCTTCGTCGGCGCGCTCCGTGAGCGCGACGCACACGTCGAGCACGTGCGCGCCCGAGTCCACCTGCTCGCGCGCGACGTCGAGGATGCCCTCGTAGTCGTCGGCGAGGAGCAGTCGCTTGACCTTGCGGGAGCCCTGCGAGTTCACGCGCTCGCCCACGAGCAGCGGCGGAGGATCCTGGTGCAGAGTGATCGCGCGCATCGCCGAGCTGACGCGGGGCACGTGCCGCTTGTCGCCCGCCGGCGGCGCCGCGGACTGCTCCGCCGCGCGCACGGCGCTCACGATCTGCTCGAGGTGCTCGGGGGTCGTGCCGCAGCAGCCGCCGACCACTCGCACGCCGAAGTCGCGGACGAACTCGGAGAGAGCCTCGGCCATCGGCGCGGGCTCCAGCGGGTAGATCGCTTCGCCCGTGCCGGTGTTGAGAGGCAGACCCGCGTTGGGAATGACGGAGATCGGCAGCGTCGCGTTTTCGCTCAGGTACCGGATCGGTTCGCGCATGTGCTCGGGGCCGGTCGAGCAGTTGAGCCCGATCACGTCCACGTTCAGCGCTTCGAGGGTCGTCATGGCGCTGGCGATGTCGGTGCCCAGCAGCATGCGGCCGCTGGTGTCGAGCGTGATCTGGACCTGGAGCACGACACGCTTTCCGATCTCCGCG
Organism: uncultured Gemmatimonadota bacterium; assembly: GCA_937867645.1. Lineage (GTDB taxonomy): Bacteria > Gemmatimonadota > Gemmatimonadetes > Gemmatimonadales > Gemmatimonadaceae > JACDCY01. The sequence continues at coordinate 3,189 of CALMKE010000079.1, read as the reverse complement.
AACAGCCGCTCGACGCCGGTGACCGCGGCCTTCACCTCGAGTATGTCCTGCGACGTCTCGATGAGCAGCACGTCCACGCCGCCTTCCACGAGGTACTTCGCCTGCTCGTAGTAGTTCTCGGCGAGCTCGTCGAAGGTGATCTGCGAGAGCGCGGGATCGGAGCTGGAGGGGAGCATCCCCGTCGGGCCCATGGAGCCGGCGACGAATCGCGGGCGGTCGGGCGTGGCGAACTTGGCGCACGCGGCGCGCGCGAGCTTCGCGCCTTCGATGTTGATCTCGCGAACCTTGTCGCCCAGGCCCCACTCGGCGAGCCGTCGCGGAGTTGACTGGAAGGTGCACGTTTCCACGACATCGCAGCCGACCGCGAGGAACGACTCGTGGATCCCCTGGATGACGTCGGGGCGCTTGAGGATCAGGTAGTCGTTGCACCCTTCCAGCTCCTTCCCGCCGAAGTCCTCGGCGGTGAGGTTGTGGCGCTGGATGTTGGTGCCCATCGCGCCGTCGTACACGAGAACGCGGCGGTCCAGGGCTTGGAGGTACGGGAGCTTTATGTCTGGCACTGGCATGAGGTCAATAAAAAGAAAAAAGCCCGGGGGCTAAGTGCGCCGGGCGTGGCGCTTTAGCGGTTTTTTAACGTGGTCGCAATTTGCCTTAAATCGCCACGGGCTACGGAATGTCGTGCTGCTCATACTACTATAGTGGCAACGCGCCATAGGAGCAAGAATTCGTGAGGGATACCGGCCCCGAAGCTTCGAATCCCACTGCTGCTGGAGGCCTCTATCTCCGGGACGTCCTTCTCCAGTTCCGGAAGTACAAAGAAATGGCCGACAAGGCACTGGCGCAGACGAGCGATAAGGACTTCTTCGCCACGCTCGACGGTGGGAACAACAGCATCGCGGTCAATCTGAAGCACACCGCCGGGAACATGCGGTCGCGCTGGACGAACTTTCTCACGTCGGACGGAGAGAAGCCTGACCGACATCGCGACAAGGAGTTCATCATCGAGCAAGGCGACACGCGCCAACGCATAACCGAGCTGTGGAACGAAGGCTGGAGTCTGACTTTCTCTGCCATCGAGCCGCTCGGCACAAACGATCTCTTGCGGGTCGTGACCGTCCGCGGTGAACGGCACACGGTGATGGAAGCGATCAACCGCCAGCTCACGCACTATAGCTATCACGTCGGCCAGATCGTTCTGCTTGCCAAACATTATGCCGGCGACAAGTGGCGCAGCCTGAGCATTCCGCGCGGTCGGTGAATGGATCGGCAAGGTAAGCGGGATTCAATATGTCCATACAGCCGTATTGACACACGGATCACGCAGAATATCTTTCCGCCATGCCCACGAAAACCGAGCAATTGCAGATTCGCGTTACGGCCGAGCAGAAGCGGGCGTTGAAGCGGCTCGCCCGTGAAGCCGGTGCGGACATGTCTTCGTGGATCCTGGATCGGGTACTGCCGCCGGAAGGGTCGAGATTTCAGGCGCTCGTGGCCGGGGTGGCTCGGACGGAGGATCGCCGGTATGCGCTGGCGGAGCTCGAAGACTTCCTGCGACCGCTGGCGTCCGGAGCTTTCGCGCGGGCGGTAGCGGAGGCCCCCAGGGCGACCCTCGACCCCGCCACGTTGAGCAATCTCGCGGGGGCCATCGAGCGAGCGGCCGTGAAGAGGGGCGTCGCGCACCCCGCGTGGACTCGCGACGTGCCCGCGCCGCCGGCCCCGGTTTTTGGCTCGGATCTCAAGAGCGTCCGTTTGCACCTGCTGACCCGGTCGCCGGTCGCGCTGCGGCGCCGAAACGTCTTCGTGGACGCGTCCCTCGACGAGCGGGTCTGAGGGAGCGTGCTGTCCGCGAGCCGCATCCGCGAGCTGTTTGACCTGCTCAACAAGCGGCTCGCCGAGGAGAACGTGATCGGCGAGGTTTACGTGGTCGGAGGCGCGGTGATGGCGCTTGCATTCGCTGCCCGTCCGTCCACGAACGACGTGGACGCGGTGTTCGTTCCCAAGGAGGCCGTCAGGCGCGCGGCTCGGAAGGTCGCCGTCGAAGCAGGCGTGCGCGAGGACTGGCTGAACGACGCCGCCAAAGCCTTCGTCACCGATACCGCGGAGTTCTCCCCCTGGCTGGAGGTGAGCCACCTCCGTGTATTTGTCCCGGTACCGGAGTATCTCCTGGCGATGAAGTGCGTCGCGTTCCGTCTCGGACCGGAGTTCCACGATGAAGGGGATGTGCGGTACCTGTTGCGCTACCTCAATATCGAGCGGGCCGACGACGCGCTCGCGATAGTCGAGCAGTATTTTCCCGCGGACCGGATTCCGCCGAAAACTCGCTTTGCATTGCAGGAAATCCTCGATGATGAACTGCCACCGCTCCCAGCGTAATTATGGCCCACGCGTTGTCGCGCCCCGGGCCGCGATCCTTGCCGCTTGTATTGCCACTTCGCTGGCTGCCGGAGTTCTCGAGGCTCAGGCGCCGGAGCTGCGGAGCGTCGCGCCGCCGGCAGCGTTCACCGATCCCGACCGCGGGACGAAACTGGCCGCGGCGTATCCGGCGATCGACAGCATGATGCGCGCGTTCGCCGAGCGCGCGCGGGTTCCGGGATTCGGGTACGCGGTCATCGTGGACGGGAAGATCGCCCACGTCGGCGTGGGCGGGTTGCGCGACGTCGCGTCTCGCTCGCCGGTGGACACCGCGACGGTATTCCGGATTGCGTCCATGTCCAAGAGCTTCGCGGCAGTCGCGATCCTGCAGCTGCGGGACGCGGGGCGCCTGTCGCTGGACGACGCCGCGGAGAAATACGTCCCGGAGCTGGCGAGCTTCCGCTATCCGACGCGCGATTCTCCCAAGATCACGATCCGGCACCTGCTGTCGCACTCGGCGGGCTTTCCCGAGGACAATCCGTGGGGCGATCAGCAGCTCGCGGTTACGAACGACGAGATGGCCGCGATGCTGCGTGGCGGCATTCCATTCTCCACCGCGCCGGCGACGGCGTACGAGTATTCCAACTACGGCTTCGCGATTCTCGGACGGATCGTGGCCAACGTGTCGGGGATGCCATACTCGCGATACCTCACCGTGCGGGTGCTGCGGCCGCTCGGGATGAACGTCACCACGCTCGAAGCGCGCAGCGTGCCCGCGCACCGGCTGGCGCACGGTTACCGCCTGCGTGACGGCGAGTGGATCGAGGAGCCGCAGCT
>CALMKE010000078.1 GCA_937867645.1 uncultured Gemmatimonadota bacterium | reverse complement strand
GAGCTGGCCGAGGACCTCGACATCGAGACGGTGACCGAGATTTTCATCCGAGTCAACTCCGCCGGGGCCGAGCTCTCCCAAGCCGACTTCGCCATGTCGAAGATCGCCGCCAACGAGACCTATGGCGGCAACATGTTGCGTAAGGCTATCGACTATTTCTGTCACCTCACGGTGGCGCCCGAATTCCTTGGCCGGATAGAGAAGGGTGACAAGGCATTCGCTGCTTCCGAGTTCCTGCCGCAAATGCGCTGGCTGAAGGATGTCAACGACGACATCTACGACCCGACTTACACCGACATGCTGCGTGTCGCGTTCACCTCGGAGTTTGGGAGAGGCAAGCTGGCGGACCTCGTCGCGTTGCTCTCGGGTCGTAACTTCGAGACCAAGCAATACGAGGACGCTATCGCAGAGGCATCGTTCGGGCGACTCAAGCAGGGCATCCTGGCCTTCATTAACAAGACGCACTTCGATCGCATCACGATGATCCTGCGCTCGGCGGGATTCGTCACGAGCGACCTGATCGGCGGCCAGAACGCCGTCAACTTCGCGTATATCCTGTATCTCCGAGGCCGCGCCGAGAATGTACCAGCCGCGGACCTCGAGCGGCTGGTCCGGCGCTGGTATGCCATGTCAATCCTGCGAGGCCGTTATACCGGAAGCCCCGAGACGGCTTTTGACTTCGACATCCGCCAAGTCGAGGCTCGCGGCCTGGTACCCTACGCCACGTCGGTGATCGAAACGGAGCTACCTGAGAGCTTCTGGACCGGGATGCTCCCACAGCTCATGGACACATCATCCGGGCAGAGCCCTTACTTCCTTGCCTACAAGGCAGCACAGGTAAAGCTCGGCGACAAGGGCTTTCTCTCGCGGGACATCACGGTGCTGGACCTGCTGATGAACCGCAGCGACGTACACCACGTCTACCCGCGCAACTACCTCAAGAAACAAGGCCTTTCGCGTGGCCGCTACAACCAGATCGCCAACTTCGTCCTGGCTCAGAGCGAGATCAACATCGCCATCGGAGACAAAGCGCCAGAGCAGTACTTTAGGGAACTGGCCGAGCAGTGCGCCGGCGGCAAGAAGAAATACGGTGGCATCACCGACGCGACCGAGCTTCACGGCAACCTGCGCATGAGCTGTCTGCCTGAGGCGCTGCTCGGCGGGGAGATTCCGGACTACGACGACTTCCTGGATGAGCGCCGCAGGCTCATGGCTCAGAAGATCAAGACTTGGTTCGAGGCCCTCTGATTTTCTGCTGATCGTCGCGGCCCGGACACCTGCCGTCGGTCTCCGGGCGCCGGGGACTTCCGCGTTCCTTGCCAGTGCAGTAGGTTACATGTAACCTACCTTCCAGAGGGGCGCTGTGCCAAAGTCGGATCGGCCAAAGTCATCGCGCGATAAGGTACGAGCCCATCGCGAGCGCCTCCGCCGCCAAGGTCTCCGCCCAATCCAGATCTGGGTTCCGGACGTGCGATCGCGGGCGTTCAAGGCGCAGGCACATCGGCAATCCCTCGCCATCGCCGAGAGTGCCCAAGCCGAAGTCGATCAGCGATTCGTCGATGCGATATCCGAACGCGACTGAGCGTGAAACGCGGTGAGATATGGACGGTCGCGGCCGGCGCCGGATACGCCGGCAAGCCGCGACCCGCTGTGATCGTGCAGGACGACCACTTCGATGCCACGCCGTCGATAACAATCTGCGTCTTTACGACCGATATGACCAAAGCTCCTCTGTTTCGCGTTCTGGTTGAGCCGAGTGAGGGCAACGGGCTCCGTGCCCCCAGCTCACTCATGGCAGACAAGATCACTACTGTTCCGAAAGCGAAGCTTGGCTCGCGCCTCGGTCGGCTCGACGACGAGGACATGCTGCGTCTGAACCAAGCGATGCTCGTGTTTCTCGGGCTGGCCGGGTCTTCACGATCCGCGCTGTGACGTCCCGTATCCTCATCCTCGACTTCGGCGCGCAGTACACGCAGCTCATCGCGCGCCGCGTCCGGGAAGCGCGGGTGTATTCCGAGATTCACCCGCCGACGCGCGACGTGCAATGGATCCGCGACTGGGCGCCCGATGGCATCATCCTCAGCGGCGGCCCCAGCTCGGTTTACGGCGCGGAGGCTCCGCTCATCGACAAGGCGGTGCTGGACGTCGCGCCAGTGCTGGGGATCTGCTACGGGATGCAGCTCATCGCGCACATCTCAGGCGGCGACGTGATTCGTGGTGGCCGACGTGAGTACGGGCGTGCGGAGATGACCGTCACGGAGTCGGACACGCTGTTCGGCGGGTTCACGCCGGGCGAGCCCGTCACCGTGTGGATGAGCCACGGCGATCACGTGGAGCAGCCTCCGCCCGGATTCGCGGTTATCGCGACGAGTCGCTCCAATCCGGTAACGGCGTTTCGCCACCAGTCCAAGCCGATCTTCGGGGTGCAGTTCCACCCTGAAGTCGCGCACACTCCGCGCGGCACTGAGGTCATCTCCAACTTTCTTTTCGAGGTGTGCAAGGCGGAGCCGACGTGGACCGCCGGCGCGTACATCGAGAGCGAGCTGACCAAGATCCGCGAGCAGGCCGGCTCGGCGCGCGTAATCTGCGGCCTGTCGGGCGGCGTGGACTCTTCCGTCGCGGCCGCGCTGGTGCATCGGGCGATCGGCGACCAGCTCACGTGCATTTACGTGGACACGGGATTGATGCGGCTGCACGAGACCGAGCAGGTCGAGCGCACGTTCCGGCAGCACCTCGGCATCGAGCTGATCGTGGTGAACGCGGAGCAGCGGTTTCTCGACGCGCTCGCGGGCGTCGAGGAGCCGGAGGAAAAGAGGCGCAGGATCGGCCACACCTTCATTGACGTGTTCGAGGACGCCGCGGCTTCGATCGGCGACGCTGAATTCCTGGTGCAGGGAACTCTGTACCCCGACGTGATCGAGTCCGTGTCCGCTTCCGGCGCGCCGTCCCAGACGATCAAGACCCACCACAACGTCGGCGGGCTCAAGCCCGGGATGAAGTTCAAGCTGATCGAGCCGCTGCGGGAGCTGTTCAAGGACGAGGTGCGAAACGTCGGACGGGAGCTGGGCCTGCCGGAAGAGATGGTCGGCCGGCATCCGTTCCCGGGACCCGGACTCGCGATCCGGATCCTCAGCGACGTCAGCCGCGTGAAGCTCGACACGCTGCGCGCCGCGGACGCGATCTATCTGGAAGAGATCAGATCAGCGGGGCTGTACGACGAGATCTGGCAGGCGTTCGCGGTGCTGCTCCCGGTGCGGAGCGTGGGAGTGATGGGGGACGAGCGAACGTACGACAACGTCGTCGGGCTGCGTGCCGTGACCAGCACGGACGGGATGACGGCGGACTGGTTCCCGTTTCCGCCTGAAGTTCTCGCCCGAATCTCCAGTCGGATCATCAACGAGGTGCCGGGAGTCAATCGGGTGGTGTACGACGTGAGCTCCAAGCCTCCGGCGACGATCGAGTGGGAATAGGCTGAGGGAACGACACCAGCAGGTTCGGGCAACAGGTTGTAGGTGGCAGGTTGACGGTAAACTGATTGGCTTCGGGTCTTCGGTTATTGGTCGGAGGTTCGCGGGTAGTAGACAAGGATGTCAGTCGCTTCGGGCTGCGTCGAGTAACGCCATGACGCGGAAAAAGGGCCGAAAGCAAAGCTCTCGGCCCTTTTTCGAAACTACTTTGCAGGCGTCTGCGAAACACCGGCAATATACGACGAAAAGAAGTCACGGTCAATCACTGCCCGCCTGTACCCGGAACGGGACTCGAACCCGCACGACCTTTCGGCCAGGCGTTTCGCAGACGCCTGCGTCTACCAATTCCGCCACCCGGGCACCGCACTGTTCGACGAACAGCACTACGCGCACGCTGCGACGCGCGCGCGGCGAGTTACGAAATCGTATGTAAATGCTGCTTGGGCTCGGAACTCGAAACAGCGCAACACTGATCTTTGTATCCCCCGCCGATGTCGCTCAACCCCAGGTTCGGGCGACAGGTTCTAGGTTAGGGGTCTAAGGTTGACGACCTGGTTCCCGGTGGACGGTGGGAGGTAGCGGGGTAACGGTCTCCAGATGACCTACAACCTCGCACCGTCTACCTCTCGCCAGTCAGTTAACCTTTCACCCTACAACCAACAACCCGTTGCCCGAACCCGTTGTTGCAGTTGCAGTGTCAGACGTGCTTCTCCTCCAGCAACGCCATGAACTCCGCCGGCGACCCGATCGCCAGCAACCGCTCCGGCACGTCCGCTTCCTTGCTGAACTGCGCGATCTTGCCGAGCACCGGCAGGTACTGGTTGGAAACTTCGAGCGGGGGCGCGACGATCAGGAAGAAGAAGTTCACCGGCTTGTCGTCGATCGCCTTGAAGTCGAGTCCTTCGCGCTTGCGGCCGAACGCGACGCGCAGCTTGCTGACGACGAGCGAGCGGCAGTGGGGAATCGCGATCCCGCGCCCGATTCCCGTGGAGCCGAGGTTCTCCCGGCGCTTTAGCATCTTGAACAGCATGCCCTCGGACTTCTCGTCCAGCTTGAGCAGCGCGATCAGCTCCTTGAGGACGTCGTCCTTCGACGTGCCCTTGAGCTCGAGCTCGATTGCATCCTCTGAGAAAAAATCGCGGAGTTCCATAGGAAGCTGTTGGCTATTGGCTGTTGGCTTTTGGCTTGGCTAAGAGCCAATAGCTAACAGCCAAAAGCTCTTTTGCGGGCAACTTACCCGCGCCCACGAACCGTGTCAAATGCTGTCGTTGCAAGCATTTGCCTGCTCCGTTAGCTTGCCTTGATGCGCTTTCCGTTCACCGTCACGAGCGACATTCCGCTCTATCTCGCGCCCATGGCCGGTGTGTCGGAATCGCCGTTCCGGCGCATCTGCCGCCGCTTCGGCGCGGACGTCGTGGTGACGGAATTCCTGTCCGCGGAGGGCATCCGGCGGGAGAACGCGGCGACCCTCGACAAGCTCCGTTTCGGCTCGGACGAGCGACCGATTGGCGTCCAGATCTTCGGCGGCGACCCGGTCGCCATGGGCGACGCCGCGGCGCTGGTCACCGACGTGTTCCAGCCCGAGTTCATCGACATCAACTTCGGCTGTCCAGTCAAGAAGGTCGTTAAGCGGAACGGCGGCTCCGGTTGCCTCAAGGACATGGGCCTCGTCGAGAGCGTCATCCGGTCCGTGTCCGCGCACACGCATCTGCCGGTCACAGTGAAGATCCGCAGCGGCTGGAATGAGGAGATGCGCGACCCGGTGACGATCGCGCTGCGCTGCCAGGACGCGGGCGCAAAAGTGCTCGCGCTCCATCCGCGCACGCGCTCGCAGATGTACACCGGCGCGGCGCGCTGGGAGGAGATCGCTGCGGTCGTCGCCGCGCTCGAGATCCCGGTGCTCGGCAACGGCGACATCAAGACCGCCGAGGACGCGGTGCGGATGCAGCGCGAGACCGGCTGCGCCGGCGTGATGATCGCGCGCGGGTCGTTCGGCCAGCCGTGGATCTTCCGCGAGACGCGCGCCCTGCTGGAAGGGAAGCCGAAGCCCGCGGCGCCGCCTGTCGAAGAGCGATTCGCCATCGCGCTGGAGCACGCGCGCATGGCGGCGGAGTACGAGGCCGATCCTCGCGGAGCGGCGATCGAGTTCCGCAAGCATCTTGGCTGGTACGTCAAAGGGCTGCCAGGCTCCGCCGATCTCCGCCGCAAGCTGCACGCGGTGGATTCCCTCCACGAGGTCGAGGGCATCTTCGCGGATTATCTCGCGGCCGATCAGCGCGTGCAGGACGACAGCGCGGTGGTGCTGGACTCAGCCGCGTAGCCTGAAGAGCCCGGCGCCCCGCCGTGCCTAGCGCTCTCATAACCGGCTACCTCGACATCGTGCGCTCCACGACGGGCGCCGAGGAAGTCGTGTTCTGGTGCGCCGATCCCGAGACCGGGGAGCTTTCGGCCGAGTGGTGGTCCACCGCGCACGGCGGCGAGCCCGAGCATTTCGTAGAGCAGACCTGGCGCTCGCTCGTCACGTGGGCGTTGCAGCAGAATCGCGCCCAGGTCATCGGAGATGAAGAGATCCAGCTCGTCGCCGCGCCGATCCACGGTGAGAGCGGAGCGATCGGCGCGCTCAGCATCTCGTCGGAAGCGGGATTGCGGGGCGGACGCGACCCGCTCAAGGCCGCCGCCGCCCGTCACTGCGCCCACCTCGGCCCGCTGCACGATCTCATTCGGGCGCGCGGGCAGTACCACCGTGCCACGCAGCAGTCGTCCGCGCTCCTCACCGCGGCGCAGCGCTTCAGCGCCAACCGCAGCATCGAGGCGCTGGGCGATTCGATCACCACCGCCGCGCTGGAGATGACCGCCGGCTACGGCGCGTCGCTGGTGCACTGGAATCGCGACGCGGAGACCGGCGAGGTGGCGTACGCGTCGCCGGACGCTCGCGCGCGTCCCGGGGTCCGGCTCGATTTCGGCGGGCAGGTCGCGCGCGCCTGCGCCGCGGACATTCCCGTGGTCATGGAGGACGCGCGTCGCCTCAACGGACGAGTAGTGTTGTTCGGGGAGGGCGAGAAAGTCGGCGCGCTCGGCTCGCTCGGCATTCTGCCGCTGCGCGGCGACGGCGGCGTGATCGGCGCGGTCGTCATCGAGGGGCGCGCGCCCGGCGACGTGCGGCAGGAGGACGCGAAGAACCTCCGCCTGCTCGCCATGCTCGCCGGCTCTTCGCTCCAGACGGTGTGGGAGATCGAGGAGATCACCCGGCGCGCGCGCACCGATCCGCTCACCGGGCTGTACAATCGCGGCCACTTCGAGGATCGTCTGCACCAGATGATCGCCGAGACCGCGCGCTTCGGCGGCGAGAGCTCGCTGGTGATGTTCGACATAGATCACTTCAAGGAAGTGAACGACACGCACGGCCATCCCGCGGGCGACGCCGTCCTGAAGGGGATCGCTCGGCTGCTCGAGGAGCGGGTGCGGAACGTGGACACCTGCGCGCGATACGGCGGCGAGGAGCTCGCGCTGCTGCTGCCGCGCACCGAGCTGGACGGCGCGGTGGAGCTGGCCAACCGGCTGCGGCTGGCGGTCATGGACAATCCGGTCCGGTGGGGCGGGGGTCACCTGCTGGTGACGGTATCTGGCGGAGTGTCGAGCTTCCCCCGTGCGTCCCGGTCGGCGGAGGCGCTCGTGGCCGCGGCGGACGCCGCGCTGTACCGGGCCAAGGAGGGGGGCCGCAACCGGGTGGAGGCGGCTCCGCCAATAGCCTTTCCGATAACGCTTTAGGCCATCGACATCAAGTAACTTCTGAAGTCGATTTCGATTGACTTGGGGGCCCCGTCCAGCTATACTTGATGAAACGGGGGCGACTGGCTTCGACGGGGTTGGTGAAGCTAAGGCCGCGTGCCCAGGTTCTCGGATCCTGGTAAAACCTCTGGGACGAAACACAATTGCCAACGACAACTTGGCTCTGGCTGCGTAACCTTTAGAGGTTCTCGCACCTGCTCATTCGGAAGCCCGCCTGAGGCGTTTGAATGAGTATCGCAAATTCGGGCTAGTCGGCGGACGCGTCTTCCGTTCGTCGGCGAAACTACAGGAGACTTGTTCAGCGTGGGCCGTCTACTGGCCAGCGTCTGGAGACCTCAATCGGTAGACTACGCACGTAGACGCCGTGGTGAATCTCATCTCGGACCGGGGTTCGAATCCCCGCGCCTCCATC
>CALMKE010000077.1 GCA_937867645.1 uncultured Gemmatimonadota bacterium | reverse complement strand
CGTCACGGGGCGTCTCCTCTAAAGCAACCCACGCACGGTGGTCCAGTACATCTTGTTGTACGCCACTTTGAACCAGTGGATCGCCTTGGACGGAGGCTTGAGGTCGGGCAGATTCACGTAATCGAAGGCGTTGTAAGTGGCCCGATCGTAGCCGGCCTCGATGAAGCAATAGACCTTGCCGTCGTATTCCCGAACCGGGGTGCCGGTCTTGATCAGGGACGCGATGTTTTCGGCCACCACCTCCGCCTCGAAATGGGCCGCGGATCCGGTCTTGCTCACGGGGATATTGGTGGCGTCGCCGATCACGTAGACGTTGTCGCGACCGTTCATGGTGAGCTTGAAACGGTCGGTGGGGATCCACCCGCCCTGTCCCAGATTGTTCTGCTCGACCGTCTCCATGCCGCGGTGGGGCGGAATCGCGATGAGCAGGTCATACTTGCACTCGGTGCCCTCTTCGCTGTAGACGATCTTGTTGACCGGGTCGACCTCCCTGACGTTGAACAGGGTCTCGTACTCGATGCCGGCCTTGTCGAACTCGGGCTTGGCCCAGCGCGCGACGTTCGCGGTGGCATGGACGTGGTTCACGGGGTAGTGATAGCGCAGCTTCACCTTGTCGCGGATGCCGCGCGCCTTGAAGAAATCGTGCAGCATGAACATGGCCTCGACCGGCGCCACAGGGCATTTGTGCGGTATCGACACCACCATGGCCACGGTCCCGCCCTTGAACTCCATGAGGCGCTTGTGCAGCCGGACCGCGCCCTCCTCCGTGTAAAACGTCTCCGCGCCTTCGCGCATGCCCGGGACTTCCTGCGGCACGATGCGCGCGCCGGTGGCGATGACGAGCACGTCGTATTCGTGGGTCTTGCCGCTCTGGGTCCGTACCCGGTTCCGGTCGAGATGGAACTCCGTGACCGGATCCACGTGAAAATCGATCTTCGGATCGAGCAGGCCCGCCTCGTCACGGTACAGTTGATCGGGGGTCATCTGGCCGAACGCGACGTACAGCAGGCCGGGCTGGTACATGTGTCGGTTCGTGTCCGAGAGCAACGTGAGCCGAACCTTGCCGCCCTGGATCTCGGCGTTGAGCCGCCGCGCGAGGTTATTGGCCAGAATGGTACCGCCCGTACCGCCACCGACAATCAAAATTCTCATCGCCTCTCCTGTCCGAAACGCCGGACCGTTTCCCGGAACGGCGCCCGGCCGACGGCCGGGCGCGATCGAAATGTATACGCCGACCCGCCTACTTCATCTTGCGCACCTTGATGTGCCATACCCCGCCGACGTTTTCGCTGCTCACCATCTCGTGACCGACCTTCTTCACCCACTCGGGGACGTCGGTGACCGAGCCCATGTCGGTCGACAGCAGCTCCAGCGTGTCGCCCACCCGGGCCTGCTTCATGTAGGTGATGAGCTCCATCAGCGGGCCGGGGCAGAACGTGTTGCGCGCGTCGATCACCTTGCTTTGACCCGCTACCGATTCCTCTTGTGACTTCGCGTTGTTCATAGTTTTCCTCTTCCCAGTCAGAACGTGAGGAGCTGACCGCCCTCAGCGTCGTTCAGAAACCGCGTCAACCCCGTCGGCGGACCGAACTCCGGATCGAGGTCGTTCTGCGTGATCTTGAGCAGATCCATGGCCATCGAGCACGGCAACAGCTTCGCATCGCCGAGCTCCGCCGCCTGCTTGAACGCATCACGCCCAACCCATAATGCACCGCCGACTGCAACTGCAACGCACACGCTGAGCTCCACCCAGAACGAGTGCTTCCTGAGAAATGCGAGCGCGTTGTTCAGGTACTCCTGAAGCTGATTCATGGCTGCGGCGGAGGAGCGGAAGGAACTGCGGACGCACCGTCGGATGCGGGTGTTGTGTAGTGCAGAGCAAACGAGATTGTCGTCGCCTGTGTAGCCGCCGCAGGCTCGGGCCAGTTAAGTCCATCCAGCGCGACTGTCGAGCTCCGTACCATCTGGGGAATTCCGCGATAGAAACGGTGCACGGAGGAAACTGCGTCGGAAGGTGCGTAGGCCGATGCATTTCCCGCTATGGAAACCGTCCAGTTTGCCGGATCGCGCGTCGCGGTAAAGCCGGTGATCGTCACCCCGGCTTCGGCTGCGAGCGACAGACTTTGCAGGAGCTGCTGCAGCTTTGCACGCTCCGCTTCCACTCTCTGCACGGCATTCAGCTGCGCGGCGGACTGCTGGCGCTTCCTGATTATCTCCCGCATCGGCTGCAGCGGTCCGGCCCGCCGATCGAGCGCGGTGGTGAGGGTGGTGATACGCGTACGCCAGGTCTTTACCGTCAGTACTCCATTGCCCGCCCACCACCAGGCGATGATTCCAAGCAGCACCGCCCCCGCGACGGCAATTCGCCTGGTGGCGCGCTCCGCCGACCTCTTCTTGCTCTCACGGACGGGAAAAAGATTCAGTCCATCGCCCGCCTGCGCGTCCAGCACCGCTCCCATTGCCGCTATCGCGCCGGCGGATCCTATCTGCGGTCCAAAGCGCTCCACGACCAGGCCCATGGATTCTTCCACCGCCCGGGAAAGTGGACCGTACTCACCTGGCTCGGCTGCCAGCATGAGCCGGGATATCAGTGCACCGCGGAACTGCTGTCTGAGATAGAGATTTCCGCGCTCGAGCTGCTCGATCCGCTTCGTGACCTCGTCGCCGACGGTCACCGCCTG
>CALMKE010000076.1 GCA_937867645.1 uncultured Gemmatimonadota bacterium | reverse complement strand
ACGCCGAGCGACCGGAGCGCGTCGAGGAGCAGCTCGTTGATCCACTGATATTCCGCGGCGATGGACCCGCCCGACTCGGCCGGCGCGGTGACGCTGTACGTGATCTCGCGGTGGTGCAGGATCGCCCGTCCGCCCGTGGGACGCCTTACAACCTCGATCCCGGCCTTTGCCAGCCCGCCTCGCTTGTACCCCTCGGTGTGCTGGTTCCTGCCGAACGAGAGCGTCGGGGCGCTCCACGAATAGACGCGCAGGATGGCCTCACCACTGTTCCGCGCCCGCTCCATCAGGGCCACGTCACACCCCATGTTCTCCGGACCGGAGAGCGGCGGGGTCAGAAGCATGCGCCACGGCAATTGGGCGAGCCCTGGCTGCTCGGTTTCGAGTCGTCCGTTCACCGTTTCCGGCATAAGGACAGAATGGTACCGCGCCGCGTCGTGCGGTGGCGCATTCGATTCGATTTCCGGGTATGTTAATGGAAAGTCCTTCTTCTCTCGGGTGGGCAGAATGAAGTTCAGAATCGAGATCGAACAGGAAACTGACGGCCGCTGGCTCGCCGAGGTCGAGGCGATGCCTGGCACCGCCTCATACGGCACTACCAGGACTGATGCCGTGGCCAAGGTGCAGGCTTTGGCATTGCGGGTCCTGGCCGACCGTTTGGAACACGGGGAGGCAGTTCCTGAGCTTCTGGATGTGTCCTTTCAGGCTGCATGAGCAGATGGGGGGCCTCGAAGGCCAAACGTGTCTTGGCCGCGTTGCTTCGCATTGGTTGGGCGGTAAAGCGCGAGGCCAGTAGCCATAAGACGCTGAGCCGCGAGGGCTGGCCCGACTACGTCTTTGCCTTTCACGACGGCGAGGAAATCGGTCCGCGGATGCTCGCTCGCATCGCTCGCCATACCGGGTTGAAACCGGAAGATCTTTGAGCGTTCCGCTCGGACCCTCACCCTGCGGCGCTTAAGAGCGGGTAAATTTGGACTACGGGCGGGTCACTCCAAACTCCCCCCTCCTGACTGCCACACTCCAAACTGGATCCCCCGTAGCCTCGCTTCGACGCCAGATGACGACAAAGACCAAGCCCCGCACCCTCCCCGGCTCCGACAACTTCGTCCGCCGCCATGTCGGCCCCGGCGAGTCCGACGTCGCGAAGATGCTGTCCGCCCTCGGCTACGACACCCTCGACGATCTCATCGACGCCGTCATCCCCCGCGACATCCGCCTGAAGTCGGCTCTCGAGATTCCCGCGGGCAAGAGCGAGTACGAAACGCTGTCCGGGCTCCGTGCCCTCGCCGCCAAGAACAAGGTTTACCGATCGTACATCGGCCTCGGCTACCACGACTGCATCACCCCGCCCGTCATCCAGCGCAACATCCTCGAGAGCCCCGGCTGGTACACCGCCTACACGCCGTACCAGGCCGAGATCGCGCAGGGCCGGCTCGAGGCACTGCTCACGTTCCAGACGATGGTGATGGATCTCACCGGGCTCGAGATCGCCAACGCGTCGCTGCTGGACGAAGCGACCGCCGCCGCCGAAGCGATGGCGATGAGCTACGGTGTGGCCGGCAGGCCGGGGAAAGAAGTCTTCTTCGTCTCCGACGAGTGCCATCCGCAGACGATAGATGTCGTCCAGACCCGCGCCGCCGCGCGCGGGATCACCGTCGAGGTCGGTGACTTCCGCGCGTTCAAGCCCGGGCCCGAAGTGTTCGGCGTGCTCGTCCAGTATCCCGCGACCGACGGCGCCGTGCACGACTACAAGGCGCTGTGCGAGCGCGCGCACGTCGCTAACGCGCTGGTCACCGTCGCGACGGACCTGCTCAGCCTCGTGCTGCTGACGCCGCCGGGCGAGTGGGGCGCCGACATCGTCGTCGGCAACTCGCAGCGCTTCGGCGTGCCGCTCGGCTACGGCGGCCCGCACGCGGCGTTCTTCGCCACGCGCGACGAGTACAAGCGGCAGATCCCGGGACGGATCATCGGCGTGTCGCGCGACGCGGACGGGAACCCCGCGCTGCGCATGGCGCTGCAGACGCGCGAGCAGCACATCCGGCGCGAGAAGGCCACGTCCAACATCTGCACCGCGCAGGTTCTGCTCGCCGTCGTCGCCGGCATGTACGCCGTGTACCACGGCGCCGAAGGTCTGACGCGCATCGCCGAGCGGGTGCACGGGTTTGCCGCGCTGCTCGCGGCCGGGGTGAAGAAGCTCGGGCACGCCGTCGCCCACGAGGACTTCTTCGACACCGTGCGCGTCGAGGTCGGCGTGGGCGGAGCGGACGAGATCGTCGCGGCCGCGGCCGCGCGCGGGATCAATCTGCGGCACTTCGGCGGCAATTCTATAGTAGTGGCGCTGGACGAGACCGTGACGGCGAAGGACGTGCAGGAGCTGCTGCTGGTGTTCGGCGGCGGCGCGAAGCCGTCGTTCACGCTCGACGAGCTGGCCGACGAGGCGGACCCGCGCTATGACGAGCGGTTCAAGCGCGCCACGCCGTTCCTGACGCATCCGGTGTTCAACACGCACCGCTCCGAGACCGAGCTGCTGCGCTACCTGCACCTGCTCGAGTCGCGCGACCTGTCGCTGGTGCACTCGATGATCCCGCTCGGCTCCTGCACGATGAAGCTGAACGCGACCGCCGAGATGATGCCCATCACCTGGCCCGGCTTCGGCAAGCTGCATCCGTTCGCGCCGCTGGAGCAGGTGCAGGGTTACGCCGAGCTGTTCCGGTTATTGGAGAGTGCGCTGGCGGAGATCACCGGCTTCGCGGCCGTGTCGCTCCAGCCCAACGCCGGCTCGCAGGGCGAGTACGCTGGTCTGCTCACAATCCGCGACTACCACAAGTCGCGCGGCGAGTCGCACCGCGACGTGTGTCTCATCCCGCAGTCCGCGCACGGGACCAATCCCGCGAGCGCGGTGATGGCGGGGATGAAGGTCGTCGTCGTGAAGACCGACAAGCACGGCAACGTGGACGTGGACGACCTCCGCGAGAAGGCGAACGCGCACGAGGCGAATCTCGGCGCGCTGATGATCACCTATCCGTCTACGCACGGCGTGTTCGAGAGCGGCGTGATCGAGATATGTAAGATCGTGCACGAGCATGGCGGGCAGGTGTACATGGACGGGGCGAACATGAACGCGATGGTCGGCCTGTGCCGGCCGGGCGACTTCGGCGCCGACGTGTGTCATCTCAACCTGCACAAGACTTTCTGCATCCCGCACGGCGGCGGCGGTCCGGGGATGGGCCCGATCGGAGTTGCCGAGCATCTCAAGGAGTTTTTACCGGGCCATCCCGTGGTGTCGCCGCACGGCTCGCGCAACGGCGCCGTCTCGGCCGCGCCGTGGGGGAGCGCCAGCATTCTGCCGATCTCGCTGGCGTACATCCAGATGATGGGCGGGGAAGGGCTGACGCACGCGACGAAGATCGCGATCCTGAACGCCAACTACATCGCGCACCGCCTCGAGCAGCATTTCCCCGTGCTGTATCGCGCGATCAACGGGACCGTGGCGCACGAGTGCATCGTGGACACGCGCGTGGTGAAGGGCGCGTCGGGTGTGGAGGTAGAGGACATCGCCAAGCGGCTCATGGATTACGGCTTCCACGCGCCGACCGTGTCATTCCCGGTGGCGGGGACGCTGATGATCGAGCCGACCGAGAGCGAGTCGCTGGCCGAGCTGGACCGGTTCTGCGACGCGATGATCTCGATCCGGGAGGAGATCCGCGAGATCGAGATCGGGACCGCGGACAAGCAGGACAACGTGCTGAAGAACGCGCCGCACACGCTGGAGCGCGTGACCGCGACCGCGTGGACGCACGGCTACACGCGCGAGCAAGCCGCGTTTCCGGCGGAGTGGATCAGAGGAAGAAAGTTCTGGCCGGCGGTGGCGCGGGTGGAGAGCGCTTATGGCGATCGGAACCTGGTGTGTTCGTGTTTACCGACGGATGCGTATGCGGATGCGCAGCCGAGCGGTTAGGCGGTGCGCGTAGCGCTGGGGGCATTGCGCGATTCTATCGATTGACATATCGTTGTACAAAACGCATATCGATGAGGTCGCCATGTCCGTTGTCACCGTGTCCCCCAAGTTCCAGGTCGTCATCCCCCGCGAGATCCGCGAGGCCTTGCGGCTCGAGCCGGGCCAGAAGGTGCAGGCACTGCAGTATCAGAACCGGATCGAGTTCATTCCCGTCCGCGCCATGCGGGAAATGCGTGGTTTTCTCAAGGGCATCGATTCGACCGTGGTTCGCGACAAGGATCGCGTGTGAATCTGGTCGACTCGTCGGCGTGGCTCGAATACTTTGCCGGCGGGCCGCAGGCAGGGCAGTTTGCTCGCGCGATCGAGGATGTGGAGTCGTTGGTGGTCCCGACCATCGTCCTCGTCGAGGTATGTCGGCGAGTCATGCAGCAGCGGGGAGAGGATGAGGCGCTGCAGGCTGCTGCGGTGCTTCACCAGGGCCTGATCGTGGACCTCGACAGCGGGCTGGCGCTCAGTGCCGCCCAACTCGGGATTGCGCACAAGCTGCCTTTGGCGGACAGCATCATTCTGGCGACGGCGAAACAGTTCGGAGCTACGATCTGGACGATGGATGGCGATTTTGAAATGATTCCACATGCGCGCTACTTTCCGAAGCGGAAATAGGGCGGTAGGCTACCCACCGGACATCGCGAGCGGCTCATGGATTGCGGCTTCCACGCGCAGACCGTGTCATTCCCCGTAGCGGCACGCGGATGATCGAGCCGACCGGGAGCAAGTCGCTGGCCGAGCTGGACCGGTTCTTCTAAACTACAGTTAGACCCGCGACGAGCATTTCTGTAGGGCAAGATATGGCTACACCCGCGGCGCAGTTTCTTGGCACTTGGCGCATCGTATCGATGGAACTCTGGGATCGCGATTATCTCGATCTCGAAGGTCCTGCGCACATCAAGTTCGACAAAGACCGCCTCGGCTCATTTCACTTCGGTGCGGTACGCGGCTGGACTGATTACCGCATTGCTGACGTCGGAGGCGCGCCGAGGGTGGAGTTCTCGTGGGAGGGAACCAACGATAGTGATCCCAGCTCCGGCCGCGGTTGGGCCGCGATCGCTGATGACCAGCTCGTCGGCCGTTTGTTTTTTCACAATGGCGATGACTCCGCATTCGTTGCGGAACGGACCGGGGGGCCTACGCGCAAGGGTAGGCCCGGCCGCGCGGTGTCTGACGATCGCTGAAGCTGCCGGGCGATCTGCGGACTTGCGGCAGCTGCGCTGCCGCTCTATTTGACTCGCCCCCGGCCTGGCTACGGCTTTATGCGAACCGGCGGCTGTTGACGTGCGTCACGTGACACGTTACATTATGACGTGATCAAGTCCTTTGCGGATCGGCAGACCGAGGAGCTGTTCCGGACCGGGAAGGCGAAGCGTGTCCCGACGGACGTGGCGCGACGTGCCCTGCGGAAGCTTGAAGCCGTGCATGTCGCCGCCCGGCTCTCCGATCTGCGAGTACCACCCGGTAATCAGCTCCACGCGCTCAAGGGCGATCGGGCGGGACAACACGCGATCGCCGTCAACGATCAATGGCGCATCTGCTTTCGTTTCGAGGACGGTGACGCGTACGACGTGGAGTTCTGCGATTATCACTAGCTGGAGAGTGACCCGATGAGCATACCCAACACCCGTCCCCTCGAGCGTCGTCCCATCCATCCCGGGGAGATCCTCCGCGAGGAGTTCCTGCCGGAGTATGGACTGTCGGTCACGGCGCTGGCCGAGGCTGCCGGCATCTCCCGGCAGTCGATGAACGAGCTCCTGCGCGAGCGCCGCGCGGTGAGCCCCGAGATGGCGCTCAGGCTCGGGAAGCTGTTCGGGATGTCCCCCGAGTTCTGGCTTAACCTGCAGCGGAACGTGGACCTGTGGGATGCTGCCCGCGGGCTGAGGCGGGAGATTGCCCATATCGATCCGCTCCAGGTCGCATGACGACGCCTGGTGCACATGGCCGGACTGCGATGCCGGATGTTCGGCCACGGCTTCACGTCCATCAGAGTCTGCCGTTGCCGCACTACCCCGTGCTGTACAAGGCCATCAACGGGACATGGCGCACGAGTGCATCGTGGACACGAGCGTGGTGAAGGGCGCGTCGGGGGTGGAGGTGGAGGACATCGCCAAGCGGCTCATGGACTACGGCTTCCACGCGCCGACCGTGTCATTCCCCGTGGCGGGGACGCTGATGATCGAGCCGACCGAGAGCGAGTCGCTGGCCGAGCTGGACCGGTTCTGCGACGCGATGATCTCGATCCGGGAGGAGATCCGCGAGATCGAGATCGGGACCGCGGACAAGCAGGACAACGTGCTGAAGAACGCGCCGCACACGCTGGAGCGCGTGACCGCGACCGCGTGGACGCACGGCTACACGCGCGAGCAGGCCGCGTTTCCGGCGGAGTGGATCAGGGGGCGGAAGTTCTGGCCGGCGGTGGCGCGGGTGGAGAGCGCGTACGGGGATCGGAACCTGGTGTGCTCGTGTTTGCCGACGGATGCGTATGCGGAGGCGCAGCCGAGTGGTTGAGCGCTCGCGCGTGGCGTTTTCCTCGTTCTCCGCAGTATATGTCGGCTGTCTAATCTGAAGTTAGAGAGCGACAATAATCGAGTGGCTCACGACAGCCATTCGCAGCTCGCAGAGCTAGCCATATACCACCGGCGGTCATTGCTTCGACCGACTTCGCGAGGCAGATTTCGGTGATGGCGCACCCACTCTTCGACTTCACGAATCTGACCCCCGCCGAACGGGTCGACCTCGCGGTCGCGCTGTGGGATAGCCTGCCTGCTGATTCCGAGGAACCGCCGATCACTGAGGCGCAACGCGTAGAGCTCCTTCGTCGAGCGGATGCGTATCGTCGGGATCCGAAGGTTGGTTCAAGTTGGGCTGACGTGAAAGCCCGAATCCGAGGCGCGCGACGTAGCGGTCGGTGACTTCATCCTTCGTTGTCCGGCCAGAAGCAGAGGCCGACATCGAGGAAGCATACGCTTGGTACGAGAGCCGATCGATGGGACTCGGCGACCGCTTTCCCGCTGCGGTCGAGGGAACACTCGGCTTGATCCGTGAGGCGCCGACACGGTTTCCGGTGAAACATCGAGAGCCAGACTTCTCGATTCGACGCTCGTTGGTCGACGGCTTCCCGTATGGCGTGTTCTTCATTTGGAATGAAGTCGCCCGTGCACGTCGCCGCCCGGCTGTCCGATCTGCGCGTGCCACCAGGCTCGGGAAGCTGTTCGGGGCGTCGCCCGAGTTCTGGCTTAACCTGCAGCGGAACGTGGACCTATGGGATGCCGCCCGTGGGTTGAGGCGGGAGATTGCCCACATCGATCCGCTCCAAGTAGCCTAGCGACGGCTAAGGATGCCGCGTGGCGCCGAGGCATTGCGCGGTTCTATCGATTGGCATATCGTTGTACAGACCGCCTATCGATGAGGTAGCGATGTCCGTTGTCACCGTGTCCCCGAAGTTCCAGGTCGTTATCCCCCGCCATATCCGCGAGGCTTTGCGGCTGGAGCCCGGCCAGAAGGTGCAGGCACTCCAGTATCAGAACCGGATCGAGTTCATTCCCGTCCGCGCCATGCGGGAAATGCGCGGTTTCCTCAAGGGCATCGATTCGACCGTGGTCCGCGACAAGGATCGGGTGTGAATCTGGTCGACTCGTCGGCGTGGCTCGAATACTTTGCTGCCGGGCCACGGGCAGGGCAGTTTGCTCGCGTGATCGAGGATGTGGAGTCGCTGGTGGTCCCGACCGTCGTCCTCGTCGAGGTATGTCGGCGAGTCATGCAGCAGCGCGGCGAGGATGAGGCGCTGCAGACTGCTGCCGTGCTTCACCAGGGCCTGGTCGTGGACCTCGACAGCGGGCTGGCGCTCAGTGCCGCCCAACTTGGGATTGCGCACAAGCTTCCTTTGGCGGACAGCATCATTCTGGCAACGGCGAAACAGTTCGGCGCTACGATCTGGACGATGGATGGCGATTTTGAAGGAATTCCGCATGTGCGCTACTTTCCGAAGCGGAAATAGGACTGGATGGCTAG
>CALMKE010000075.1 GCA_937867645.1 uncultured Gemmatimonadota bacterium | reverse complement strand
CGACGCGCGCGCCGCCTGCAGCGTAGCTCGAATCTCCGTGGGATGGTGCGCATAGTCATCTATCACGGTCACGCCCCAAGCTTCGCCCACGTACTGAAACCGCCGGTCGGCGCCGCCGCAGCGAGCGAGCCCCGCGCGCATCTGCTCCAACTTGACCCCGAGCAACAGCCCGCTGCCGATCGCGGCCAGCGCGTTCAGCACGTTGTGCCGCCCCGGCATTCGCAGCTCCACCCCCCCCAGCGAAGAGCCGTCGTACAGCACCTCGAATGCGGAGCCGGAGGGTTTCTCCCGCAGCCGAGCCGCGATGAGCCGCGCGTGGTTCGATTCGATCCCGTACCGCACGATCTCGGCGGTCGCCGGGAGCGGGATGGACGACGCGCCGGCATCGTCGGCGCACAGGACGATAGCGCGCGCGCGGCCCGCGAACTCGGCGAACGCTGCGCGAATCCCATCGAGATCAGCGTAGGTGTCGAGGTGGTCCGCTTCCATGTTGGTCACGACCGCGACCGTCGGATGCAGCGCGAGAAACGAGCGGTCGAATTCGTCGGCTTCCACCACGAACAGGCGGTCCTCTCCGCCGAGCATGTTGCCGTTCCAGGCGGACACGCGCGCGCCCGCGAGCCCCGTGGGCGCGAGCCCGGCGGCGGCGAGTGCTTCGGTCGTGAGCACCGTCGTGGAAGTCTTGCCGTGCGTGCCGGCGATCGCCACGACGTCGCTGCCGCTGATCGCTTCAGCGAGCGCTTCCGCGCGCCTGACTATCGGAATCCCGAGGTCACGCGCGCGCGCCAGCTCGGGGTGGTCCTTCTTCACCGCGGAAGTCATCACGACCGCGCGAGCTCCGTCCACGTGCGCGGGATCGTGTCCCGCCTCGACGCGAATTCCGGAAGCACTCACGCGCGCCGCGCCGGCGGCGTCGGAGTCGCAGCCGGTGATCGCGATGCCGCGCCGGACGAACAGCTCCGCCAGCGCCGACATACCCGCGCCGGCGATCCCCATGAAATGGATGGGGCGGGAGTCAGTCGTATCGCGCAGCGTCACGCGGGTAGCGATTGAATTGGAGCTCCGGGGCTGATGGGACTGGGTCACGGGTACGCAACATTCCGTTCATGCCAGCGCCGAGTTGATGGTGCGGCGATCCGGTTGTAAGCTATGCTTGTGACCGTCTTCGCCAGAGAGCCAGGTGATGCCGGTCACAGCGCGCCTTTCGAGTCGCTTTTACGAGAAAATGGGCGATGAAGCCACCGCCGAGCTCGTCAACTGGTTGAACGACGTGGACGCTGAGTTCAGAGCGCAGCTCCGGGATTCGAACGACCGGAATTGGGACCGTTTTCGGGCGGACCTGAATACGGTCAAAGCCGAGCTACGGGCCGAGATGGCAACGCTGGGGTCGGCGCTGCGGGCTGAGATGGCAAACCTGGGATCGGAGCTGCGGGCCGAGATGCACCGCGAGATCAGGACGCTGCTGCTTTGGATGTTTGGCTTCTGGGCGACTACTCTCCTCGCCATTGCCGGGCTGAAGCTGTTGTAGGCACGTCACTCGTCAGCCGATCCAAGTAGCTGGAGGATGTGGCCGGCGATCTCGTCGGCCGCATGCGGCCGGGCCCGGGCGAGAACGCTCTCCGCCATCCGCTCGATGCGCCCCGGTGACCCGAAGATCCCGCGCACCTCGGCGTCGAGCCGTTGCCGGGTGAAATCGCGCTGCGCGATCACCGTCGCGGCGCCGGCGGATTCCAGCGCGCAGGCGTTGGTCGTCTGGTGGTCAGCCGCCGCGGTCGGCAGCGGAACCAGGATCATCGGGATCCCCCACGCGGCCAGCTCCGCCGTGGACATCGCGCCCGCGCGCGCGAGCGCGACATCGGCGGCCGCGTACGCGGACTCCATGGGCGCGATGTAGTCGCGCACGCGCACGCGCCCGCTCTCGAGCGGCGCGTACTTGTCGAACGAGCCGCGGCCTGTTGCCCATATCACGTTTACACCATCCGGAATACCGGCGCGCACCCACTCGGCCACGACTTCATTGACCGCGACGGCGCCCTGACTTCCGCCGAACACGAGCAGCACGCGCGCGTTCCCCGGGAATCCCCATGCCTGTTTCGCGACGTCGGGAGCCGGCCGCGCTCCCGGCGCCTGGATGGGATTCCCGCTCTCCAGCACGAGCGCGTCGGCGCGCGGCTTCAGATACTTGCGCGCCTCGGGAAAGCCGAGGTGTATCTGCCGCGCGAACCGGCTGAATACGCGCGTCGCGATCCCGGGATAGCTGTTCTGCTCCTGAAG
>CALMKE010000074.1 GCA_937867645.1 uncultured Gemmatimonadota bacterium | reverse complement strand
TCGTCCGCTGAGCCTGCGCGCGGACTCTTGTCGTTTTTTCCGCTACTGTCACCCCGGGGCGACGGCTGCGTGGACACCTTGGACACAATATCAGGCCGCTTTGCGGCCATCTGGTCGTATCCAAAGGGGCCGCGCTTGTTCCCGGGGCTTTCCCGGGTGTGCTCTTGCGGGATGCGTGCCGCGGGGGCTGATCCGCGCTGGCGGTGGCCAGCTACCTCCACGCCATCCGGGGGGTGCGGGGGGAGTAAGGCGGTGACGGCTTCCGTCGTCCGCTTAGCGGACCGCGCCGTAGAGAAGTAACAGAAGCCAGCCTAGGGGAACGATGGTCGCCACCCACAGCACGATCATCAGCCTGATCGTGTTATCCGACGCTCGGTTCGACTCCACCTCGGCAAACCGGGCATTCATGTCCGCCTCGAGCCGCTTCAACTCGACCTCGTTCAGCTTGAGGATTTCTCTTCGCAGTGTCTCATCCATTTCGGTAAACCTCGATCTACCGGAGAGAATTGAACAAGCCCAGAATCATTCCTGCAATCGGAATGACAGTCCCGAGCCAGACACCGACCAACCACTTGGTCTGGTCTCCCAGTCGCCGCTCCACTCTTACCTCGAATTCAGCGAACCGCGCATCCATCGCGGTGAAGCGTGCGTCCATCGCGGTGAAGCGCGCGTCCACCGCGCCAAAGCGCTCGTCCATCTTCGCGTCAAATGCCGCCTTCAGTGCCGCGAAACGCTCTTCCATCTTGAGATCGGACGCAGCAAACCGCGCGTCCATAGCGGCCTGGAAGCGGTTCCAGTTGAGCTCGTTCAGATCTCTGAGCTGCGTCCGGTAGGTGTCATCCACGGCGTTGAACCAATCCACGAGCTCGTTGGCGATGTCGTCGCCCAGACGCTCGTAGAACTTGCGGGAAAGTTTCGCGGTGACGGGCATGCAGGCCTCCTGAGGAAGCCCACGAGATAACTATGATGTGCGGCGGCCCCGGCATCAATACGCTTTTCACTTTACCGAAATCATCCAGTGATACAGCGGCGCCGGGAAATCCGCGGTTACTCGGATGGCTCGCCGTCGTCCTGCTCCCGAGCGGGCTGCCCCGCCCTGTCACGCAGGCCAGCCCACCACGCCAGCCGCTTGGCGATCTCCTTCTCGAAACCGAACGGCCCGGGCTTGTAGAACTCCGTCCCACGGAGCTTCTCAGGCAGATACTCCTGAGGGATGTACGCCGCTGGATCGGAGTGCGCGTACTGGTACCCCTCGTGGTAGCCGAGGTCCTTCATGAGCTTCGTCGGGGCGTTCCTGATGTGCAGCGGCACGGGCTCGGCGGGCGTTTCCCGCGCGGCGTCCATCGCGGCGCCGAGGGCGACGTAGGCGGAGTTCGACTTCGGGGCAGTCGCGAGGTACACGATCATCTCGGCCAGCGGGAGATATCCTTCGGGCGGGCCGAGCACGTGGTAGGCCTGGCGCGCTGCGACGGCGACCTGGAGCGCGTTGGGATCGGCGACGCCGATGTCTTCGGCGGCCATCGCGAGCGAGCGGCGGAAGATCACCATCGGATCCTCCCCGCCCTCGATTAGTCTGGCCATCCAATACAGCGCTCCCTGTGGATCGCTCCCCCGCAGCGACTTGTGCAGCGCCGACAGCATGTTGAAATGCCATTCGCCGGATTTGTCGTGATGAGCGAACCGCTTCTGGAGCGCGTCTCTTACGGTTGCTACATCGATTGTGCGGCGGACGGACTGGGACTCCCTTGGGTCGCTACGCGGGCTTCGCCCGCTAAGACGCGACCCGCCGGGAGCCCCAGCACCGTCCGCCAACTCAGCATCGCCCAGATGCAAGGCTGCAGCTTCCAAGGCGGTGAGCGCACGACGGGCGTCGCCGTCGGATTCCGACACCAACAGCGCCAGCGCGTCGTCGGCGATGGACAATCCCAACTCGCCTAGCCCACGGCCGGGGTCCGCAAGCGCCGACTGCACGATTTCCCGCAGTGCGTCTTCACTCAAGGGCTCGAGCACGAAGACGCGCATGCGAGACAACAAGGCGCTGTTGATCTCGAACGATGGGTTTTCGGTGGTGGCGCCGACGAGGGTTATCGTGCCGGCTTCAACGTGCGGGAGGAAGGCGTCCTGCTGGGCGCGGTTGAAGCGGTGGATCTCGTCCACGAACAGGATGGTGCCGCGGCCGAGCTCGAGGCGCTCCGCGGCTTCGGCGACGACTTCGCGCACGCGCTGAACACCTTCGGTTACCGCGGAGAATGGAACGAACTCCCTATCCGTATA
>CALMKE010000073.1 GCA_937867645.1 uncultured Gemmatimonadota bacterium | reverse complement strand
TCGGCGCGGATCCCCGCGGGGATCGCCTGGGAGGCGAGCCAGCTGCGACACGCCGCCGCACGCTTGTCGCGCAGCTCCGTTGGGAGCGCGTTCGGGGGGAGCAGCGCGCCAGCCAACCGCGCGACGACGAAGCAGGCGATCGCCACTTCCCGGTCGCCGCCGAGCGCGGCCTTTCCCGCGTGCGCCGCGAGGGCGGGCAGGGGGAAAGGGGTGGGGGCGAGGGCATACGGCAGGTTGGCGGGCATAGGGGCAATCTAGATTCGCCGGGCGCTCATAGCACGTGGAGTTTGACGGGGAATCCAAGTGGGGAGTGTGGCAGTGGGGAGTTGGTAGTCGGGAGTTACTCCCCACTGCCACACTCCGAACTGCCACACTCCCCACTTGGATCCCGCCAGCCCCCGGCCCGGACCAGCTTTCTCCTCACCGGACCCCGCAATCGGGGCTTACATTCACTCTCACGATGTCCCATCCCGCCAAATCGGTGCTGTGGGTCGACGACGAGAGCGACCTGCTCGAATCGCACCGCATCTTCCTGCGCTCCAAGGGCTACGAGGTCGAGTGGGCGAGTAACGCGGACGATGCCGTGGAGCTCCTCCGCCGCCGGCCGTTCGACATCCTGCTCCTCGACGAGCAGATGCCGGGGAAGCGCGGCCTGGAGGCGTACCGCGAGGTCCGCGAGCTGGCTCCGAACCTCCCGGTCGTGATGGTCACGAAGAGCGAGGAAGACTCGACCCTGCGGGAAGCGCTGGGCGCCAACATCCTCGACTACCTGATCAAGCCGATCAATCCGCGCCAGGTTCTGTCGGTCATTACCCGCATCCTGGACGGGCCGAAGATCAGGCAACAGGCGGTCAGCCGCTCCTTCGTGGATCGCTTCCGGCATCTGGAGGCGGAGCGCGAGCGCGATCTGGATTGGCGCGGGTGGATCGAGCGGTACGACGAGTTCATGCGCTGGGACGTGGACCTCGCCGCCGCCGGCGAGATGGGATTGTACGATTCGCTGCGCGGGCTTTATCCCAACATGCACCGCGAGTTCGCCGCGTACATGAAGGAAGCGTATCCGGCCTGGCTCGCCGACCTCGGCGGCAACCGCCCGCCGCTGTCGGTGGACATCGTCTCCGAGTTTCTCATTCCGATTCTTCAGCGGGAGAAGGCGGCGGTTTTCATCGTCGTGGACTGCCTGCGGCTCGACCAGTGGCGCGTGCTCGAGCCGTTGCTGGCGCCGCACTTCGACGTCGAGACGACGCACTACTACGCCGTGCTTCCCACGGCGACTCCGTACTCGCGGAACTCGCTGTTCAGCGGACTCTTTCCCGGGGAGATCGCGAGCCGCTACCCGGACTGGTGGGGCACGCCGGACCGCGAGGACGAGTCCCTCAACGCGCACGAGCGGCAGCTGCTGGAGAAGCACCTGGCGGACCTCGGCGGGGGCGGCGGCGTCCGCTACAGCAAGATCTCCACGGCGGCGAACTCCGACGAGCTGGAGCGGCACATGGGAACCGCCATCGCGCAGGCGGGAATCAGCGCGTTCGTGTTCAACTTCGTGGACCTGCTGACTCACGGGCGCAGCGAGTCACAGATTCTGTACGAGGTGGCGCGGGACGAGATCGCGCTGCGGCAGATCACGCGCCAGTGGTTTCAGCGCTCGGCCTTGTTCAGTCTGCTCAAGGAAGCCTCGCGCCGGAAGGTGTCGGTCCTGCTCACCACCGATCACGGCTCCATCCACTGCAACACGCCGGCGACGGTGTTCGCCAAACGCGACGCGACGCTCAACCTGCGCTACAAGTTCGGCGAGGACCTGCGCGCCGAGCGGCCCGAGCAGGCGTTGCTCTTTCCCAGTGAAGAAGCGATCAGGCTTCCCAAGAAGGGACACGGAGCCAACACCTTGCTGGCGACGGGCGATTGCTTCTTCGTTTATCCGACGAAGCTGCGGGAATACCAGAGCCGGTACCGCGGCTCTTTTCTGCACGGAGGCGTTACGCCCGAAGAAGTCATCCTGCCGCTGGCGCTGCTGACACCGCGAGGCTGACGCTCAGTGTACCGCCGGCTTCTGCCATACCTGCGGCCGCATGCCTGGCGGATGGGCGCGACCATGCTGTGCAACATCGGGGCGGCGGCGCTCGACGCCTTCACGCTGGCGCTGCTGATCCCTTTCCTCAACATCCTGTTCGACCAGCCGGCCATCTCGCTCAAGGCCGGGTGGGTGAGCGACCTGCTCAACGCCACGGTCGGCACGCTGCTCGATCCCGCCGACAAGATGGGATCGCTGCGAGGCGTCATTTTCATCGTCGTCCTGACGATGCTGCTCAAGAACCTGCTCGTCTGGCTCAGCTCATCGCTCGGCGCCACGCTGCAGGAGTACGTGACCCGGGACCTGCGCAACGCTGTGTACCGGCATCTGGTGAAGCTGCCTCTCGGCTACTTCACCCGGATGAAGAGCGGGCAGATTCTCTCGCGCATCATCAACGACACCGCCGAGACCCGCGTGGTGCTGACGCACCTGATGACGCACTCTCTGCGGAGCGTCGCGCTGGTGATCAGCTACCTGGCGTTTCTCATCGGCATCTCGTGGAAGCTGACGCTGATCTCGCTGTTCGTCGTGCCGGTCATCGTTGGCGCGATGCAGCCGATGCTGCGAAAGCTCCGGAAGGGAGCGCGGCGCCGCGGCGCCGTCCACGGCGAGATGACCAGCGTCGTGCAGGAGACGGTTGGCGGAATTCGTCTCGTGAAATCCTTCGGGGCGGAGCAATACGAGGAGCGGCGGTTCCTCGAGGCGAGCGGCACCTACGCCAACAGCACCGTCAAGCTGACGAGGCTGGCGTACCTGGCGCCGCCGCTCACGGAGGCGATCGGAACGATCATGGCGCTGTTCCTGCTATGGATCGGCGCCCAGGAAGTTCTCCTGCACCGGACGATGTCCGGCGCCGACCTGATCGCCTTTCTCATGTTCGTACTACGCTTGCTGGCCCCGCTCAAGCAGCTGTCGCAGGTCCCGACCCTCGCCCAGTCGTCGCTCGCGTCCGCCGAGCGGCTGTTCGACGTGCTCGACGCGCCCGCCGAGACGCAGCTGGACAAGGGTCGCGTCGCGACCGCGACCTTCGAGCGGAGCGTTGCGTTCGAGAGGGTGTCATTCGCCTACGATGGCGAGCCCGTGCTGCAGAACGTGAGCTTCACCGCGCCGAAGGGCTCGGTCGTCGCGCTCGTGGGGCCGAGCGGGGCGGGCAAGACCACGCTGGTGGATATCATTCCGCGGTTCTACGAGCCTGACCGGGGCCGCATCACGCTGGACGGCGTGGACACGCGGGAGATCAGGCTGGACGCGCTGCGCAGCCTGATGGGCATCGTCGGGCAGGACACGGTTCTGTTCAATGACACGGTGCGCAACAACATCGCGTACGGCGCCGCCGGGAAGTTTGCTCTTGAGCGAATCGAAGAGGCCGCGAGAGCGGCCAACGCGCACCAGTTCATCGCCGAGCTGCCGGAGGGCTATGAGACGCTGCTCGGCGAGCGCGGCACGCGACTCTCGGGCGGACAGCGACAGCGCATCGCAATCGCGCGCGCGTTGCTGCACGACCCGCCGATCCTGATACTCGACGAAGCGACCTCCGCGCTCGACACGGAGTCGGAACGGCTGGTGCAGGAAGCGATAGAGCGCCTGCTTGCGGGCCGAACTGTGTTCGTGATCGCCCACAGGTTATCCACGATCGTGCACGCCGATATCATCCTTGTCCTTGACCGGGGCGTAGTCGTCGAGCGGGGGACCCACACCGAGCTCATGGCAAAGAAAGGCGTGTACAACAGACTCTACTCGCTGCAGTTCCGCGAGCCCGAAGTCGCCGGCGTCGGGGCGGGGGTTTGATGCGGGCGGTCTTCCTGTACACGGGCGTGGACTGGTCGGGCTCGGCCCGCGCATTCTCGGTTGCCGCTCGCGCATTCGCGGAGGCCGGCGATCCGGTGACGTTCGTGGTGGATCCGCAGGCGCACGTGAAGGAGCACGTCCCCGGGGCCGGCTTCGAAATCGCGGAGCTGGACGCCGGCGGCGGCTGGCTGAACGCCGCGCTCGGATTGCGGAAGATCCTGCGGGCGAAGAATCCGGACGTCGTGTTCGTGCACACCGACAAGGAGCATCTCATCGCCGCCGTGGCGTGCTGGCTCGCGCGGCGGGCGAACGTCGTGCGGCGCACGCCCGCCGGCTCGCGTCTCAACATGGGGACCGGCGCGCGCTTCGCCGCCTGGTTGCGGCGCACGGTATACCTGTTCACTCATGAAGCCGACGTCCGCGCGGCCGTGCTCCCGCGGGGCGCGACCACCGTGGCTGCCGAGCTGGGCGTGGATCCGTCGCGGTATCCGGTGGATCTCGAAGGTGAGGAGCTGGCGCAGGCGGACGCGGCCACGGCGGAGCGCGACAAGGGATCGCATTTCCTTTGCATCTACGATCTGCACGCGCGCGGCCGCGCGGCCATGGCGATCCGGACGCTGGCGATGCTCGCTCCGCGCCATCCCGACGTGCATCTCTTCGTCGTCGGGCCCGGGTCGGACTACGAGGATGTGCGAATGCACATCGCCGCTGTGGACCTGCTGTCGCGCGTCAGTTTGCTTGGCGAGCGGGACGACGTCGCGGCGCTGATCGCGGCCGCCGACCTCGGCTGGGTCGCGTGCGAGGGTGACGAGGCGGCCTTCGCCATGCTCGACATGATGGCGCTCGGGGTTCCAGTCGTAACCGCCGAGGACGCGATCGCGCGGCGGTACGTCGCCGACGGTATCAGCGGTCTCGTGGTTCCCTGGGGCGACGCGGCGCTGGCGGCGGGAATGGTCGCGGGTCTGCTGGCGAGCCCGGAGAGAATCGCCGCGATGGGCGACGCCGCGCGCGCGAGAGTGGCGCGGGATTTCGGCGAGCGCGAGATGCTCGACGGCTTCGATCGCGCGGCAACGCTCGCGCGCGGGAGCAAGCGGGCAAGCTCGCCGCGTCAGGCCGATTGACCGTGAAGGAAGGCATCGACTTCGGGATTGCGGACGGAGGACCCATGCGGCCTCAGGACCAACTACAACTGAGGATCGGCGATTAAGTGAGGACTGAGGAGACCCTTGGTTCCGCTCATCCTCAGTCCTCACTCAATCGTAGATCCTCGGTTGCTTTTTGGTCCTGAGGCCGCATGGGTCCTCCGTCCGCAATCCTCCTTCCTCATCTAGCCATTGCCGGAGCGCCGTGAGGCATCTCTTCGTCACACAGGACTACGGACCTGACCTCGGCGGCATGGCGAGACGCCACGTCGAGATATGCCGGCGGCTCGCGCCGGACGTCGTGACGGTCTCCACCGTGGCCGCGACGGACGGCGGCGCGTTCGACAAGGGTGAGTCGTATCCGATACTCCGCCAGAAGTTCGGCTTTCCGCGGGCGAATCGCACGCGGAACCGCGTCCGCTGGATGCGCGACGTGTCAGCGATCGCGCCGGGCTTCGACATCATTCACGCCGGCAACATTCGGGCGTCGGGCTACGCCGCGTGGTGGGCGTCGCGCCGAGCGCGGATCCCCTATCTCTTATACGTGAACGGCGGCGACCTGCTCCGCGAGAAGCGCAAGGCGAGGGGTCTGGCCGGGCGGCTGTCGGCCCGCCGCATCTTCTCCTCCGCGACGGGCGTCGTCGCGACGTCACGCTGGGTCGCGGATCTTTCCGCCGAGGTGATGGATCTGGTGGGAGTGCGCGGTCCGCCGCCGGTGCACGCGTTCGATCTTGGTACCGATCCCGAGTGGTTTCACCCGGCGGCCGACACGGGCGCGCTGCGCCGGCGCTGGAACGTGGGCAGCGGACCGCTCGTTATTACGGTCGCGCGGCTGGTGACGCACAAAGGCCAGGACGTCGGGATCCAGGCGCTGGCGAGACTCCGGCCGGAATTTCCGGAGCTCCGCTACGTGCTGGTGGGCGAAGGTCCGGAAGAGGAGAGACTGCGGTCTCTGGCGGACAGTTTGGGCGTGGCCGATCGGGTGGTGTTTGCCGGAGTACTGAAGGACGCAGAGCTGCCGGAGGCTTATGCGACCGCGACCGTGTACCTCGGGGCGTCGCGGGTGGACCGTGATATAGACGTCGAGGGCTTCGGTATCTCGTTCATCGAGGCGGCGGCGTGCGGGCTTCCAACGGTCGCCGGAGATTCGGGCGGCGTGCGCTCGGCCGTCCGCGACGGCGAGACCGGCTTGCTGGTTTCACCTACGGACGTCGGCGCGATAGCCGGCGCTATCGAGCTGTTGTTACGGGACGACGCAATGCGCACTTCGATGGGAAGAGCCGGCCGGGCCGCGGTCGAGACGCACTACAACTGGGAACGCGTGGCGCGGGACACCCGCCAGCTCGCGCGGGACGTTACCCGGCGATGAAATCCCTGCGACACCGCGCCGAGTACGGCGCTCTGCGGGGACTCGTGCGCGCGCTCGGCGTAGTTCCCTGGGGCAGCGCGGGGCGCGTGGGAGCTTCGGTCGGTGCTCTCGGGTTCAGGCCTCTCGGCGTCCGCCGGCGGGTAGTCGAGCGGCAGATCGCGGCCGCGTTCCCGGAGCTTAGCGAGGAACAAGTGGCGGAGATGGCGCGCGCCTCCTACCGCCACCTGGGCCAGTCGGCCATCGAGACGGCCCTGCTGCCTGGACTCGGGCAGGCAGGTGTTTTGCGACTGGTCAGCGAGGTCGAGAACTGGGAAGCTGTCGAGCGCGCGCAAGCCGGCGGGAAGGGCATCGTCGTTGTCGCCGGGCACCTGGGCAACTGGGAGCTGGCGGCCGCGTACATGGCGGCGCGCGGAATCCCGCTCGACGTGATCGTCCGAAGGATGGGGAACCCATTGTTCGATGCGTATCTGAACCAGACGCGGGAGCAGCTCGGGGTGAAGGTCGTCTATGACGCGCAGGCTGTTAGACACACGCCGCGAGCTCTGCGCGAAGGGCGAGCGGTGGGCTTCGTCGCGGATCAGGGTGTCCGCGGCCTCGCGTCCACGTTCGTGCCGTTTTTCGGCCGTCCCGCCAAGACGCCGCGCGGCGCCGCGGTGTTCGCGCTCCGGTTCGGTTCGCCTGTCGTGTTCGCCACGGCATTGCGCAAGCCCGACGGAACGTATCTGGTGGGGTTCGAGGACATCCCGGTGATCGATACGGGGAACCGCGAAAGCGACGTGGACGCCCTGGTGCTACGCTTCACGCGCGTTCTCGAGAAGTGGGTTCGACGCGCGCCGGAGCAATATTTCTGGCAACACCGCAGATGGCGCAGGCAGCCGCCGGACACTCCGCCGGAGCTGCGCGATCCCGCGGCGGAACCGACATGATGCCATGCTAGATCCCAAGCAGCGGCGCCGACTCCTGCGCGATCGGCGCGCGCAGATCGGGCTGGTGATAGTCGCGCTGATCATCGGCGCGGCTATCTTCGCGCCGCTCCTCGCCGTGCACGATCCGATCGGGATCGATCTTGCCGGCATGCTCGAGCAGCCGTCCGGCGATCACTGGATGGGCACCGACATCCAGGGACGCGACGTGTGGGCCCGACTCGTGTACGGCGCGCGGGTGTCCATCGCGGTCGGCGTGATCTCCCAGGGAATCGCGCTCTTCCTCGGAGTGCTGCTCGGCCTCGTCGCGGGGTATTACGGCGGGTGGATAGACGAGCTGGTGATGCGGCTCGCGGACGTTACGCTGGCGTTCCCCACGCTGTTGCTGCTGATCGCCATGGTCGCGGCGCTGCAACCTTCCATGGTCGTGGTGTTCGCGACAATCGGAGTCGTGGGATGGGCGGGGATGGCGCGGCTCGTTCGCGGTCAGGTGCTGGTGGTTCGGCAGCTCGAGTACGTGCAGGCAATCCGGGCTCTGGGCGCCAGGGACAGGACCATCATCGTGAAGCACGTTCTGCCGAACGTCATCGCTCCCGTGGTGATCGCCGCGACGCTCGGAGTTGCGGGCGCGATCATGGCGGAGGCCGCGTTGTCATTTCTCGGCCTGGGCGTGCAGCCACCGACGCCGAGCTGGGGCTCGATGATCGCCGACGGGCGCGACCTGGATCAGCTCCGGAACGCGCCGTGGACTTCGGTGTTTCCCGGCGTCGCGATCGGCGCGTCGGTCCTGGGGTTCAACCTGCTGGGTGACGCGCTGCGTGACGCTCTCGACCCGCGGTTCGTCGAGACGAAGATGCCGAACGCGAACGAGAACCTGACCGAGGCGGAGGTGCCGAGCGAAGCCGAGCTGGCGACGTCGGCCCCGACTCAGCCCGGGACGATCCCATGAGGAATGAATCGATGAAGATGGCCGCGGCGCTGCTCGTGCTGAGCTGTTCCGGAAACGGCGGTCCCGGCGAACCCGGCGTCATTACGCCACCGGGCGTGAATCTCGCCTTGCAGCCCGTCGTCACGACGGGGCTGACGTCGCCGGTGCATCTCGCGTCACCTCCCAACGACGCCCGGCTGTTCATTGTCGAGCAGCCCGGAAAGATCCGGGTTTTTCAGAACGGACAGCTGCTGGCAATACCGTTTCTCGACATCACCGGGAAGGTGATGGACGGCGGCGAGCAGGGGCTGCTGAGCGTCGCGTTCCATCCTCAGTACGCCACCAACAGGCACTTCTACGTCTACTACACCGACAAGAACGGCGACCTCCTGATCGAGCGCTACACCGCGCCGAGCGCCACCTCGAACACC
The DNA here is from genome assembly GCA_937867645.1 of uncultured Gemmatimonadota bacterium. Taxonomy (GTDB): domain Bacteria; phylum Gemmatimonadota; class Gemmatimonadetes; order Gemmatimonadales; family Gemmatimonadaceae; genus JACDCY01. The sequence continues at coordinate 50,931 of CALMKE010000073.1, read as the reverse complement.
GCCGACCCGGCGACGGCGAGGACGATCATCGGCATTCCGCACCCGAGCAACACCAATCACAACGGCGGGCAGCTCGCGTTCGGGCAGGATGGCTTCCTGTACATCGGCACCGGGGATGGGGGAGCCGGCAACGATCCGCCGAACAACGCGCAGAACCGCAACGTGCTGCTCGGGAAGCTTCTGCGGCTGGACGTGAATCCTTCGAATCAGGCGCCATACTCGATTCCGTCCGACAACCCCTTCGTGAATCAGGCCGGGATGCGCGGGGAGATATGGGCGTACGGACTGCGCAACCCGTGGCGGTTTTCGTTCGATCGCACCGGCAACATGCTTTACATCGGCGACGTGGGGCAAAACGCCAGGGAGGAAATCGACGCTGTCGCGCGTACGACGGCCGGGGTCAACTATGGCTGGAAGATCATGGAGGGCACTCGCTGCACCGGGCTGCTCGGCATCTGCGACCAGACGAATTTGACGCTCCCCGTGCACGAGTATGACACCGCCAATGGAAACTGCGCCGTGACCGGAGGCTTCGTGTACCGGGGAAGCGCGATCCCGGAGGTCGCTGGTCTGTATTTCTTCTCCGACTACTGCAAGGGCGGGTTGCGAAGCTTCCGGCTCGTGAACGGCGCGGCGACGGACGTGCGGGAGTGGAACGCGGGGGTCGGCGGGACGATCACGTCGTTCGGCGAGGATCGGGACGGCGAGCTGTACGTCATCTCCCACGGCGGGAGCGTCGGCAAGCTCGTCAAGGCGCCGTGAGCGCCCCGACGCTGCGACCTGCCACGCGGGCCGACGTCCCGCTCATCACGCAGCTCATACAGGAGCTGGCCGAGTACGAGAAGCTGGCGCACACGTGCGTCGCCGACGACGAATCGGTCGCGGAGAATCTGTTCGGCGAGCGGCCGGCGGCCGAGGTAGTGCTCGCCTTCATCGGCGAGGAGCCGGCCGGATTCGCTTTGTACTTCGAGAATTACTCCACGCACCTGAGCCGCCGCGGGATGCATCTCGAGGACCTGTACGTGCGGGAGCATCTGCGCGGTCGCGGCGTGGGGAAGCTGCTGCTCGCGAAGCTCGCGTCCATCGCGCTCGAGCGCGGCTACGGGCGAATGGAGTGGGCCGTGTTGCGCTGGAATGAATCGGCGATCCGCGTGTACGACGCTATCGGCGCGGAGCCGCTGAGCGGCTGGCTTACTTACCGGCTGAGCGGGGATTCGCTCCAGCGGGTCGCTTCGAGCGCGAAATCCTGAGGGTTATCCGCGCAGCCTGATCAGGCCGTACTGCCTCGCCCCTTTCCGCAGCAGCAGGTGATTCCCGGGTAACGGGGCAACCGAGCCGAGGTCGAGGTCCGCGGCGGCTCGCGCGCCGTTGACGTACACCCCGCCCTGGTCGAGCAGCCGCCGCGCCGCGCCCTTCGACGGCGCCAGGCCCGCGGTGACCACCAGATCGGCGACGGATGTCGGCGCGCTTCGCTCCACCTCGGCGAATGGAATCTCCCGGGACAACGCCTCGATCACCGGGAGGGATAACTCGGCGGCGTCCCGCTTGCCGAAGAGAACCGACGAGACTTCCTCCGCGATGCGAGCGGCGTCCACTCCATGCACGCGGGTGGTCACGTCCGCCGCCAGCGCGCGCTGAGCCTCGCGCTTCTCCGGTTGTGACTGAAGCAGCGAATCGAGCTCCTCGATTTCCGCCCGCGAGAGCAGCGTGAACATCCTGAGGTATGACCCGGCGTCACGATCCTCCGCGTTGATCCAGAACTGATAGAACTGGTACGGACTCGTGCGGACGGGATCGAGCCAGACAGTCCCCGCCTCGGTCTTTCCGAACTTCGTGCCCTCGGCGGTGCTCACGAGCGGCAGCGTGATGCCGTGCGCTTCCGCGCCGCCGGCGCGCCGGATCAGCTCGATGCCCGCGGTGATGTTCCCCCACTGATCGCTGCCCCCGAGCTGCAGCGTCACGCCGCGCCGCCGGTGCAGCTCCAGGAAATCGTACGCCTGCAGCAGCATGTAGGCGAACTCGGTGAACGAGATCCCCGTCTCGATGCGCGCTTTCACCGATTCCTTGGCGAGCATGTAGTTGACGGTGAAATACTTGCCGGTATCGCGGAGGAATTCGAGCAGGTCGAGCCCGCGCAGCCACTCCGAATTGTCGGCGGAGACGGCGGCGTACGGCCCGGAGAAATCGAGAAAGTGCTCGAGCTGCGCGAGGATCGCGGAGCCGTTCGCGCGCACGGTCTCCTCGTCGAGCAGCTGCCGCTCGCTCGCCTTGCCGCTGGGGTCGCCGATCAGCGCGGTCCCGCCGCCGACGAGTGCGACAGGCGTGTGTCCCGCGCGCTGGAGGTGCACCAGCCCCATGATCGGCACGAGGCTGCCGACGTGCAGGCTCGGCGCGGTGGGGTCGAATCCCGCGTAGCCTGACAGGCTGCCGGCGGCGAGCGCCTTAGCCGCTCCCTCCGTCTGCTGGTATAGCAATCCCCGCCACGTCAGCTCTTCGACCAGATCCGCGCGTTTCACCATGCGACAAAGGTACGCGCTCCGCCCCACTTGTACATTTCGATCATGTCACCTCCCGCCCCCCGCCGTCCGTCGCGGGGAAAGTCGCGCGGCCGGTTTGCGGCGTTCAGGAAGAACCATCCGGTCCTGCTGCGCGCGATCGCGCTGGGCGCGACGCTGATGGTCTCTTTCGCCGCCGGGCTGCTGTACGCCTCCTGGGCGCTGGTGTGCCGCGGCGGGCAGTGCCCCGCCATCGAGGAGCTGGACGAGTACACGCCCAACCAGACGTCCAAGCTGTACGCGGTGGACGGGCGGTTCATCGCCGAGATCGGGCTCGAGCGGCGCACGCTCGTGAAGCTCGACGAGATACCGCAGGTGGTGAAGGACGCGTTCGTCGTCACGGAGGACAAGCGCTTTTACTCGCACGCGGGAATCGACTGGCAGCGGGTGTTCGGCGCCGCCCTGCACAACGTCCTCGCCGGCGGATGGCGCGAAGGATTCTCCACGATCACGATGCAGCTCGCCCGCAACATCTTCCCGGAATCCATCTCGCGCGAGAAGACGCTCGTCCGGAAGATCAAGGAGGGCAAAGTCGCGCGCGGGATCGAGAATCGCTTTACCAAGGAAAAGATCCTCGAGCTGTATCTCAATCAGATCGACCTCGGCAGCGGCTCCTACGGCGTGGAGACCGCGTCCCAGCGGTACTTCGGCAAGTCGGTGCGCGATCTCAACCTCGCCGAGGCGGCCATGCTGGCCGCGCTTCCGAAGGCCCCGTCAAGGTACAATCCCCGCCGGTATCCCGAGCGCGCGATCCAGCGGAGAAACACCGTCATCGAGCTGATGCGGCGCGAGGAAGTCATCAGCGACGCGGACGCCAGCCTCGCCAAGGCTTATCCCCTGCGGCTGGCGGAGCGGACTGAATCAGGCGACATCGCGCCGTACTACGTGGAGTGGGTGCGCCAGCAGCTCGACGACCAGTTCGGCCGCCAGCTGTACGAGCAGGGACTCAAGGTCTACACCACGCTCGACCTCGACATGCAGTCCGCGGCGGAGCGCGCGCTGGAGCAGCAGCTGCGCGCCATCGAGAGCGGCAGGTACGGCGCGTTCGGCAAGGAGAGCTACGAGCGGTACATCGCGCGGAAAATCTCCGGCGACGAGACCACGCCGGGCAACTCGCCGTACCTGCAGGGCGCCTTCCTGGCGCTCGAGCCGCAGAGCGGCGCGGTCCGCGCGATGGTGGGCGGGCGCGACTTCGACGACTCCAAGTTCAACCGCGCGGTGCAGGCGATGCGCCAGCCGGGCTCGACGTTCAAGCCGTTCGTGTACGCGACCGCGATCAAGAACGGCCGCCCGCCCTCGTACGTCATCATGGACACGTCCATCAACCTGGCGAACATGGGCGGCAGCGACTGGTCCCCGCGCAACTTCGACGGCCGCTTCGAGGGCCCGATCCCGATGCGGCGCGGGCTGTACATGTCGCGCAACCTCGCGACCATCAACCTCGGCATGGAGCTCGGCGAGGAGCGGGTGATTGGCGAGGCGCGCAACTTCGGTCTCACGACGCCAATCCCCCCGTTCCCCTCCATCCACATCGGCGCGGCCGAAGTATTTCCGCTGGAGATAATCTCCGCGTACTCGGCGTTCGCCAATCTCGGGATTCGCGCCACGCCGCACGCGATCGTGCGCGTGGAGAACGCGCGCGGGGAGATTCTCTGGCAGCCCACGCCGACGCACTCGCAGGTGATGACTGCCGAGGAAGCGTGGCTGATGGTGGACATGATGAAGGACGTCATCCGGCGCGGAACCGGAACGGCGGTGTGGGGCGCGGGTTTCCGGCGCCCTGCGGGCGGAAAGACCGGCACCACCAACGATGGCACCGATGTGTGGTTCGTCGGCTACACCGCCGATCTCGTGGCGGGCGTGTGGATGGGGTACGACCGGCCGCGCAAGATCAAGGCGAACGCGCAGGGCGGCATTCTCGCCGCGCCGGCGTGGGCGACATTCATGCTGGAAGTGTATCGCCGCAAGCCGGCGCCGCCCGACTGGCCGCGTCCTCCCGGGATCGTCGTGCGGGAGGTGGACCTGCGCACGGGTCTTCTGGCCTCACCGTACTGCGGCGGCGGTCCGGTCGTGACCGAGTTCTTCATTTCGGGGACAGAGCCCACGCGCGAGTGCATGCCTGCGATCTACCCGCCGTACTACGACACGACGGGTGGCGTCCCGATGGAGCCGCAGCCCCAGCCCCAGCCGCAGTATCAGCCGCCGCCGCTGCCGCCCGTGAGGCAGCCGGATCCCCAGACGCGGATACAGTCGGGCGCCGCGCCGCTGCCGCGGGCGGGCCAGTCCCGCGATACGGTCTCGCCAAGCCGTCGGCCGGTTCGGGATACGGTTCCACCAGCGCCGTGATCCGGTACCGAGCGCGCTGGCTGATCCCGGTCAGCGGCCCGCCCATCGAGGACGGAGTGCTGGGTGTAGTCGGCGAGCGGATCGAGTACGTGGGCTCCGTGGCCGGAGCGCCCGCCGGACAGGAGGTGGATTTCGGCGACGCGATCCTTCTGCCCGGCCTGGTCAACGCGCACACGCATCTCGAGCTCACCGCGATGCGCGGCTCGCTGGAAGAGCTCGCGTTTGCCGAGTGGATAGACAAGCTGCGCGCGAGCCGCAACGAGATACTGTCGGACACGATGCTGCTCGACTCCGCGCGACACGGGATAGCCGAAGGGCTTCTGGCCGGCATCACGACGTACGCGGACACGTGCGCCAGCGGCGTCGTGCTGTCCGCGATGCTCGAGATGGGTGTGCGCGGGATCATGTATCAGGAGGTCTTCGGTCCGGCGCCGGAGCGGCGGATCGGGGCGATGCAGGAGCTGCGATCACGCCTCGACGCGGCTCGTCCTTCGGCGGATTCCTCGCTGGTGCGCGTGGGGGTTTCCCCGCACGCTCCCTACACCGTTTCGGACGAGCTGTACGAAGACGTTGCGCGGTACGCGCGCGAAGCGGCGCTGCCGGTGGCGGTGCACGTCGCGGAGAGCGCGGAAGAGTGCGATCTGGTGAACCGCGGCGCGGGCACGCTCGCCTCCCGGTTATCCGCGCGCGGGATCGCGACGCCGGTGCGCGGCCGATCACCCATCGGACTGCTCGACTCCCTGGGCGCGCTGGGACCCGGCACGCTGCTGATCCACTGCGTGCACGTGGACGAGGCCGACCTGGCGCTCATGACCGCTCGCGGCTGCGCCGTGGCCCACTGTCCCGTGTCCAACGCCAAGCTCGGCCATGGCGTCGCGCCGCTGACGGAGATGCTGAGCGCGGGGCTCCCGGTCGGCCTGGGATCGGACTCGGTCGCGAGCAACAACCGGATGCACATGCTGGAGGAAGCGCGCACCGCCGTCCTGCAGCAGCGCGCGCGACTGCGGTCGCACGACGCGGTGCCCGCCGCGCAGGCGCTCGAGCTCGCGACGATCGGCGGAGCGAAGGCGCTACGTCTCGACGGTCAAATCGGCACCCTGGAGCCGGGCAAGGACGCGGACTTCGCGGTTTTCGATGTGGGAGCAGCCGCGCTTCCTGTCGGCGATCCGGTCGCGGCGGCTATATTCTCGCTGGGCGGCGCGGCGGCGAAGTTCGTGGCCGTAGCGGGCAAGCCGCTCGTTCGCGATGGACGGCTGCTGGCCGCGAACGATGAAGTCGCCGGCAGGGTTGCGGCTGCCGGACGCGCGCTCCGCATGTGGCACGACGCGGCGACGACTAACTGACCGAGGCTCGGGAGGCACACGTGACCCCTGCTCCAGACCACAGGATCTGGCGCGACGGCAAGATGATTTCGTGGCAGGACGCCACGATCCACGTCCTCAGTCACGTCGTCCATTACGGATCGAGCGTCTTCGAGGGCATTCGCTGCTACGAGACGCCCGACGGTCCCGCGATCTTCCGTCTGCGCGACCACATGGAGCGGTTCGTGGACTCGTGCCGTATCTACCGGATGCCGATGGCGCATTCGGTGGATGATCTGGTGGAAGCGTGTGTCGCCACGGTCGCCGAGAACGGCCTGCCGCACTGTTACCTGCGGCCGGTCGCGATGCGGACGGGGATGCAGATGGGCGTGCTTCCGCTCGAGGTACCCGTGGAGACGTTCATCATTCCGTGGCAATGGGGCGCGTACCTCGGAAAGGACGCGCTCGCGAGCGGCGTGGACGTGTGCATCTCGAGCTGGCGCCGGCCATCACCGGGCACGACGCCAACGCTCGCGAAGGCCGGCGGCAACTACCTCGGCTCGCAGCTTTCCAAAATGGAGGCGCGCATCGACGGCTACGTGGAAGGCATCATGCTCGACTCGTTCGGATTCGTGTCGGAGGGGAGCGGGGAGAACCTGTTCGTCGTACGCGACGGGAAAGTGATGACGAGTCCGATCAGCGCGGGAATCCTCAACGGCATCACCCGTGATTCCGTCCTGACCATCGCGCGCGATCTGGGGTATGAAGTCGTGGAGCAGGTCATGCCGCGAGAGCTGCTGTACATCGCGGACGAGCTGTTCTTCACCGGCACGGCGGCGGAGATCACCCCGATCCGGTCGGTGGATCGCGTCCCGATCGGAACGGGGAAGCCGGGTCCGATCAGTCTCGCGATTCAGGAGCAGTACATGGGGCTGGCGACGGGCAGGCTGCCGGACCGGTACGGCTGGCGCACGGCGGTGCCGGGCAGGGGATCCGTGCCCTCGAGAGGTGCAGAAACGTCTACTGTGAAGAGTTACGCGTAGCTTATATTGACCTCACGAATTCCCGGAGGAGATGTTGGTGCTGGGTTGTCTGGCACTTAACGCGTCGTTCGAGCCGTTGACCATGGTGCCGCTCAGGCGCGCGCTGCGGCTCGTCATTGACGGCAAGGCGGAAATCGTCGAGGCCGATGGGGACCGCCACGTCCGCTCCGAGCGGCTCAGCCTTCCGCGACCGGTCGTGATCCGCCTCCGGAAATTCGTGCACGTTCCGCGGAAGTTCCGGCGCCAGGTGACCAACACTTTCCTTTTCGCGCGCGACCGGTACCGCTGCCAGTATTGCGGCAAGATGCAGATGGAGCTGAAGCCGCGTGAATCGCTGACGCGCGACCACCTGGTTCCGATCTCGCGGGGCGGCTCGAACGACTGGACCAACGTCGTCACCGCCTGCAGCCCCTGCAATACCAGAAAGGCGGATCATCTGCCGAGCGAGATCGGCATGCACCCGCTGCACGCCCCCGTCGAGCCGCACTTCGTGCACCTGAGCTGGGCTGTCCGCCGCCTCACGCCGACGCAGGCGCGCTACATCAAGCTGTTCTACGGCGAGGAGACGCTGCACCATCTCGAGGACCTCGAGCACCGTCACCCGCGCCACGAGCCGGTAACGCTGCTGAGCTGAAAGTAGTGACTGGTGACCAGTGATTGGTGACTGGTAACTACCTGCCGCAGACTAGGGCGTAAACGTTACCGAGCGCGCCTCGTAGCGCCGCTTCTCTCCTCCAAGCAGCCGGACCAGCACCGTGCGAATGCCGCGCGTGAGCGCTGTGCCGGGATTGCGCTCGCCCCGCACGGCCGGCCGGAACTCGCCGCGGAGCCAGAGCTCCAGCTCGTCGAGATCGCCGAGCGACAGCATCTCCAGCTCGATGATCAGGGTGTAGTACGACCGCTCGCCCCTGCGCGGAGGCGGCATCGGCGTGCGGGTCAGGCGCGCGACGATGGAATCCGCCCCCGCGACCGTGGCGGACTCGCCGAGCGGCGTCGCGGTTCCCCGGAACACGCGCATCACCCGGTACACGCGGGCCAACTGGTCGTAGCGGACGATGACGTTCCACTCGCGCGTCGCCTTCAGATCGTCCGCCCACCCGCCGATGGCCCACCGCTCGATCTTGTAGCGGATGCGCGCGGGAAAGCCGCTGCGCAGCAAGTCGGTCATCGGCGCGCGCAGCAGCCCCGACGACCTGATGAACGGCGACTCCGTGGCGCGCGCGGCAGGCGCGGGGAGCCGTACCTCGATGTCCGGCTCCTGGGCGCGCGCGAGTTCCGGCGCGGCCGCGATCGCGAGAGTGAGCGCCACCCGCGACAGGAGGTTCACGGTCGTCAGAACCTGCGGCGCGCGCGCAGGAAGATGTTCATGGGCTCGCCCGACTCGGACAGGGACTTCGCGACATATATGCCGAAGAGTCCGAGGTCCACGCCCGCCCCGATGTCGGTACGGAAGGTGCCGAACGGCGGGATACTCGCCGCGGAGTAAACGAGATCGCGCGAGGGATCAGGCGGCGGCGTCGGGCCGGGGGGAAGGGGATCGATCGCGCCGCCATCGCGCGGTTTGACCAGCCATCCGCGGCCCGCGTCCGCGAAGAGCACCAGCGACGGGTTCAGCGTGAACGCGCGGCTGCGAATGCGAACGGTGCGGCCGATGATGCTGCCCGGACGCGAGCGCAGGCTCACGCGGTACTCCAGCTGCGCGAGCAGCATCCGCTCGCACTGCGCGGGGTCTCCCGCCGGCGCGGGAGCACTGCTGCACTGGCCGACATCGGAGCCAAGCGACGGCTCCCGGAAATCGATGCCGGGCACGGCGCCGACACCCGAGACGGAAAGACGGCGCTGCAGCGGCAGCTCGTCCCCGTGAATCCAGCCGCCGGTCGCCACGCGTCCGGCCAGGTGGTTCGTCGGAGAGAGGCGGACGTAGCGGCGCGCGTCCACGAACAAGCGGCCATATCGAGGCTCGGACGTCGTCGCGCCGCGCGCGGAGAGCGACGTCGGCCCGAAAGCGTCCACGCTGCCTGAGCCCACCTCGTACTCGGCGCGGACGAGCCAACCAGTAGTGGGTCTGCGCGGATCGTTCCGATTGTCGTACGTGAGCCCCGCCGTCGCGATGTGAAACAGACCTTCGTCCATCGCCGGGTTCGGCCGCCACGCCTTACCGTTGCGGAACACGGTGAGCACGTCGCGAACCTCGCGGGACTGCCACCGCTCCCGCGCGAAGGACGCCGAGAGGGTCGCGCGCCTGGACGCGGCGTAGGTCCCCGACAGCGACGCGCCGTGTCTGTTGTAGTGATCGCGGAAATCGCTGCGGAAGAAAAACGCCGCGAGACCGGCCTCGTCGCGCGGAATCTGCCAGTCCTCGACCGCGTCCACGACGTCGTAAGCGCGCACGGTGAGCGAAGTCCGTTCCGCCGGGTCGAACAGCACGCCGAGCTTCAGGTCGTGCCCGAGGTTGTCGCCGTCTACGCGGAACGTTCCGGCGCTCCGGATGATGCCGAGCGCCGACGCGCGCAGGCGAGCCGAGCCGAACGCCGTCTCGACCACGGGCCCGAAAAGGACGGGAAGACCCTCGACCCGGTTGTAGCCGCCACCCGACGTGATCGTAAAAGTCCCCGAGTTGCGCGTCGTGCGCGCCGGCGCGGGCGCGTCGGGAATGGAATCGGCGGCGACCGTGTCGGGAATCTGGGCGCGGACCGGTGCGGCCGCGATCGGGAACGCGACAGCTCCGAGAACCGCGAAAATGACGTTGCGCATGAGCGGCTTATACACGCGGATCGTCGATTCCGAGCCGCTTCATGCGGCGGTACAGGTTCGGCCTGTCCGTTCGGAGGCGCCGCGCCGCGTCGGCCACGTTCCATTTCGCGCTGTCTAGCGCGCGCAGTATCAGCCGCTTCTCGTATTCATCGAGCGCGTCCGTGAGCGGCACGTCGGGCCCGGGCAGCGCGCCGGCGTCGCCACCGTCCGCGCTCCGCGGGAGCACGGCGGCCAGGTGCGCGCGCGTCAGGTGCTCGCCGGGATACAGGATTCCCATGCGCTCGACGATATTCGCCAGCTCGCGCACGTTGCCCGGCCAGGAATATTCCTGGACGGCGGCCAGCGCGTCTTCGCTCCAGGTGACGCGCGGGTGACCGGTCTTCGAGTGATGCAGTTCGGTGAAGTACCGCGCCAGCTCTACGGCATCGCCCTCGCGCTCCCGCAGCGGCGGCAACGTCAACGGGATGACGTTCAGCCGGAAGTACAGATCCTCGCGGAACAGCCCCTCGGCCACGCCGCGGGCCAGATCGTGGTTGGTCGCCGAGATGATGCGCACGTCCACGTTCACCGGCTTGCTCCCGCCGACGCGCTGGATCTCCTTCGCTTCGATCGCGCGCAGCAGCTTCGCCTGCGCTTCGGCTCCCAGGTCGCCGATCTCGTCCAGGAAGAGCGTGCCGCCGTGCGCCAGCTCGAACCTGCCGATCCTGGTCTGCGTCGCGCCGGTGAAGGCGCCGCGCTCGTGACCGAACATCTCGCTCTCCACCAGGTCTCGCGGTATGGCCGCGCAATTGACGCGAATGAAGGCGCGGTCACGCCGCCTGCTCGCGTCGTGGATGGCCGCCGCGACCAGCTCCTTGCCGGTGCCCGATTCACCCGTAATGAGCACGCGCGAGTCCGTCGGACCCACGCGGTCGATCAGCCCGCGCACCGCCTGCATCTGCGGGCTGCTCCCCACCATTCGTCCGCCGATGCCCAGCTCTTCGCGGAGCGCGCGAGCGGCGAGCTTCGTGCGGCGCAGCTCAGCCGCCGCGGCGGCGGTGAGCAGCACGCTCTCGGGGGTGAGCGGCTTCTCCAGGAAGTTGAACGCTCCGAGCCGCGTCGCGCGAACGGCGTCACCGAGTCCGGCTCGTCCACTCATCATGACGACGGGAATGTCCGGATGCGCCTCGCGAAGCCTGGTGAGGGTGGCCATTCCATCGAGCGCGCCCGGCATCAGCAGGTCGAGCAGGACGACGTCGGGCTCCTGCTGTTCAGCGGCCGCGAGGCCGGCGGTTCCGTCTTCCGCCTCCCGCACGTCGTAGCCTTCGGCGCGCAGCAGCGCGCCGACCATCCGCCGGATGTTCGGCTCGTCGTCTACTATCAGTACGCTTGGCACGCGGGCCGAAGGGTCAGCCGCGGGGAGCGGAGGAGCTGTCGGCGGCCGGGAGAGCGCCCGCTTTCTGCCTTCCTTCGGAGAGAAGCTGGGTCGTGAACCGCTGGCCCTCGGAGATGCGCTCGACTTCGATCGCGATCGCGTCAACCGCCTGCTCTATGCGCTCTAGGCGTCCGAAAATCTCCGGCGGCACCTTCGGCTGCAGCGACTGCCTGTCGGCCCGGCGCGCCAGCGCCCTGGAGATCGGAAGAAACACGGCGACGAACCCCATGACGATGAACAGAGTTATCGGGATCAACTCGCCGGGGATGTTCATGCTGAATCCGTCCTGTGTGATGCGGCCGGTCAGCCGGCTGCCGGTGGATGTGCGATCGGAAGAACGATGTCGATCGTGGTTCCCTCGCCTGGCGCGCTGGAGCCCGAGACGCGCCCGCCGTGTGCGAGAACGGTCTGCCGCGCGATGGCGAGTCCAAGTCCGGTTCCACCGGGCTTGTTCGTAATATACGGCTCCCAGATGGTGGCGAGTTTCTCGGGCGGAATTCCGCAGCCGTTGTCGGCGACGGAAATTCGAATCGCCCGGTCGCCATTCACGCGGTCCTCGCTCACCCGCAGCGCGATCCGGCCGGCCGCGCCGCAGGCTTCCACCGCGTTGATGAGCACGTTCGACAGGGCGGCGGCGAGCGAGTCGTGATGACCGCGCACGCGCGGGAGCTCCGGCGCGATGTCCACTTCGAGCGCGAACCCGCGCGGGACGCTCGCGCCCGCGGAATACCGTACGAGCTCGCCGACGTCTATCTCCGCCATCGCGCCCGCCGGTAGCCGGCCAAAATCCGCGAAGCTCCGCGCCATTCGCTCCAGGCGGCGCGTCTCCGTCTTGAGCACGTCGATGCTCTCCGCCATCTCGGCCGGCGCGGCCGCCGCGATCCGGTCCACGGCGAAACGGATGGGCGTCAGCGGGTTCTTGAGCTCGTGCGCGAACTGGCGCGCGCTCTCGCGCAACACCTGCAGCCGCTCCTGCTCGACCGCGCGCTGCCGGCCCTCGGCGATCTCTACGGCCATGCGCCGCATCCGCTGTCGCAGAATCTCGAACTCGGGCGCGCCTTTGCTGCTTGCCGTCTCCGGCAGCGGCTCGCCGCGTGAGATGGATTCGGCCCACCGCACGAGCTCGTGCAGCGGCCGGCTCAGCTGGCGACTCAGATGCCCCGCTACTTTCGAGGCTATCAGAGTGAACACGATCAGCGTGATGAGCGCGATGATCCCGACGACCTGCGCCGCGCGCCCGGCGACGTAGCGGTACCGACTGGATTGCTCGAGCGACGCGCCGAGCTCCTGCTCGTGCCGCTCGACGATCCGGCGCTCGGCTGCCGTGAGCGGCTTGCTCCGGGCAACCTCCACGACCGCGCGGCCGCTCGTCGTGACGTCTTCCCAGCCGCCCGGGCCGGTGATGAGCGGAAGGGCCGTATTGACCGTTCCGCTCCATACCAGCGTGAGCAGAACGGCCGGCGCGAGCGCGAAGGCCAGGAGAATGACCAGGAGCCGCGTGCGGAAGCGGAGGGGGCGGGAAGCCAATTTGGGCGCCAAAGTTACCTATTCACAGTGACTTGGCTAAGTTATAGAAGTTTGCGGCACGACGTATTTCTCCTCAGGAAGGTATGAGTCCAAGCTCCATTCGGACGAGCGCGAATCCATCGCGTCCTCCGGTAAAACCTGTTTATCGCGGGCCCCAGGCCCTGTCCCACCCCGTCGGTTCGCCCGTTCATCACGCTCCGAACGCGGCGCTGCTCATCGATTTCGACAACGTCACGATGGGCATCCGCTCCGACCTCCAGAGCGAGCTGAAGAACCTTCTCTCTTCCGAGATAGTCAAGGGAAAGGTCTCCGTTCAGCGCGCGTACGCCGATTGGCGCCGGTATCCGCAGTACATCGTGCCGCTCGCCGAGGCGTCGATCGACCTCATCTTCGCCCCGGCATACGGGTCGTCGAAGAAGAACGCGACCGACATCCGCCTGGCGATCGACGCGCTCGAGCTGGTGTTCACCCGTCCCGAAATCGGGACCTTCATCCTCCTCTCCGGCGACTCCGACTTTTCGAGCCTGGTCATCAAGCTCAAGGAGTACGGGAAGTACGTCATCGGAGTCGGCATCCGGGAGTCTTCGAGCGATCTGCTCGTCCAGAACTGTGACGAGTACTACAGCTACAACGCGCTCGCGGGGCTGGTGAAGAGCGGCGATGAAGAAGTGGTCCCGCGGGATCCGTGGGAGCTGGTGAGCGCGGCGGTCGCGCACATGAAGAAGAACGGCGACGTCATGCGCGCCGACCGGCTCAAGCAGGTCATGCAACAGATGGACAGCTCGTTCGACGAGAAGAATCTCGGCATGTCCAAGTTCTCCCGCTTCGTTACCGAAGCGGCGCAGCGAAAGCTGCTGACGCTCAAGAAGATGGAGAACGGCCAGATCGAGATCGACGCGCCGAGCGCGGGAATTCACGCCAAGGCCGGCGCGGCGCCGGCGGCGCAGCCAGCCCGCCCCGGTGAGCCCGCGCGGGAGCGGGGAGGCAGAGGAAGCCGGTCACGCGGCGGACGCGGGCGTGGTCAGGGCGCCGCCGCGGCGAGCGAAGCTCCGCCAGCGGCCGCCACCAGCGCGCCGCAGGAGTTCACCGTCGGCGACCAGCTCGGCCTCGCGGCCGCCGCGCGTACCACTCCGTCCGAGAGCGCGCTGCCTGCACGCGGAATCGCGCGCGGTCGCGCCCCCGTGCGCGGACGGCGCGGCGGATCTCCGCCAGCTGATCTCCTGTCCGTGGGCGTTGTCGAGCTGAACGACGCTTCACCCGCCGGCCGACCCGCGGAGAATGGCGAGGTGCCGGTCGCCGCTGATGGCGCGAAGTCACCGCGGCCGCGAAGACGCGGTCGCACGCGCGGCGGCGCGGCGAAGAAGACGGCGGAGAAGTCGTCCGAACCCGAGTCGCAGGCCCCGCGGCCGAGCGCCGCCAAGAAAGCCAGGGCGCCCCGGCGGAAGAAGAAGGAAGCAGGTCCTCCGGCGCCCGCGGGCGCGGAGAGCGAAGGTTGAACACGAACGCCGCGCCCTCCGCGCGGCGTTCTCATATCTGCAGGATCCTTCCCGCCGCCTTCTACGACCGCGACACGGAGCACGTCTCGCGCGACCTGCTCGGCTGCGTGCTCGAGTGCACGACGAAGGAGGGAAAAGCCTCGGGCATAATCGTCGAGACCGAGGCGTACGTCGGCGAGCATGATCCCGCGTGCCATGCGGCGGCCGGCCGGACCAAGCGAACCGATCCGTTGTACGGGCGACCCGGCACCGCGTACGTCTATTTCATCTACGGCATGTACTGGTGCGTCAACGCGGTGACGCGCGCCGAAGGATTGCCGAGCGCGGTGCTTATACGCGCGCTCGAGCCGGTTGTCGGGATCGATCTGATGCGCGAGCGGCGGGGAGCGGGGCGCACGGACCGCGAGCTCACCAATGGGCCGGGAAAGCTGTGCATCGCATTGGGGATCGGCCGGGAGCACAACGGGGCCAGCCTGCAGCGCGGGCCGCTGGTCATCCGGGAAGGGGAGCGGGTCGCGGACGCCGATGTCGTGGTTGGCTCGCGGATCGGAATAAAAAAAGCGGCCGACTGGCCGCTCAGGTGGTACGTGAGGAACAACGAGTTTGTGTCGAGACGGGAGCTCCTTACGAGAGGCTGATTCCTGGTGTATTGCAGGCGGAATCCGGGCTGTTGGCTGTGGGCTGTCGGCTTTCGGCAATCAGACAACTGCGACGGGACGGTCCTGGAATTTGGCCGGGAAAAACTACGAACCGTCCCAATGTCGGTTGTCCGTCAGCCGTGAGCCGACAGCCCACAGCCAACAGCCCGGATTCCGCTGCGAATACTCCGGAGCCGTTTTTCTACCTGGCCACCGAGCTCCCGAAGTTGTATCTCAGCCCAACATCCCAGCCCACCTGCGGCCCGTCATTCAGCAGGAACCGCGTGCTCGCCGGAGTCGCCGTGAGCTGAGTGAACAGCGCGGCGCGGGAGAATTGCGCCTGCACGCCTAGCAGCCCCAGAGCCGAGGCCCGACTGCGCCTGTCTTCGATCGCCGTTTGTACCGAGCTGCCCGCCGGGTTTCCGGCGCTGTCGGGTACGGCTCTCGCCCGGCCGATGACGTTCAGCGACATTCCCAGCCCGGCGTACGGCCGCAAGATGCCGAAGGCGCGGGGCGAAACGACCGCGGCGAAGCCGAAGCGGCGAAGGTTCCGCAGCTCGACGGCGCGGACGCCGCCGCTGACGGACGGATCGCTCACCCCGGTTGTGATGTCGAAGCTGGTGTGATCCGCGAACGCCCACAGCCCGCCGGCGCTGCGCGTGATCAGCCACTCCGCGCCGATGCTCGGCGCCCATGTGCGGCCCGTCTCGGTGGTTCCAACCGACATCGTCCCGACTTTCGCGCCCCAGAACCAGGAGTTCCGGAACGGCCGCGACTCCTGCGCTTGCGCTGCGGTCGCGAGCAATGCGGTGATGCTCAACGCGCGGATTATCGAGCCCAGAGGCATGACGTTCCTCATTTGAGAAGTCCGACCTTCTTGCCTACAACCTTGAACGCGGCGATCGCCTCGTCCAGGTCTGCGCGGGTGTGGGCCGCGCTGACCTGACAGCGGATGCGCGCCTCCCCCTGGGGCACGACCGGATAGCCGAAGCCCGTCACAAAGACGCCCTCCTCCAGCAACATGTCACTCATTCGCATCGCCATGGCGGTCTCGCCGATGATTATCGGCACTATCGGGGTCTCGCCGGGGAGGGGCGCGAAGCCCGCCTCGGTGATGGCCGCCCGGAAGTAGTCGGCGTTCTGCCGCAGCAGCGTCACCCTTCCCGGATTGGCGCTGAGGTACTTGACGGACGCGAGCGCGCTGGCCGCGACCGTCGGCGGCAAAGCGTTGGAGAACAGCTGGGGGCGCGACCGCTGGGTCAGCATGTCGCACAGCGCCGCCGAGCCCGCGACGAAGCCGCCCGCGGCTCCGCCCAGCGCCTTGCCGAGAGTCGAAGTGATTACGTCGATCTCGCCGAGCACGCCGAAGTGCTCCGCGGTTCCGCGGCCGGTCGCGCCCAGCACGCCGGTCGCGTGCGAATCGTCCACGGCTACGATGGCGTCGTGCTCCCGCGCGATCTCGAGGATCTCGGGCAGACGGGCGATGCTGCCTTCCATGGAGAACACCCCGTCCGTCCAGATCACGCGGCGGCGCGCGCTCTTCGCGGCCGCGAGCCTGGACCGCAGGTCGTCCATGTCTGAGTGCTTGTACACGCCGGTCTCGCACTTGCCGATCGCCTTGGCCAGACGCATCGAGTCTATGATCGACGCGTGATTGAGCGAGTCGGATACGACGTAGTCGCCCTGCTCTACGATGGTCGCCGTCAATCCCTCGTTGGCGTTCCACGCGGACACGTACGAGAGTGAGGCCTCCGTGCCGACGAGCTTCGCGAGCGCCGCCTCGAGGTCGCGGTGGATCGTGAAGGTGCCGCAGATGAACCGCACGCTCCCGGTGCCGGCGCCGAACCTGTCGAGCGCGAGCTTGCCCGCGTCCACGACCTCGCGCTGCGCGGCGAGGCCCAGATAGTTGTTGGACGACAGGATGAGCACCTCGCCGCGGCCTTCCATGACGACGCGCGCGTCCTGCGGCGAATCGAGGTGGTTGAGGCGCTTGTACACTCCTTCCGCGCGGAGCTGATCGAGGCGCTCCTGGAGCTGCGCGGTGAACTTCGCGTTGAGCGTCATTTGCTGTCTCTCACGCTATCTCGAAGATGACCTTGCCCGCGTCGCCGGACTTGATGACGGCGATCGCGGCCTCGGCCTGTTCCAGGGGAAACCGGTGGGTTATCACCGGCGTCGGGTCGAACCGGCCCGAGCGAAGCAGGCGCGTGACCTGGTGCCAGGTGTCGTACATCCGCCGCCCCACTACGCCGTAGATGGTGAGGCCCTTGAAGATCACCTCGGAGGCGAAATCGATCGCGATCGGGGCGGAGGGTATTCCGAGCATCTGCACGCGGCCGCCAACCCGCACGAGCGCCAGCGCCTGGTGCACGGCCGGATCCACTCCCGACATCTCCAGCACGACGTCCGCGCCAAGACCGTCGGTAGCGCTCATGACTGCCGCCTTCAGATCAGCCGGATGAACCGCCGCGTGCGCTCCCATCGCGCGCGCGAGGTCGAGCCGCCGCTCGTTTACGTCCGACGCGATGACGCGGGCGGCGCCCGCTGCGCGGCACACTCCGATCGCGAACAGACCGATCGGACCGCACCCCGTGACGAGCACGATCGCGCCCGGAATGGCGGCGGTGAGCGCGGTGTGGACCGCGTTGCCGATCGGATCGTGTATGCCGCCGACGTCCATCGAGATGGCGTCGTCGAGGTGCCAGACGTTGCTCGCAGGCATGGCGATGTACTCGGCGAAACAACCGTCTCGATCCACGCCGATGATCTTGGTATGCGGGCACACGTGCGCGTTGCCGGTGCGGCACAACAGGCAGCGGCCGTCCACGATGTGTCCCTCGGCGGTGACGCGATCTCCCTCGTGCACGTCGGTCACGAGCTTCCCGACCCGCGTGACTTCGCCGGCGAACTCGTGACCGACGACGAACGGCGGCTTGCACCTGCTGCTCGCCCAACGGTCCCACTCGTAAATGTGAACGTCTGTGCCGCAGACGCCGGCGCGCCGAACGCGGATGAGCACTTCGTCGTCGCGTATTTTCGGAACCGGCACGTCGCGCAGCACGAAACCGGGCGCCGCGGTTTCCTTCACGAGAGCTTTCACTTTAGAGCGATGTTTCGTTCGTGTTTGACGGTTGCGAGTCCGTGATCACTGCATGAAGAAAGCATTGCGACGCGGAACTGACAATGACGCCGCGCACATTTCCTATTGCGTGATTGACACGTCAATTCATATATTCGCGTCGATTGCGATTGCAAACATGCTGTTGGTGTGAGCGTCGTGATCGTGCAACGTTCGAAGTTGCATTCGCTGTGCTCGCCGGTCCACCGGTGGACAGGTGAGAAATCCACTCCTGAATGGAGCGAGACGATGGCAGCCAGAAAGAAGGCACGGAAAAAGGCGACTGGTCGCAAGACGGCCCGCAAGAGCGCCCGCAAGAGCACGGGCCGCAAGACCGCCCGCAAGAGCGCGCGGAAGAGCTCGGCCAAGAAGCGCAAGCGCTAGAGGCGCTGCCGCCGACTCGTCGGCGGAATAGATGAAGAAGAAAGCCGGCCTGTCGCCGGCTTTTTTCATTAGCGGGAATATCTGGCGGTCGCCAGCTCGATGATCTTCTCGATGAGCTGGTCGTACTGTATCCCGGCCTCGGCCGCCGCGCGCGCGAACTCGCTCCCCGCTTCCAGGTAACAGTTCGGGTTCACCTCGATCACGTAGATCTCGCCCGCGTCCGTGACGCGCAGGTCCACGCGCGCATAGTCGCGCAGCCGCAGCGCGTTGAACGAATCGATCGCGACCTGCTGCATCCTCTCGACCAGCTCCTCGCTCAGCCCCGTGGGGAACACCGACTTGGTGCCCGCGAACTCGGCGCCGGATTCGTCGCCTTCGTCCCCCCACTTCGCGGCCCAGCTCGCGATCCGCGGCTTGTCGGCGGGGAAGCCCGTGAAATCCAGCTCGATCACCGGCAGCGCTTCGGGAGCGGAGTTGCCGAGCACGCCGACGTAGAACTCGCGCCCGTCGATGAACTGCTCCGCCAGCACCGCCGACTTGTACTCGGTCTGCAGCGAGCTCATGGTCTCGAGCAGCTCCTTCACGTCGCGCACCACCGACTTGCCGGTAATGCCGAGGGAAGCGTCCTCCTGCGGCGGCTTCACGATGAGCGGGAACTCGATGTCACCCGCCCAGTCCACCGTGCCGCGAAACATGGTGGCGAATTTCGGCGTGAGAATCCCGTGGAACGTGAGCACCTTCTTCGTCAGAGTCTTGTCGCCGGCGACGATGAGCCCGGCCGGACTCGAGCCGGTGTAGCGCAAGTCGAGCAGGTTGAGCAGCGCGGCGACGTTGGACTCGAGCGCGCTCCGCCCGCCGAACGACTCGCACAGGTTGAAGACGAGGTCGGGCGGCTGTTGCGCCAGCGCGGTGACGACCGGCTGAACCTTGTCGTCCACGACGATCCGCGCGGGCTCGTGGCCCAGCCGCGCGAGCGCGTCCTCGATCTGCGCGAGCACGGGATCGAGTGGATCATCCAGCGCGTCCTGCGTGTGCAGCAGAGTGATCTTCATTCGCCCGGCCTGTCTCCGGCAAAATCGTCGGTGTAGCGGTAGTTCATCACCACGGCGGTCCCGAACGCGGTGAGCTCGATGAGCGTGGACGCCTCCCGCCCGCGCACCGCGAGCTCCAGCGCGTCCGCCCGCTCGGCGATCAGGTCCACGAACTTGCGGACCACCGCCGGCGGCTCGCCGGTCCAGTACGCGATTCGTCCCGCGATCTCACGCCGGTGACGGCGGATAAAATCCGCCGCCCGCTCATTGTCGGGAATCTCCCCCGCCTTGCCGAACAGCGTGCGCAGGTCGCCGTCGAAGATACGCGGATCGCTCACCGGAAGGGCGTCGTCCATGTCCCGGTAATGCTCGGCGAGCGTGTACTGCATGGCGGTCACCGGCAGGTCATCGTCTGTCAGCTCCGGAGTCTCGGGCTGCACCTGCCCGACTTCGCGCATCACGGTGTCGATGTACTCGAGCTTTTTGAGCGCGCCCCACCCCGCGTATTCGGCGCGCCAGTCGAGATCGGGCGTAAGCCACACCGCGAACGTCTCGGCGAAATCCTCGTCCGGGTGCTTCTGCGCGTACCAGCCGAGGATGTGGCGGACGTACTGGTGCGTGAACGGATCCGAGCGGTAGCGGTCGCGGTACGGACGGGAGTAGGGGCCGAACACCTCATGCCAGTCGGCGCGGTCGTGCAGCCGGTACGCGTAGTTGAACGCATGCCCCGCTTCGTGCCGCAGGAACCGCATCACGTCCACCTCGCTCTCGACCTCGAGCGCGAAATCTTCCTCGATGCGGGCGAGCCGCGGGTCGGCGAGATAGAACGGCACCCCAATCAGCGGCGTCCCGTCCGGGCATCCCCATTGGTCGCTGAGATACACGCGCGGACGGAACACGAGTCCACGCCCATCGAGCTCGACGTACAGTTGAGTGACGAGCTGCTCGAGCACCGTCCCTTCCAGGGAAAGGCCGATGTCCGATATTCGCTGCGAGAGGAGCCGCTCGCGCTCGACTTCCCAGTCGCTGTCAGAGGTCACGATGGGGCCTAAGGGCAATGGTCATACCGCCCAAGGATGCAGAAAACCCCGCCGCTGCGCGCGACGGGGTTTCTGATGCTTCGAAGAGGACCGGATTGCGGTCCTATCCTATAGTAGTGGGCCTCAGGCGGCGCGGATTTTCGGGGGCGCGCTCTCCACCGGCGCCGGTCCCCAGACGTACTCCAGGACCACAGGCACGGGCTCGGTTCGCTCGCCACGGGAGATAACGATGCCGATCGGCTCGAATGCTTCCTTCGACGGACTATTCTTTTTCATGTGGCCTCGGGGTGCTGTGTGCGCACTCTTAAAAGCACGGGCGGGGCCACAATCTCTGTTAATGGTAAAGCGTTGATTGGTAAGGGGTTACCGAGGGGAAGCCACGATTTCAGTATCCAGAAATGTCGCAAAACGACACGTTTCTGCGAAGCCGCTGTGTCAAAACGTTACGCCGCGGCCTTTTTCGCGAGGAAGCTCCGCGCGGTCCCGCTCTCGCGCTCGACGGCCACAGTCCAACCGGAATAGCGCGCTTTCAGCTCGTCCACGGTCACCGAGTCGCCACCGTTGAGGATCGTCTCGAAGAGGTGCACGCCGCCGGCTTTCGTCGCGCCCTGCAACAGCTCGATGACTCGCTGCCGGTCGTGCGGAGCCAATGAGGCGAGCGTGTCGCCGGGACAGACGACCGCGGTCAACGGCTTGGGCGACCACGTTCCCAGGTCGGCGACGCAGGCGTCGATGCGTGAGTTGAGGCCGGCCGCGGCCGCCGCCGCGACCACGCGGTCCACGCAGTCCTCTTCTTCGTTGATCGCCGTGACCGCGCAGCCGTGCGCGGCCAGATAGATCGCGGCGCGCTCGCACTCGGCGCCGGTGACGAGCACGTGCGTGTCGGACCCGGGCTTGATCTCGCGAACCAGCGGACCGTCCGGCGCGATCCCCCACGTCTCCGGCTTGCGATACTCGGCGAGGCGTTTGAGCCGCTTGCGCTGCCACGTGGTGTACTTGGGGAGCTTGATGCGGCGCGCGATCAGCCGGTCCACCTCGGCGCAGAGCGAGAGCTCTTCCGGCTCGTATTGCGCCTGCGAGCGCAGCGCGGCGACCGCTTCGTCGGCGATCCCCAGCAGCGAATGCCGCGACACCGAGTCCTTGTAGCGCTCGATCTCGGACTCGACGAAGACCTGGTACTCGTGCTTTAACGACCGGAGCACATGTTGCGGCATCAGCACTTCCGAAAAATCCAAAGGTAGGACAGTCGGTGGACGACGCAAGTAAAATAAATCGTCCGTGTCAATCGAGCGCCTGCAGCAGAGCGCCCTTGATGTAGCCGGTCTCGGGAATCGTGAGGATCTCCGGATGATCGCTTGGCTGGCCGGTCAGCGCCCGGATTGCGAGCGCGCGCCCGGAATCCGCCGCCGCTTCCTGCAGCATCTCGAAGAACAGGTCGCGACCAACGTGAAAGCTGCAGCTCGCCGTGAAGAGGTGGCCGTCCCGGGCGAGGAGCTTCATCCCCCGAAGGTTGATCTCCTTGTATCCGCGCAGCGCTCCGGCGAGTGACTGTCTGGTTTTCGCGAAAGCGGGCGGGTCGAGCACGATGGTGTCGTACCGCTCCCTGCGCGCGTCGGCCGCCCGCAGAAAGTCGAACGCGTCGGCTTCGACGAACTCGATGTTGCCGAAGTCGTTGAGCGCCGCGTTCGCGCGCGCCCGCTCCAGCGCGGAGGCGGACGAGTCCAGCGCCGTGACGGTCTGGGCGGCGCGCGCCAGATGCAGCGCGAACGAGCCGTGATAGCTGAAGCAGTCGAGCGCGCGCCCGCGCGAGACGCCGCCGATCAGGGCGCGGTTCTCGCGCTGATCCAGAAACGCGCCGGTCTTTTGCCCGTCCCATGGCGCGGCCAGATAGCGGACGCCGCTTTCCTCCACCTCTATCTCGCGTGGAACCTCGCCGTGCAGCGCTTCCACCGAGCGCGGTAGCCCTTCGCGCGTGCGGACCGGCACGTCGTTTCGCGCGAGGATTCCCGTCGGGCGCAGCAGCTGAACGAGCGCGTCCACTATCTCGGCGCGGAAGCTCTCCACACCCGCGCTCAGCAGCTGCACCACGAGATATTCGCCGTAGCGGTCGCAGATCAGCGACGGGCAGGCGTCCGCCTCGCCATGCACGAGCCGGTAGGCGGTGGCCTGCGAGGTCACGTGCGTGCGCCGTTGCACGGCTCTTTCCAGCCGTCGCCGCCACCATTCGGCGTCGATCGTCGCGCGCGGGTCGACGTCTATCATCCGCAGCGAGATCTCGGATTGGGGGCTCCACAGCGCGACGCCGAGCGGCCGTCCGTTGGCGGCCGTCACTCGCACGGCGCCCGCCGGTGATTGCGCGCGCTCGAGCACGTCGCTGCGAAAGATCCACGGGTGCCCCGTCTCCCAGCGCTTTTCGGCCTTGCGGTTGACGATTACCGAATCCACGACCTGAAGTTAGCGCGACCGCCGGCAGGCAGATGCGCCGGTTCTTGCATTGGGGGCTGCCGAATGCTTGCGATCTTCCAGTTTGCCGTCGGCGCCGCCGCGGCTCTGCTAGCTATGCGCCAGCGGCGCATCTACCAACAGGCCCTCCGGCTCGGCTCGGCCACGCTCGAGACCCTGCTGAACGCGATCGACGCGAACGACGAGGACACGGGCCAGCACGTGCGGCGCGTGGCGCAGTACGCGTTGGAGCTGGCGGATGCCGCGGGACTCTCCGAGCACGAGAAGCGCAGCGTGGAGCGTGTCGCGCTCTTCCACGACATCGGCAAGATCCACGAGGCGCTGTTCGACATCCTGCACGATCCGAGCAAGCTCTCGCCGGACGCGAAGCGGGCGATCATGACCCACCCCCTTCGCGGCGCGGAAGTCCTCGAGCCGCTGTGCGCCTTCTATCCCGATCTATCCGCGGGTGTGCTGGCGCACCATGAGCGGTGGGACGGTAGGGGTTATCCGCGGGGGCGGAAGGGACGCCACATCCCGCAGGCCGCGCGAATCGTCGCGATCGTGGACGCGTTCGACGCGATCACGCACCGGCGACGGTACAGCCGCGCGCGCAGCCTGCGCGAAGCGCGCGAAGCGCTACTGGCGGGGCGCGGCACCCAGTTCGATCCCGATCTCGTGGATCTGTTCCTCTCACCCGTCGTTCAGGAGAGTATCGCCAAAATCAGAGTCGAGCCAGGCGACCGCGGGAAGCGGCACAATCGCCGCGGCGAGCGCGTCCAGTCCGCGCCCGACCTCATCTTCCGCTGGCGGCCCGCAAAGCCCGCGCGGCGCTCTCCACGTCGTCGGCGCCGAACAGCGAGCTGAGCGCGGCCACTCCCGCGAGTCTCGGACAGCGCGCCAGCAACTCCCCGGCGTTCGCGGCGGAAATTCCTCCGATGGCAACGGCCGGCGCGCCGGCCATTCGCTCCAACGCCGCTATCTCCTCGAAGGAGAGCGGGCGGCCCGCGTCCGACTTGGAAGCCGTGACGAACGCGGGCCCGATTCCCACGTAATCGGCTTCGCGCGCCGACTCCAGCTCCGCGCTCGATCCGAGCGAGGCGCCGATGATGAACGACGGCACGGCGAAAGCGCGGACCGCGTCAACCGGGAGATCGTCCGCGCCGAGGTGCACGCCCGCCGCGCCGGCGATGATGGCGATGTCCGCGCGGTCGTTAACGATCACGGGCACTGGCAGCGACGACACCAACTGCCGGACGATCTCGATCAGATCGCGCGCCGGCGTTTCCTTCGCCCTCACTTGCACCATCGTGGCGCCGCCGCGAACCGCGGCCGCGACCTGTCCCGCCCAACGCGACAGGTCCTTGCCGGGCTCGGCCGTTACGGCGACGAGCCGCAGCGTTTCAGCGCTTACGCGGGGCAGGCGGCTGCGCGCCGGTTGGCGCGGGAACGGCCCGCGCTGCGGCGCGGCGATTACTGTCGGCGCGGAGTCTCGCCCTGACGGCGTTGTGCTCGTCGAGCGTGCGCCGGAATTCATGGTGGCCGTCGGGGTAGGCGACGAAGTACAGGTAATCCGCTTTGGCCGGGAACAAGGCGGCGCGCAGACTCTCGCCGCCCGGGGATGAGATCGGTCCCGGCGGAAGACCGGGGTACTTGTACGTGTTGTAAGGCGAGTCTATCTCGAGGTCCCTGAATGTCACGCGTTCGGCGTGCACGCCGCGCGCGTACTGCACGGTGGGATCTGCCTGGAGCGCCATGCCGATCCTGAGCCTGTTGTGGTACACCGCGGAGATGACCGGACGCTCCTGCGGCAGCTTTGCTTCTTCCTCGATGATGGACGCGAGCGTGACGATGTCGTGCCTGCTCATCCCGAGCTCCGTCAGCCTTGCGTTCCACTTCGGGTCCCACTCCTGCTCGAAGCGCCGCACCATCTCGCTCACGGCTACGGCTGGCGCGGTTCCCTCTGGAAAGGCGTAGGTCGCGGGGAAGAGATAGCCTTCGAGCAGCGGCGTCGGAACGTCGAGCCGGCGACGAAGCGCGGTGTCCTTCGCGGCCTCGATTACCTCCTCCGGCGGCACGTCGAGCGCTTTGCCCACGAGCTCGGCGATCTGGGTCACCGCGAGACCCTCGGGGATCGTGACGCTCCGGACGAGACCACGACCGCCGACCAGCGCTTTCATGATCTCCGGCCAGGGTGTCCCGCGCTTCATGAGGTACGTCCCCGGCTTGAGCGCGCGGTCGTTGCCGGCGATCCGTCCGTACAGGCGGAAGCCGGTCGCGGTCGAGATCAGCCGCGCGGCGGCGAGCGATTCCGCGGCGACGCGCATGGAGGATCCTTCCGGAATCACCACGCGAATCGGCGGCCCTTCCGGGCGGGAACAGCCGGCCGCGGCCACGAGCAGGAGCAGAAGCCGGATCACGGGTCGGCGCTCCGCGGCGCGGAGTCGAGCGCGTACTGCAGGAGAATCGCCGCGGACAGCGAGTCCACGTCGCCTTTGCGGCCGCGGGTGCTTCCGCCCAGTTCGCGCACCGTTCGCAGCGCGGCCGCGGTCGTGAACCGCTCGTCCACGAGGCGCGTCGGCAGTCCGGTCCTCTTCTCCAGCTCCTGCGCGAGGGCGCGAACTTCGGCGGTGCGCCCGGTCTCGTTCCCGTCACCGTCGAGCGGCAGCCCGAGCACGAACTCCCGCACGTCCAGCTCGCGCGCGCGCACGACGATCTCGTTCACGGGAACGCGCTTTCCTCTCCGCCGCGCGATGAACCCGGCGGGCGCCGCGATCATCGCGGAGGGATCGCTGACCGCGATTCCGATCCTCCGCTCGCCGTAGTCTATGCCCATCACGCGCTTTTCCTCCGGCGTATCAGCCACCCTGCGCCATCTGCACGAAGAACTCCTTGTTGTCCTTGGTGCGCTTCATCTGCTTGAGCAGGAACTCGATCTGCTCCGCTTCCGGCATGTCCGACAGGAAGTTGCGGAGCAGAAACACGCGGTTGATCTCCGCCTGCGTCAGCAGCAGCTCCTCCTTTCGCGTTCCCGATTTCAGGATGTCCACCGCCGGAAAGATCCTCCGGTCGGCGATCTTCCTGTCGAGCACCAGCTCCATGTTGCCCGTTCCCTTGAACTCCTCGAAGATCACGTCGTCCATCCGCGAGCCCGTCTCGACGAGCGCGCTCGCTATAATCGTGAGCGACCCGCCGCCCTCGATGTTGCGCGCCATGCCGAAAAAGCGCTTCGGCTTGTGCAGCGCGGTGGCTTCCACTCCGCCGGAAAGGATCTTTCCGGAGTGCGGCGCCACTGTGTTGTGCGCGCGCGCCAGCCGCGTGATGGAATCGAGCAGCACTACCACGTCGCGGCCGTGCTCCACGAGCCGCTTCGCTTTCTCCAGCACCATGTCCGCGACCTGCACGTGCCTGTCCGCCGGCTCGTCGAAAGTGGAGCTGATCACCTCCGCTCGGATCGCGGTCTGGATCATCTCCGTCACTTCCTCGGGCCGCTCGTCTATCAACAGGACGATTATGGTGACCTCGGGGTGATTCTCGGCGATCGCGTTGGCGATCTTCTCTATGAGAATCGTCTTGCCGGCGCGCGGCGGCGCCACGATCAGCCCGCGCTGCCCCTTCCCGATCGGGGCGATGATGTCCACTACCCGCATGCTGAGATCGCCGTCCCTGGTCTCCAGGCGCAGCCGCTCGTCGGGGTACTTCGGGCGCAGGTTGTCGAACGCCACGCGGTCCTTCGCGCGCTCCGGGTCGTTGCCGTTGATCTGCTCGACTTTCAGCAGCGCGAGGTACTTCTCCCACGGCTTCGGCGGGCGCACCTGGCCGTACACGCTGTCGCCGGTGCGCAGGTTGAACCGCTTGATCTGGGACGGCGACACGTAGATGTCGTCGGGACCGGCCAGGTAATTCCAGTTCTGGCTGCGCAGGAAGCCGTACCCTTCGGGCAGCAGCTCGATGACGCCGTCTCCTCGCAGCGTGATCCGCGTATCGAGCAGGCTCTGCTCGATACGGAAGATGAGCTCCTGCTTGCGCAGCGTGCCGACGTTCGGGATCGCGAGCCCGTCGGCCATCTGCTGCAGCTCGGTGACCGACTTGCGCTTCAGGTCGGAGATGTCAACCTGCGGGGGAATTGTCGTCATGACGAGCGCGTGGCGCTCAGGAGATCGGGAGGGAAGAGTCGGTGCGGAGGGGAGTGTCCTGCGGGGTACAATGGGGAGGAAGCACGTTCAGTGCCTCCGAAGCGCCGAACCTACGTCGGCCCGGCGCCGGGGTCAAGCTAGAGCCGGATGTACCGGAAGGGATTCTTCTTGATGTCGGCCATGAGCTCGTCCAGTTGCCGGCGCAGCGCCGCCAGCTCCTCCTGCACGGCGCTGTCGTTCATCGCGCGACCGGCCGTGCCGCGCGCTTCCTCCAGCGCTCGTTGCAGCGCAGCGACCTCGTCGCGCACGCCCTGAACCGCGGCGCCGAGCGTCTTGTCCCGGCGGAACTTGCCCACGCTCCCGCGGTCCGACGCCAGCAGCAGGCCGATCGAGTCGGCGTTGGCTCGAACCGACGCGAAGCGCGCGCCGAAATTCGGATCGTTCATCGTCAACGCGACGGTGCCGCCGCCGCGACTGAGCCGCGCGTTGAACCGCGAGAAGTCCGCGCCCACGCGTCCGATGTCGCGCGGTCCCTGGATCGCCATCGCGCCGAACGTCCCGCGGGCGGTCTTCATGTCCTCCATCACCGCGGCGAACTCTTCCTTGAGGGCGCCGAAGTCGCGTCCCACTACGGCCAGCTGCGCCATCGCTCCTTCGGACGCTCGAAACGGGTCCGCGTACAGAGTGTCGCCCGGCTCGGCCGGCGGGGCCGAAGCAGAGCCCGCCGCGATACCCAGCACCGGTGTGCCGAGGAAAGTGCCGAGCGGACCGATGCGAACGGGCGAGTCTTTCCTGATCAGCGGCAGAGCGCGCTCCAGCACCGCGGTCTCGATCAGCAGCCGCTCGGTCGTGTCCGTGGACGGCGGGCGGAAGGAAACGCTCTTGATCTTTCCTACCTTCTTGCCCGAGAGATAGACGTCGCCGCCCTCGAGCAGGCCTCCGGTCTCGTCCGCCGCGACGTACAGCGTGACCTTCTTCCCGCGGATGCCGCCGACCTGCGCGAACAGCATGACCGCGAGGATGATCAGGGCTATCGCCGCGAGGCCGACCAGTCCTACGGTCAGCTCGCGCCAGCGCGTTACTTCGGCCACGCCGCCACTATCGCCTCACCCATCCGCGCCATCGTCAGGTTGGGCTCGTTGTCGAGGATCCACCTTCTGTCCACGTTGTTCTTGGTGAGGACGCACGCGACCACGCGGTGCCGCAGGTAGAACAGCGAGCACTCCGTGCGCACCGCGTCGCCGAGTCCCGTCTTGCGGGCCGAGCGCGCGTTGCCGGCGAACCGCTGCAGGAAGCGGTAGTCATCCCCGTTCTCGAGGGTGTGCAGCATGGCGGAATCCGCGGCCGGGCTCACGGCCTTCCCCGCGGCAAGCAGCTCGAAGAGGCGCGCCATCTCGTTCGGCGTGGTGACGCCGAGCCCGTACTTGACCGAGCTGTCCATCGCGACGCTGGAGCTTCGGAGGAACGATTTCGCGTGAACCTTGGTGTTGCGAAGCCCGAGCGATTCCATCTTGTCCCACACGCGCCGGATGATGATGCGGTCGAGCAGCAGATTCGTGGCGGTGTTGTCGCTGATGGTGGCCATCAGCCACGCCGCGTCGCCGACAGTGATCGCCATTCCGTCGTGCAGGTGCTGGAGAATCCCGGTTCCGGGGACCTTGTCTATCCGCAGCACAGTGAGCGGATCGTCCGGCGACAGCTGCCCTTTCGCGTAGAGATCGTAAACGGTGACGAGAATGGGAACCTTGATCAGGCTCGCGGTGGGGAACGTCTCGTCGCCGCGCGCGCTCAGCCTGTCGCCGGTCTCGAGGTCCACCACGCTGTAGCCGACCGTGCCGTGGTGCGCCTGGACGAGAGAGTCCAGAGTGCGGCGCAGGCGGGCGGTGTCGGGCCGGAAAGTATCCGGTGCGGCCTGCGACGCGGATGCAGCCGGTGCGCCGAAGGCAGCGACGAGGAGCAGGGCGCGCAATATGCGCCTGCCGCTAGCCGCTGGCTGATTGCTGCTGGCTGGGGTTTCCAAGTGCGCGCGGCGGGACTCGAACCCACGACCTTCTGCTCCGGAGGCAGACGCTCTATCCAACTGAGCTACGCGCGCGAGGATCGGACGGGAAGGGACTCTCATAGTAGCGGTTAGGGGGCGTGGAATCAACGCGCGCGGGACGATTAAGTTTGCCCCATGAGCGCATCAACTGGCAAACATGTCACCGTGATACCCGGCGACGGGATCGGCCCCGAGGTCGTCAAGGCGGCTCTCCGGGTGGTCGAGGCCGCCGGGATCAAGCTTCAAATAGATGAGTGCGAGGCCGGCGCCAGGGTTTTCGCGAAAGGCAACGCCACCGGCGTCCCCCAGGAAACGATCGACTCCGTGACCCGCACCGGCGTGCTCCTCAAGGGACCGCTCGAGACGCCGATCGGGTACGGCGCCAAGAGCGCCAACGTCACGCTCCGCAAGCTGTTCGAGACCTTCGGCAACATCCGGCCGGTGCGCACGCTCCCGGGCGTGAAGACGCCCTACAGCGATCGCAACCTCGACATCGTCATCGTGCGGGAGAACGTCGAAGACCTGTATTCCGGCGTCGAGCACATGCAGACGCCCGGCGTGGCGCAGTGTCTCAAGCTCATCTCGCGCAACGGCTGCGAGAAGATCGTACGGCTCGCGTTCGAATTCGCGGTCGCCGAGGGGAGGGGCGTCGTGCACTGCGCCACCAAGGCGAACATCATGAAGCTCACCGAGGGAATGCTGCAGCACGCGTTCGAGGACATCGCCCCGGAGTACCCGAAGATTCAGGCGAAGCACATTCTCGTGGACAACTGCGCCCATCAGCTCGCGATGCGGCCCGAGCAGTTCGACGTGATCGTCACGACGAACATGAACGGCGACATCCTCAGCGATCTCACCTCGGGGCTCACCGGCGGGCTCGGCTTCGCGCCGTCGGCGAACATCGGCAGCCGCGTGGCCATCTTCGAGGCGGTCCACGGCTCCGCGCCGGACATCGCCGGGCAGAACATCGCGAATCCGACCGCGATCATCTTCAGCGCGGCGATGATGCTGCGCCACATCGGCGAGCCACAGGCGGCGAGCGCCATCGAGCACGCGGTGGTCTGCACCTTCGAGCAGGGCGTGCACACGCGCGACATGCTGGGGACCGGAACGCCCACGAGCACGACGGGCTTCGCGGACGAAGTGATCGCGAACCTCGGCAAGCGCTGTATCCACGTCGCCGAGCGCGAGCACGGCCACTTCAAGGTCCCGCCGCTCGTCGAATCCGTGGAGCGCGTGGAGCCGAAGTCGCGCCGCGTCGTGGGCGCGGACGTGTTCGTGGAGTCGCTCCTCATGCCGGGCGAGCTCGGCCGCAAAGTCGAGGGACTCGTGGCGGATTCTTCGCTGAAGCTCGCGGGGATCGCGAACCGCGGAACGGCGGTGTATCCCGAGGTCGAAGCCAAGGTCGGCCTCGTGGATCACTATCGCTGCCGTTTCGTGTCGCGCGCCGGAGGCAAGGACGTGGATGACGCGCAGCTGCTGGACCTGCTGCAGCGGCTGACCACGGAGCTGCGCTGGATGCACGTCGAGAAGCTGCAGGAGTTCGACGGCGAGGAAGCGTTCAGCAAGTCCGCCGGCCAGGCCTAGCGGCGATGCCGGGCTGGGTCTGGCGCTCGTTCCACGAGCTCAGCGCGGATGAGCTGTACAACATCTTCGTGCTGCGCCAGACGGTATTCGTCGTCGAGCAGAACTGCGCGTACCTCGACGCCGACGGCGTGGACCGGCGGTCGCGGCACCTTTACAAGCGGGACGACACCGGCCTGATGGTCGCCTATCTGCGGCTCGTCGAGCCGGGAGTGAAGTACGCCGAGCCTTCGATCGGCCGCGTGATCACGCATCCCAGCGTGCGCCGCACCGGTCTCGGGCGAGAGCTCATGGCCGAGGGGCTGCGCGGCGCGGCGCAGTACTACCCGGGGGCCGGAGTTCGCATCGGCGCGCAGAAATGGGCCGAGCGCTTCTATCGCTCGCTCGGATTCGAATCAGTCGGCCACGAGTTCATCGAAGACGACATTCCGCACGTGGAGATGCTTCACCCGTAGTCCTCATCGGAGGATAAAGTGACTGAGCAGACGTACGACCGGCGCGCGTTCATGGAGTACTTCGCCGCCGCGGGGCTGGGCTCGACGCTGCTTCCCGGCGTGCTGTGGGCGCAGGTGGCGGCCGGCGCCGAGATCACGGCGGCAACGGTAAAGTGCGCGGAGGAGATCGCCGGACTCAGCTTCGACGACGACGAGCGCGAGATGATGGTGTCGAACCTTCGCACGAACGAGGCGCGGATCCGCGCGCTGCACGCGATCGAGCTCGCGAACGGCGAATCGCCCGTGCTCACGTTCAATCCGCTCCCGCCGGGGAAAGCGGTCCCGCCCGAGCCCCGGCGCACGCCACCAGCCCGAACACGGATTCCCGCGGTGCCGCGCAACCTGGAAGAGCTCGCGTTCGCGTCTCTCGCGGATCTGGGCGCGCTTCTGCGCGCGCGGCGGATCACCTCCACGCAGCTCACGCAGATGTATCTCGCGCGGATCAGGCGGATCGATCCGTCGTTGCACTCCGTGATCACGCTCACTGAAGAACGCGCGCTCGCGCAGGCGCGCGCGGCCGACGCGGAGCTGGCGCGCGGACGCTATCGCGGCCCGCTGCACGGAATCCCGTGGGGAGCGAAGGACCTGCTCGCCGTGCGCGGCTACAAGACGACCTGGGGCGCGGGTCCGTACCGCGATCAGGTCATAGACGAAGACGCCACGGTGGTACGGCGGCTGGACGCGGCGGGCGCGGTCCTGCTCGCCAAGCTTTCCCTCGGCGAGCTCGCGCAGGGCGACGTGTGGTTCGGCGGGATGACGCGCAATCCATGGAAGCTGGATCAGGGATCGAGCGGATCGTCCGCCGGCCCCGCCGCCGCGACAGCCGCCGGGCTCGTGGCGTTCGCCATCGGCAGCGAGACGCTCGGCTCGATCTCTTCGCCTTCCACGCGCTGCGGAGTCACCGGGCTGCGTCCCACGTACGGCCGGGTTCCCAAGACCGGAGCGATGGCCCTGTCGTGGAGCATGGACAAGCTCGGACCGATCTGCCGCAGCGTGGAGGACTGCGCTCTGGTTCTCGAAGCGATCAGCGGCGCGGACGGAATGGACGCGAGCGCGATCGCGCCGCCGTTCGTCGCGGATCCGCGGCTGCGCGCGGCGAGCGTGCGCGTGGGCTATTTCAAGAGCGCGTTCGACGTGCCGGAGATCGACGCGGCGAATCGCGAGCGGACTCTGCACGGCACCAAGACGTTCGATGACGCGGCGCTGGACGTGCTGCGCGGCCTGGGCGTCAATCTGACCCCGGTCGAGATGCCCCAGCTCGCCTACGACTCGATGCGGATCATCCTCACCGCCGAAGCCGCGGCGGCATTCGATTCGCTCACGCGCTCGAACCGGGACGACGAGCTCGTGCAGCAGACGCGGAACGACTGGGCGAACACCTTTCGCACCGCCCGTTTCATTCCCGCCGTGGACTACATCAACGCGAACCGGCTGCGGTCACGCGCGATCAGCGAATGGGCGAAGCTGTTCGACACCGTGGACGTGATCGTGACGCCGACGTCGGTGGCCGGATTTCCGCAGCTCGTCGCGACCAACCTCACCGGCCACCCGGCGGTGATTCTGCCGCACGGGTTCCGGCCCGACGGCACACCCGTTTCGCTGACTTTCCTCGGCGCTTTGTTCGGAGAAGGGCCGCTGATGGCGGTGGCTGGCGCCTACCAGCGAGCCACTGCTTTCCATCTTCAGCGCCCTTCTGCCATTTGGGGCACCTAAGTGAACTAACCGCTTGTGGCAGCTTGTTTTAGGGGCCGGAACCACTTATGTTTATGGGGTACAAACAAGCGTGTTCCTTCCGGCCATGCACCATGGGCCGGACCTTCGACAAACGGCATACTCGTTGAAAGACGAGGACGCAAAGCCTCGAGGCTAAAGCGATGGAAATCGCCATGCCGGTCGGGCCACCGAAGAGGTCTGAATGGACAAGTCGCTGCGCTTTCAGCGGGCCAGAAAATTCGCGCCGGTACGACGCGACATTTCCGCGCGCGCGCGATCGTTCCTCATCGGCGCGATGGGCGTGACGGCGCTCGCAGCCTGCGGCGGCGACGGAGCAGGGCTGGTCGGACCCGGTACCGGCACGACGACCGCGGGCGGATCGAGCCCGGCGCCGTCGAGCTCGGCGAATCCGTTCGCGGGTCAGAAGCTCTACGTCAATCCCAATTCGAACGCGCGCAGAACCGCGGACGAATGGCGTGCTGCGCGTCCCGCCGACGCCGATCAGCTGGAGAAGATCGCGGTGCGGTCCCAGGCCCGCTGGTTCAACGAGTGGGTCGGTGACGTCTACAGCGCGGTAACCGGCGCGATGAGCGCGGCTGAATCGCAGGGCGCGCTTCCGGTTCTGGTCGCGTACAACATCCCGGATCGCGATTGTGGCGGACTCTCGGGCGGGGGCGGCGCGACGGCTGCGAGCTACCGGACGTGGATCACCTCGTTCGCGAACGCCATCGCCGGGCGGAAGGCCGCGGTCATCCTCGAGCCGGACGCGCTGGCCAACATGGGCTGCCTCTCGGCCGCCGATCAGGCGAGTCGCATGGACCTCATCAGGTACGCGATCCAGGCGCTGAAGGGCAAAGGCGCGCACGTGTACCTCGACGCGGGGCATCCGGCCTGGCACTCCGCGAGCGAAATGGCGCGTCGCCTGAACCTCGCCGGCATCTCGACCGCCGACGGGTTCGCCCTCAACGTGTCGAACTTCATCGCGACTTCGCTCAATACCGCCTACGGCGAGCAGATATCCGCGCTCGTTGGCGGCAAGCACTTCATCATCGACACCGGGCGGAACGGACTGGGCGCGACCGTGGATTACCAGTGGTGCAATCCTCCGGGTCGCGCGCTGGGCGCGCCCCCTTCCGCCGTCACGGCGAACCCGCTGGTGGACGCGTACCTGTGGATCAAGCCGCCGGGTGAATCGGACGGCGCCTGCGACGGCGCGCCCGCCGCCGGAAAATGGTGGCCGGAGTATGCCCTGGAGCTCGCCAAGCGAACGCCGTAGCGCTGCGCGCGACCGGTAAACGTTCCGGTTGGGCGTCCGTCAAACGAAGTGTGGCAAGCGAGATGCGGTTGAGGAGGCCGGCATGGTGACACTGAACGCCAAACAGATTCGTGTGCTCGGGCGCGCCGTTCTGGCGGTTGCGTCGGCGCTGGCGCTCGTCCCTGTCGCATCTCAGGCGCAGCGCTCCACGGCCACGAATCCCCTGGGCGGGTCGCGGCTGTACGTCGATCCGAACTCGCCGGCACGCCGGAGCGCCGAGCAGCTTCGCCGCACGCGGCCGGCGGACGCCGCCGCGCTGGAGCGGATCGCCTCACAGCCGACCGCGAAGTGGATGGGCGACTGGAACTCGAACATCCGCCGCGACGTGCAGGCCGCGGTCGCGGCCGTGTCGCGCGCCGGCGCGCTGCCGGTATTCGTCGCGTACAACATTCCCAACCGGGATTGCGGCTCTTACTCCGCGGGCGGACAGCGCAGCGCGAGCGGCTACAAGCGCTGGATCCGCGAATTCGCCGAGGGGCTGTCCGGCCGCAAAGCGGTAGTCATCCTCGAGCCGGACGCGCTGGCCGGCGCGGATTGCCTCAAGCCCGCGCAACGCGCGGAGCGGTTCGCGCTGATGCGGGACGCGGTGCAGGTGCTCAAGGCGAAGAACGCCGTCGTGTATCTCGACGCGGGGCACGCCAGGTGGCAGCGGCCGGAAGTCATCGCGTCGCGGCTGTCGGAATCCGCCATCGACATGGCTGACGGCTTCGCGCTCAACATCTCGAACTACATCACCAATCCGGCCAACATCGCCTACGGCGAGCAGGTGTCGCGGCGCGTGGGCGGAAAGCACTTCATCATCGACACGAGCCGCAACGGAATCGGGAGCGCCAACGGGGAGTGGTGCAACGCGCAGGGCGCGCTGGGCCGCGCGCCCACGACGCAGACCGGCCACCAGCTCGTGGACGCCTTTCTCTGGGTGAAGCTACCGGGTGAGTCCGATGGCGAATGCGGCCGCGGCAACCCGCGCGCGGGTCAGTGGTGGACGGAGTACGCGATCGGTCTCGCGCGACGCGGCTAGCTAGTTAGCCGCGCTGGCCGTAGCCGCCTGTATGTGCGGCTTTCCGCCGCGGAGCTGGTACGCCGCGGCTTCGAGAATGACGGCCGCCGTGTTGATGTCATAAGTGCGCGTCGAGGCCGAAGTCTTCTCGTACACTCCCGACGCCCAGCCGCGCTCCGCGTCGCGCGCTCCGGCCACGAGGTCCTGCGCGCGTTGCGTGTACGCGCTCGGCAGGATCGCGTTCCAGCCAAAGGCGCCCTTGGTGCTCACCCAGCGCGGTGAATCCATCTCCCGGCCCGGGATCGCGATGTCGATGACGAACGGCTTCCGGTTGCAGTAGACGCAGTAGTAGTAGAAGTAGTGCGGGGGGACGCCGACCGCGTCCTCGGTGGCGATGGTGACCTGGCCCGTCTGGTTGAACCGCGCTTCCTGCGCCTTCAGCACGTTCACGGCGAGGCTACGCATGTCGCCGGTAAGTCCGAGCTCCATGCCGAGCAGGTAGAACGGCTCGCTCAGCAGCCGGTCGTTCCAGCGTGTGTCGAGCAGAAGCTCGACTCCCAGCACCTTCACCGGCCGGCCGTTCCGCCGGAGGTTCAGGGCGTTGTCCACCTCGCCGCCCCAGAGATCGAATCCGGCAGCCACGTACTGCTCGTATCCGATGCGGCCTTCCTGGAACGTCCATGGCCGGCCGCTGGCGCCGATCAGTTGTCCGTGTAGATAGCCGTTCTTGATGATCTCGCCGAACTTGTTGCGGCGGACGATTCGCTCCGCCTGCTCGGCGTACTGTGGCTCGCGCGTCGCTATCACCTTGAGCGCGACAAGCATTCGTCCAAGATCGGTGGCGGACCAGCCGATGCCGCCCTGCTTGGCTCCGTTGCCCATCGAGCCGTCGCGAGTCGAGTACGCCTTGTTGTAGGCCAGCCCGCGAAAAAGCGGCAGGCGCTCAAGGGTGTTGAGCGTCTTGCTCGTCCGCTGGTCGTATTGTGCCTGCGTGATGAGCCCGAGCTCCTTCGCGGCATGAAAGGCGAGAAGCTGGGCGCCGATGTCCCAGATGGTGGTGTACGCCCAATCCGGCGTGGCGTTCACGAAGCCTGTACTCGGCTGGTAGTTGGTTTCCATGTACCGCAAGGCGAGGCGTGCCGCTTCCTGGTAAAAGGCCCGGTCCTCTGCCGTGAGCTCGGCGCGCGCCACCATCGGCGGCGTAGCGCCGCTCTGGAGCTCGACCACCGGCTCGGCGGCGTTGCTCTCCTGGGCCTCCCCGCACGCATGCGCGCTCACCGTCAGCGCGCTGACGACAAGTATCAGACTTCCAACTCGCATCTTTTCCACCAGGCTCCTGCTCATGGCTGAGCGTTCGGCATTTGGGGACCGAAATGCAAAGAGCAGGCCGCGCCGATTCATTCGTTTATCGCTGCGCTGCATCGCCTTAGACAAGCGCTCGGGATGTGGCCGGGCACACAACTGGCATTCTGCGGCAGGTCACGACGTCGATACCTGAGGGTTTGCGGGTCGGGTCAGCAAGCCGTCCTGGGCGACACACACAAGTGACTCCATAAGCGCATGCAGCACGAATTGAGCCCTCCGGACTCCAGTCCCACGACTCCTTCCGCCGAGAGGGTTCGCATCGCCACGCCGGTGCTCCCGGAGTGGCGGGAGAGGATGATCCGGACGGTCGCAGTTATCGCCGTCGTGTACGCCACCTACTGGATCGGATGGCGCTGGACGAACACGATCAACACGGAGCCGCGGGCGATCGTCCCGTCGCTCCTTTTGATGCTGGCCGAGACGTGGGCCTACATCAACATGTGCCTGTTCGTCTTTCTCGTATGGCGGCTTCGCCAGCGCGATCCCGGGCCCGCGCCGGCCGGCAAGAAGGTAGACGTCTTCATCACGTGCTACGACGAGCCGCTCGAGGTTCTGCGCAGAACCGCGATGGGCGCGCGCGCGATCCGGTATCCGCACCGGACCTACATGCTGGACGACGGAAAGCGCGAGGAAGTGCGCGCGATGGCGGCCGAACTGGGCATCGGGTACATCCGCCGCGTCGGTAACGCGAACGCGAAGGCCGGCAACCTCAACTTCGCGCTGAGCGTGACGGAGGGAGAGTTCATCCTGCAGCTCGACGCGGACCATGTGCCGTTGCCGAGCATACTCGACCGCATGCTCGGCCACTTCCGCGACCCGAAGATGGCGGTCGTGCAGTCTCCTCAGGATTTCTACAACGTCGATTCCTTCACCCACATCGTGAACGACGAGGGCCGCAGGCTGTGGGAGGAAAACCGGATCTTTTATTCGCTCATTCAGCCCGGCCGCGACAACTGGAACGCGTCGTTCTTCTGCGGCAGCTGTGGAATTCTCCGCAGGTCCGCGCTGGAAGACATCGGCGGCTTCGCCTCCAGGACGATCATCGAGGACATGGAGACGACCATCGAGCTGCAGGCGAAGGGGTGGAAGTCGGCCTACCACAACGAGACGCTGGCATACGGCCTCGCGCCGGGAGCGGCCGCGGCGTATCACGTCCAGCGCCTGCGCTGGGGCCAGGGCGCGATGCAGGTCCTGCGCAAGATCAAGCCGCTCACGAAGCGCGGCCTCACGTTTCCGCAGCGGCTGAACTACTTCGCGGGGACCGCGACGTATTTCGAAGGCTGGCAGAAGGCAATCTTCTATCTGATGCCGCTGTTCTTCTTCTTTACCGGCATCCTTCCCGTCGCGGGGAGCGAGCGCGAGTTCCTCATCAGGCTCGTCCCCTACCTCATTCTGTCTATCCTCACGTTCGAGCTGATGTCGCGCGGCACGGGCTACCTGCTCATGACCGAGCGCTTTACGATGATCCGCGTCTGGACGTACATGATGGCGGCGCTGGCCATCTTCACCAGGCGCCCGCTCAAGTTCAACGTGACTCCGAAGGGGAAGACTGCGGTCCCGAAGAGCGCGTACGCGCCGCAGCTCGTGCTGCTGCTGCTCTCGATCGCCGCTCCGATCTGGGCCTCGATCGCGTACTACAACGGCTGGATCAACTACACCGCGCCGGGGTGGGGCGCGCTGGCGTTTTGGGTCAATCTCGTTTGGGTCTTGTGGAACGTGAGCTTTGCCGCGTACGTCGTGCGGCACACCCTGCGGATGCGCCAGCAGCGACAGGACCACCGGTTCTTGGAGCAGCTTCCGATCCAGGTGCGTACCGAGGGCGCCACCGACGCGACGGTGTTTCCCGCGATCACGGTGGATCTGAACCCCACGGGCCTCGGCTTCCGCGCCACCCATAAAGTCGAATCGGGCACCGCCGTGGCCATGCAGCTTCCGCTCGCGACCGAGCGCGTGTGGACGTTCGGAGAGGTTCGATTCGTCCACCAGGAGCCCTCGCGCTTCGGCGACGTGTACATGCACGGCGTCGAGTTCGGCGATCTCCCGATCGAGGTGCGCGACGCGATCGAGCTGCACTGCACGCAGCACGCGATGCCGATGTGGCGGCTCAAGTATCGCCAGTCCATCGACATCATCACGCGGACCCACGAGGTTGTTCGCAACCTGCGCGGCGACCGCAGGCGGATCATCGGGCTGCCGGCGACGGTCTCGGTCATGAACGAGCCTGCCGGCGAGATGCTCGAGCTGCCACAGATGGTGATCCTCGAGGAGATGAGCGCGAAGGGGGCGAGAGTCGTCGGCGACGCGCCGATTCCGCCGGGCTCGGCCATCGCGGTCGACGTGACCGGCGCGCCGATCACTCTCGCCGGCATCGTGCGACACGTACGCGTGCTGGAGACGCCGATCCAGGTGCTGTTCAGCATGGGGATAGAGCTCAGCGTCCAGCGTGTGCCGGATCCGCGGCTCACCAACGGCGCGTCGCGTGCCGGCCCCGAGTCGAATCAAACCCGGTTGGAGGCGAGCGGAGAGGTGCTGCTGCTGCAAGGAGAAAGGAGCGACAGTGCGGCACGATAAGTCGGCCACCTCGATCGTGAGCGCCGATCGGTCCCTGGAAGAGCGACCGATCGTGGTCCACGGTCCGGTGCACGGCGGCGGACCCGGCGAGCCCAGCGGATTCGAGCCGGGTCTGCTTCCCCCGCCGCAGACCGCCGTCGCCGCGCGAAGTCTGCTCGGAGACGCAGCCGGCTCGGCCGTTCCGGACGTCGGCGCGTCTCCCGCCGATGTCGGAATCGCGCCGCCGGGAGATCCCGTCGCCGCGCCGCGCCGCGCGCACAGCCTCGACGCGTTGCGCGGCCTGTTCCTGATCAGCATGACGCTCGGCTTCACCATTCACGGCAGCTATTTCCCGGGCTGGATGTATCACCGGCAGTTTCCACCGCCGGGAAATCTCGTGGACATCGCGGGCATCACGTGGCGGGATCTCGCGTACGCGGCATTCCTGTTCACGATGGCGGCCGCGCTCCCGATAACGCTCTCGCGCCGCATCGAGCGCGGAGAAACCGAGGTCGCGATCGTACTCGCCGCCATTCGGCGCTTCTTCATGCTGTTCGTGTTCGCCCTCCTGATCGGACACTCGAACACGTTCTTCGTCGGCTACACCCAGGAGGGGCGCGCGCTCGCGATAGTTGGTTTCTTCATCATGTTCCTGATATTCACCCGGCGCCGGAAGGACTGGGACGAGCGCAAGTTCGCGCTGGTGAACAGGGCCGGCTGGATTGCCGCGATACTGTTCCTGGCGCTGTCGCCGCTGGTGTACGACGGCACGTTCACGCCAACGCGACGCGACGACATCATCGCCGGCCTCGCGTTCGCGGCGCTGGCCGGCTCGATCGTGTGGTATTTCACCCGGGAGAACCTCAACGCGCGGCTGGTCGTGCTGGCCGCGACGCTGGCCCTGTATCTGGGCGCGCGTGGTGAGGGGTGGATCCAGTCATTCTGGTGGAGCTCTCCTGCGCCGTGGCTGTTGCAGCCGAGCCAGCTGACGCTGCTCGCGGTCGTGATACCCGGTACGATTGCGGGCGACGTCCTGCTCCAGTGGATGAGATCCCCTGCGCCGCCGCCGGGCGGCACCGCTGGCCCGGGATGGGGCACCTCGCGAATCACTCTGCTCGCCATGCTCAGCCTGGCGATGGCACCGCTCGTGGTCGTCGGGTTGTACAACCGCTGGGTGCAGGAAACGACCCAGATCGCGATCGCGCTCTGCGCGCTCGGCGCGGTGCTCACGTGGCGGCCGACGTCTTCCACCGAGCTGCTGCTCCAGCGGCTCTTTTCGTGGGGCGCGCTCTGGCTTCTGCTCGGCCTGGTGCTCGACCCCTTCGAGGGCGGCATCAAGAAGGTCCCCGATACGCTGTCCTATTTCTTCACGGTCACCGGAATCACGATGATGGTGATGGTCGCGCTGGTGGCCATCGTGGACGTGCTCGGACTGAGAAGAGTCGTCCGGC
Organism: uncultured Gemmatimonadota bacterium; assembly: GCA_937867645.1. Taxonomy (GTDB): domain Bacteria; phylum Gemmatimonadota; class Gemmatimonadetes; order Gemmatimonadales; family Gemmatimonadaceae; genus JACDCY01. The sequence continues at coordinate 10,193 of CALMKE010000073.1, read as the reverse complement.
CTTTGATAGACGTCGGTCACAACCCGATGCTGGTGTACGTGCTGTACACCGTCTTCCTGAACTCGCTGCTGGAGATGATCCCGGCCATGCGCGGGGCATTGCGGGCATCCCCCGGCGAATCCATCCTGCGAAGCCTGGTCTCGACGGTGGTCGTCGTCGTGATCGCTCAGTATTTCACGCGGAATCGGATATTCTGGCGGACCTGACGAGGCCCCATTGGACCGGCACTTGCAATTCGCGGGGGATTGCTGAAAACCGAGCGGCCGGCGAACGGCCGCTCGAACACGAAACGGAATGGAGTGGACGATGAAAACGACAATGAAGCGGGCTGCAATACTCGGAAGCATTGCGTTCTCGCTTTTCGCGCTGGCACAGCCGGCCGCGGCGCAATGGCAGGCCACGGCGATCGGCGTGGCCGAATACGATACGGAAGAAACGCTGCTGCTCCTCGGCGGCGTGAGCGCCGGTCCCGGTGGGCCGGGCTGGTCGCCGCTGGTCGGCGTGCAGTCTTATTACCTGACCTACAAGCTTCCGACGGAAACGCAGAACGTTTTTTCGGTGCGACCGTACGCGGGGCTGAGGAACAACTTTCCCGGCGGATCGCTCGCGTTCACGGCCGGCTACGCGTTCGTCAGCGATGACGACCGGGTATCGCCCGTCGGGACCGCGGTGACAGACAGCCGCGACGGAGTGGTGATAAGCGGCGCGCTGGACCATTGGGGCACGGGTGGACCGCTCGGCTATCAACTGCTCGCCAGCTACAACTTCGGCGGCGAATCCTTCTGGGGCCGCGGGCGCGTGACGACGCGGGTCAGTCAGCTGGCCGGCGGCGGTCAGTTCCGCGTCGGCGGCGAGGTAGCTTACGCCAACTCGGGAGATTTCAGCATGACTCAGCCGGGGCTGGTGGCCGAGTGGCACAACGGAACCGGGTTCATCCTCGGGTTCGGTGTCGGACGGAAGCTCATCGCGGACGGCGATGACGCGACCTTCTTCCGCCTGGAAACGGTGATCCCTCTAGCGAGGTAACGTCCTTCCCGGCGCGGGGGTAAGCCGGCTCTCGACACGGCCGCTCGCGGAGGATTGGCGGGCGACCCATTCGCGTCGGGACCTTGGCCGATCGTCCACCACATTTGTGATGTCACACCCGTCAGGAAATGCCTGAGGGGGCATGCACTTTGCATAAACAGAGTTTTGCAAACGAGTTACTTCTCCTGGCCGGTTTCGCCGGCCGCCGCGCTGAGGAGCAGGCTTTTATGTCATCGGCGGACCCGAACTTCAACAACATCCGCGACCGGCGGGAGCCGGCGGTGCAGGGTCCGAAGCTCGTTCTGCCGGGCGAGAATCCCGCCGAGGGAATTCAGGCTGGAGCGGTCTCCTCGCCCCCCAGGTTGGAGATGATCACGACCGCGACCGGCGAGTGGCATTCGCAGCGAGCGGAATCGGCGCCTCCGCCTCCGTTGACGTTCAGCCTCGCCGCATCGCCGTCGGTCCCGCACACCGCGGGCGGCGGATGGGTGAGCCCGGTTCTGCAGATGCCGGCGAATGTGCCGCACATGTGGATCCCGACGCAGCGCGAGTCGCGCTTCCGCGCATCGCGCCGGCGCCTCGAGCAGATCATCGACAGGCTGATCGACGGGACCGAAGCGGAAAGACCGCCGCGGACCGTCGTGGTCGTGGCGCATCCCGACGACGAAGCAATCGGGGTCGGCGCGCGACTCAAGAGCTTGCCGAACGCGTTGATCGTGCACGTCACGGACGGCGCGCCGCGCGATCCGGTGTACGCGCAGAAGAAAGGGTTCGCGACGCGCGAGGAATACGCGCGCGCGCGGCAGGAGGAATTGGCCGCGGCCCTGAGCCTGGTGGGCGTCGGACCGGAGCGCACGCGCTGCCTCAACGTCGTGGACGGCGAGGCCACGGACCGGCTGGTCGAGCTCGCCTACGCAATGGCGGACCTGCTGGACGAGTTCCGCCCCGAAGTGGTGCTCACCCATCCTTATGAAGGCGGGCACACCGACCACGACGCGACGGCGTTCGCCGTGCACCTGGCGTGCGGCATGCTGCGGCGCGAGGGAGTGCCCGCGCCGCTCGTGCTGGAATTCACCTCGTACAACTTCAAGGATGGCGAGCGCACCGTAGGTGAGTTCATCCCGTTCTTCGGCGTGGACGCGAAGCAGGCGGACCTGCCCCCCGAGCTGCAGATGCTCAAGCGGGAGATGTACGATTGCTTCGTCTCGCAGAAGGACTGCCTGAGCGCCTTCCCGGTGGAGCGCGAGAAATTTCGTCCGGCGCCGCGGTACACGTTTACGAAGCCGCCACACCGCGGACCGCTGCTGTACGAACGCTTCTCGAACCTGGTCAGCGGCGAGCAGTGGCGGGATCAGGCCAGGCGCGCCCTGGAGCGGCTGCGCGCCAAGCGCCGCACCACGAAGACCCTCGCGGCGACCTGATTCAGCCGGCCGCTAGGCCGACGTCCGCAGCTCCAGCTTGTCCTTCAGCTCGCTCGGGTAGGGCCGCTCGTAGATGTCCTCGCGCGTCCACGGCAGCTCCGACCGGCCGTCCTGGTGCGGCTTGGACAGGAGCGTCTGAATGATGTTCAACTTCGCCGCGTGGAAGCGGTGCGCTCCGGCCGACATGTACAGCCGCCAGACACGGTATGTCGGCTCGCCCACGAGATCGATGGCCGCTTCCCGATTTCTCTCCAGCTCGCGGATCCAGTGGCGGAGCGTGAGCGTGTAGTGCTCGCGCAGGCTCTCCACGTCGCGCACCTCCAGCCCGCTCCGCTCCGCGCTGGCGATGACGTGCGCCGCGGGCACGAGCCGGGCGTCTGGAAACACGTACCGCTGGATGAACTCGCCGCGCTTCCACACCCTGGCCGCGAGCCTGGACGTGAGGCTCTCGCCTTTCGCCTGGTCGAAGCTGACTTCGCAGTGATTCAGGAAAACTCCACCGGGCCGCAACAGGGAATGCGCGCGCGCGAAATACGCCGGCTGCTCGTCCGCGGGTACGTGCTCCGTCACTCCGACCGACGTGATCTTGTCGAACTGCTCACCCGCCGGCAGATCGCGATAATCGCGGACCTCCACCCGGCAGCGACCGCTCAGTCCGTCCATGCGGATGCGCTCGCGGCCCCACGACGCCTGGGACTCGCTCAACGTGATTCCCAGCGCCTCCACGCCGTAGTTCCTCGCCGCGTACCGGACCAACCCGCCCCAGCCACAGCCGATGTCGAGCAAGCGGTCGCCGCGCTTGAGCCGCAGCTTCCGGCAGATGTGCTCGAGCTTGTTCAGCTGCGCCTGCTCGATGCTCTCGTCGCCGGTCCGGAAATACGCGCAGGTGTACAGCATCATCGGGTCGAGCCAGAGCTCGTAGAACTCGTTGCTCACGCCGTAATGGAATTCGATCGCTTCGGCGTCGCCGCGCCGGCGCTTGCGCGTGAGCGAGTCCGAGACGCGCTGGAACCTGGTGCGATGGATCGCCGGGTCGTCGTCCACCGGGAGCGCCAGGATCAGCCGGGCCAGCCGGCGCAGCGCCCGCGGATCCCGGATTCGCCGGGCGACTGCGTCTCCGAGCGCGACCGCGGCTTCGAGGCTGCCCTCGACGTCGAGATCGCCGGAGATGTACGCGTCCACGATAGACAGCTCGTTCGGCGGAAGGAGCATTCGCCTGAGTGCGCCGCGACGCGCCACGACCAGCGTGAACGGCACGCGCGGCGGGCCGCCGGCCTTTTCCTCGGTTCCGTCCCAGTAGCGAACGTCGAATCCGCGCTCGGGAGGCGAGCCGAAAAGGGCGCGCACTACATCACGCGCCGCGCCGACTCCTGAATCCGCGGTATGCGTCATCGGCATAGGGGTTCGAAGAAGCATAAAATGCACCGCGCCAGAGCCGGTCGGGCAAGGGTTCGCGAATCGTAACCGGCCATCCCGCTTGACCTTCCACTGTTCGGAAGCTTCCGTTTACGGCCATGCCTGAACGTCCCGGCGGTGACGCGTTACCCCTGATCGGCCGGGCCGCCGAGCTTGCCGAGCTGGGAGCGGTTCTCACCGCGGCCGCGGCGGGCACGGCCAGCACCGTTTTGCTCGCGGGTGAGGGCGGCGTTGGCAAAACTCGACTGGTCGAAGCGGTTGCGGCTCGCGCCGGCAAGATGGGCTTCGCGGTCGCGGTCGGGCGGGCGTATCCGGTGGAAACAGGCGTGCCCTATGCCGCCTTTGCCGACGCCCTGGTTCCCATGCTTCGCTCGCTCGAGCCGGCCCAGCTCACGCTTCTTTCGCGCGGGGGAACGGCGGAGCTCCGGCACATTTTCCCCAGCCTTGGCCCGGACGGCGACGATCGGCGGGCTTCCTCCGGAGCCGACCCGTCGGAGCTCAAGGCGAGATTGCTCTGGAACTTCAGCCAGTTCCTGACGCGGTTCGCCGCGAAGCAGCCGGTTCTGCTCGTGCTCGAGAACCTCCAGTGGGCCGATGCCTCCTCGCTCGAGCTGCTGCACTTCCTCGCGCGGCAGCCGCGCGCGAGCTCGCGCGTCGCGCTGATCGGCACGTACAACGAATCGCAGCGCGACGCGAATGAAGTGTTGCGGACCACCGAGCAGTCGCTCCTGCGCCTGGGCGCGATCACGGTGCGGCGCGTCGAGGCGCTGACGCAGCCGCAGGTGGACGAGCTCCTGCAGCAGAAATTCGGCGCGGCGCCGGCGCACACGGCGCATTTCGCGGCGCTCCTGTACGACTGGACGCGCGGCAACCCGTTCTTCATCGAGGAGACTCTCAAGTCGCTGATGGACAGCGGCCGGCTCGTCGAGCGGGATGGTCGCTGGACGGGGTGGGATACCGACTCGCTCGACATTCCGGTCACCGTGCGCGAGGTGCTCAGCGAGCGGCTCGATCGCCTCACGCCCGACGCGAAGACGATTGCCCATCTGGCCGCGGTCATCGGGACACGCGCAGGCTACGACGTGTTGCGAGCCGTCAGCGGAATGGCTGACCAGGATCTGGTCAACGCCCTGGACGAGCTGCGCTCCGCGCGCGTGCTGATCGAGACGGGGCGGGATGAAGGTCTCGCGTACGACTTCGCCCACCCGCTGTTCCGCGAAGTGTTGTACACCGGCTTGGGCGGAGCGCGCGCGCGGCTGCTGCACGCGCAGGTCGCGCAGTCGCTCGAGACGCTGTACGGAGCGACGGCGGCGCTGCACGCCGACGAGCTCGCGTTTCATTACTCGCGGGCGATGTCCGGCGACCTCGCTCCGAAGGCGGTCCGGTACCTGACCGCGGCTGGTCTCACGGCCATGGAGAAATACGCCAATCGCGAAGCGGCTGACTATCTCACCGCCGCGCTGGAGGAGCTGGACCGGCAGGGCAAGGAAGACGCCGGCGGGCAGCTGGTGACGACGCTCGCGCGCGCCCGGCAGCGGCTGGGACAGTTCGATGTGGCGATGGAGCTCTGGTCGCGCGCGCTGTCCGACGCGGAACGCCGGGGAGATCGCGCGCTCGTGGCGTCGGTGCGCCACCGGATGGGTCTTGCCTGCTACTGGGCGGGACGCTCGCAGGAAGCGATCGAGCATTATGCCCCGGCGCTCGAGGCGGCGACTGATGCCACGGACCCGGCAATGATCGTTCGCATCCGTCTCGGCCGGAGCATCTGCGCGCAGGATGTGGGCCGGTTCGACGACGCCGCGGCTGATGTCAACGCCGCGCTGCAGGAAGCGGAAAAAGTCGGAAACCCCGCGCTAACCGCGCGGGTGCACCGCGCGCTCCTGCTGCTGCACGCGTGGCGCGGCGAGATCGCGCGCGCGAAGGAGCACGGGCGCAAGGCGGTCTCGCTCGCCGAGGAGAGCGGCCAGAAAGTGCTGGCGTGGTCGGCTCACTGGGGGATGGCGATGCTGGCCGGCCTCGACAGCGACGCCCCCGGAGTCGTGGAGCACATCTCGGCCGCGTCCCGTCTCGCGGACGAGCTTCGCTCGCCGCTGCTCCCGTTGTGGACGGCGGAGCTGTCCGTGCAATACGCGTCGGGCGTAGGCAACTGGGAGACCGGGATCGCGACGGGAGAGCGGGCAATCGCGGCCGCGCGCGCTCTCGCGCAGAAGGCGCTGCTGCCGCGACTGCTGGTGTGGACCGGAACCATTCACCTGTGGCGTGGCGATCACGCGCGCGCTCTCGAGATGTTCGAGGAAGCGTGGCGGCTGTCCGGCGCCGCGCGCGGCGCGGACCGGCCGGTGGACATCCCCTCCGTCGTTCCGGCGCATCTCGGCATGGCCGCTTACCACCTCGCGACCCGCAACTACGCGGAGGCGGTGAAGGTCGGCGAGGCCGGACTCGCGCTCGCGGATCGCGCGGGCCATGTGGTGTGGGCGGTGCAGTGGCTGCTTCCGCTGATCACCGAAGCGGCGCTGTACAAGGCCGATTTCGAAACGGCTGAACGGCACACCGCGCGCCTCCGCAGCGAGTCGAAGCGCCTCGAGCATCGGCTGGCCGCGGCATGCGCGCTCGCGAGCGAAGGTCTGCTGACGCTGCTGCGGGATCGCGATCCCGCAGCAGCGGCGAAATCTCTGCAGCGCGCGGCGGAAGAGCTCGAGAAGCTACAGTATCCGCACTTCGGCGCGCGGATGCGCAGGCAGCTCGCGCGAGCGCTGGTCGAAGCCGGCGATCGCGAGCGCGCTGCGCGCGAGCTTCGGCGGGCGCACGACCTGTTCGCCCGGCTGGGCGCGGCGGCCGAGCTCGACGCGACCCGCGAGCAGCTGCGCACTCTGGGACTTCGACCGCCGGCGAAGACAGTGGGTGAGGGCGCGGCGGGACTCACCGCGCGTGAGATCGAGATCGCGCGGATGGTCGCCGCCCGCAAGGCGAACAAGGAGATCGGCGCGGCACTGAAGATCTCCGCGCGCACGGTGAGCACGCACCTCTCCAATATTTTTTCGAAGCTGAGCGTCGAATCCCGCGGCGAGCTCGCGGACTACGTCCGGGAGAAGGGACTCCTCTAGGCCGGCTTCAGGCGGTCTTCTCCCCGGACAGATCCACGTTCACCGCCAGGAACTTCGCCAGCGCCAGTGAATGCTGCTGGCGGTCGCGCGCTATCCGGTCCGCCAGCCTCGCCAGCGCGGGGTCCGTAGCGCGGGAGCTCACCAGGCCGAAAAGCGCGCCGTCGCGCGCCGCGTCGTCGAGCAGCTGGGCGATTCGGGCCGCGGCATCTTCCGCGCGTTTGAGCACGCCTTCCGGCGACGCCCGCCGGTGCTGCTCCAGCTCCGCCTCCGCGATCGCGGGGGAGTACTCGGCGACCTCGAGATATGAGCGCAGCGCGTGAAAGTGTTTCCAGCTGTCGTGCAGCTCGCGCGCTAGCAGCGCCGAAGCGACCGAGTCCGCGGCGAGCGCGGCGAGCAGGTGGCTGAGGCCGACGGTGCGCCGGGCAGCTCGCAGCGCCGCCCGCCTCACCAGCATCAGCAGCTCGGGGTCCGTCCGGGCCGCGGCGATGTCGATCGCGCCCCAATCGATCTCCGTCGCCAGGGACCAGCCGCCTCCCCATCTGCCGTCCATGCCAGCCGGGTTGTCCATGGTGCCATCCTCCGTCGCTGATGACGCGGGAGTATTGCCGCGCGAAAGTGCCCGGTGAATGCGCCGAGCTACGTATGAGGAGCGTGGCCATTACGTACTCGGCGAGCCGGCACGATTGCGGGCGATTGCTACGGCATCGTGCGTATCGGATTCACGCGGCCGCTACCGCAACCTTCCCGTCGATTCGCGCCTCGACCGTGACGTTCACGGACTCCGACGGCGAGGTCTACGCCGGCACTATCTCCGGCCGCACCCTCACATTCAACGATGAAGGACTGAGCGCGGTGTTCGTGAAATAGCTTCGGGCACAACTGTTGAAGGGTAGCGGGGCGTGACCCCATTCAAGTCCGCTGTTTTCGTCGCCCTTCTGCTTGGGGCTCCATCGGACGGGGCGGCGCAGGCCGTCCCGTCCGCTCCGCCCGATTCCACGGCAAGTCTCGCCCGGCTCATCGCGGACGCCGCGCTGGTGAACGCCCGCGTCCCCGAGCGCCTGCACGCCTATCGCGCGCGGCTCGAGACGGAGATGTCCCTGGTCATCGTGGACTCCGGCGGGCGCGAGCGCACGGCCCAGCTCGAGCAGGTGGCGAGCGACGTCCGCTGGCGCGCGCCCGACCGGTACGACCAGCGCGTGATCGGGTACCGCAACCAGTCCATCGGTCCGACGTTCTCGCTGATGAGCATCTTCGGCGGCTGGACCACGCCGACGCTGTACGGCAACCGCCTGCGGCTCGGCGTCACTTCGGCCGCATCGTCCAACCGCACGTTCAACGAGAGCGCGGCCACTCTGGCCGTGCACCCGCTCGCGTCCAACCGGAACGCGTACTACGTGTTCGAAGGCGGCGACACCGCCGTGACGTTCTTCTCCGGCGGGCAGCAGATCCCGATAGCGCGCGTCAAAGTCACGCCGCGGCCGGACGCGCCGGGAGACGCGATCCTGCTCTCCGGCGAGATGTACATAGACGTGGTGCGGAAGCAGGTCGTACGGCTGCGCGGCCGGCTGGTCGAAGTGCGTGACGGACGGGCAACCATCAAGTCCGGCAGCCGGATCCCGGGCGTAAGCGGCGCGTCCTTTGTCGAGCTGGTGAACGTCGAAGTCGAAGGCGCGTACTGGCTGCCGGCGTATCAGCGCACCGAGCTGCAGGCGCGGATCGGGCCGTTCGGCGGACTGCGCACGATCGTTCGCATCGTCTCGCGCTTTCACGATTACCGGCCGAACGATTCCACGTGGAGCGGCCCGGAGGCGCCGCCGGGAGTGCGCCACAACCTGACCTTCGCGTCATCCGTGGCGCAGCAGCGCTACAACGGCTGGACGCAGCCGATCGGCGCCGCGAGCACCGACGTGTATTTCTCGGAATTCGACGACGTCGCGCCGGTCGAGTGGGCGACTCGCGGACGGGCAGCCGGACTCCGGTTTGCTCCGCGCTCCCTTGGCGAAGTGTTTCGTTTCAATCGCGTCGAAGGGCTGTTCACCGGCATCGCGCTCGCGAAGGACTTCGGCGAAGCCGGTTCCGGAGTGACCGTCCGCGGCTCCGCGGGCTGGGCCTGGTCCGAGCAGACCGCGCGCGGCATGCTCGGCGCGCAGCGCACGCGCGGCGGCACGACGGTCGGACTCCGCCTCGAGCGCGCGCTCGCGCACACCAACGACTTTCAGCCGCCGCTGTCGTGGGGCGCGACGATGGCCGCGCTGCTCGGAAGCACCGACGACTACGACTATCTCGATCGCCGGAGCGCGACGCTGGCCGTCAGCCGGACGCTCGGCCTCAAGCAACGATCCGTCATCCGGCTCGAGGCGGGCCCGGGATCCGACCGGGCGGTGCAACAGAACATCTCGCGCGGACTGTTCGTCGCCGATGGCGAGGGGTTCCGCCCGAACCGCGGGATAAGGGAAGGGAATTACGTCCGGACCGTCGCGTCGCTCGAGCTGAACCCCGACGTGAGCGGCCTGTTCGTCGATCGCGGCGTCGGAGCGCGCCTGAGCTACGACCGCGCCGATGGCGACCTGCGCTGGCAGCGGGTCGAGGCGCGTGGCGCGGCGCGGCGGGAAATCGGCCCGTTTCAGCTGTACGCGCGCGCTGATGCCGGCATGCTCATCGGCGATCCCGTGCCGCAGGCGATGTTCGAGCTTGGCCGGAGTGAAGGGCTTCGCTCGTACGGCTACAAGGAGTTCGCCGGCGATCGCGCCGCGCTCGGCCGTGCCGTGCTCGGCTACACGTTCCCGTTCCTGCGCGCGCCCATCCGGCTGCCGGGACGGTTGATCCTTCCGGGTCTCGCGCCCGGAATCGCGGCGGGGATTCATGCCGGGTGGACGGAAGTATCGAGCCCGGAAGCGGAGGCCGCGCTGCTGGAGCTCGGAGCGACTCCCGATACCGTGACCGGAATGCTCGTGCCTCTCTCCAGGCCGACCGACGGCGTGCGCGCCTCGGCCGAGTTTCTCGTCACTTTTTTCAGCGGCGCGGTCGCGGTCGGCGTCACGCGTCCGATCGACCGGCAGGGCCCGTGGAGGTTCACGGGGCGGATCGGGCAGGGGTTCTAAGAAAAAAACCTCTGCAACGACCGTCGTTGCAGAGGCTCAATTAGCTGGAGTCGGGGCGACTGGATTTGAACCAGCGACCTCCTGCTCCCGAAGCAGGCGCGCTACCGGGCTACGCTACGCCCCGA